>JBLHHN010000361.1:0-6562 GCA_047616785.1 Verrucomicrobiales bacterium
GAAAGTAAAACGTTATGTGTGCACTCGATTTTATGGTGGCGGGATATTGTTAGGCTTCAGGTTCTGCTTTCGGTGGACGGAGACATTGATAATCTCCCAGCAGGCTTCTTCCGGCTTGGGCGAGTTCCCAGAGAATCTCTTGGAGTGTGCCGCCGGTTCGTTTGATGGATTGCCAGACGGCTTTCGGGCTTTGTCCAAGAGGAAGGCGTTGCCCGAAGTATTGGGCAAGACTTTGAAGCCGTGCCGCACTGCAAAAGTGAACCCAAGCTCTCTCGGGCAGTTCATTGGAAGTCCTTGCTGGCTCCTCTGAGTCCTCATCTCCAGCAGTCCTTCGCCGCTGGAAATAGTCATCTAGCTCCGGGACGGGAAGTGGCCAGTAGGGCAACATGTCGTCCGGAAGAATGCTGAGCGTCCTCCCGGTGAACTTGCAGAGGAATCTGTAGATGGCGACCTTGGTGTCGGCGTGAGCGTTGGCGTAACGCTCGTAAAACCCATGTCTGTGGAGGCAGTCGAAATCTTGGTTCTGGCCGTGAAAGGGGCATTTGAACTGACTGGATGCGAAGGTGCTCTGGCGAATCTGCATCGCCTCGTTCATCTGAAAATGGAGATGAAGTCAGCTACGTTTTCTCATTTTTTTCGTGGGACGAGAATCGCAGGAGAGTCATCGTTTCCCGTGGAACAAGATCTACGGCCTTAAGTGCCTCTGAGATGCCCCGTTCACACGGTCTGGAGTGGCACGGAACATCAAAGAAAGACCGAATCGAATGGATTGAGGGTGCATGTCATAGCCTCAAGCACGACCATGGTGCGGCGACCGCCATATTGGAGGAATTCCAGGAGGCGCAATCGAAGAGTTTAACAAAGAAGATACGTGAGGACCTTGGAAAGGCCATTTCCTATTTTGAAAACAATCTAAAACGCATGAACTATGCGAGTTACCGAAAAGGCCACTTACCAATTGGATCGGGAGTGACCGAAGCTGCCTGCAAAGTGATCGCCAGAGAGCGAATGTGTGGGTCAGGGATGAAGTGGAAAGAAAAAGGGGCTGATACGGTTTTATGTTTAAGCGCCCTTAGGCAGACGACAAAACGGTGGGACGAATTCTGGCAAAATATCTCCAAATTTGGTATTTCGTCATAAATCACGATTTCATGACTCATGGAGCATCCGTGAAAACAAGCTCCCGATAGCCCTCTCTTTATCACATTATATCCAGGTCACACCCCACGCCACACGTCACCGTGAAAAGTCTTGTTAGAGGAAACGAATGTTGGGCCGCCGGTTGGCCATCGTTCCGGCTGGTCGTTGCGCTGATAGAGGTGGTCTCGGGTGCGTAGGCCGCGAGTGGGATACGTTGCTCCATTCGGACGGCACCATGTGTGGCGTTCGAGCGCCAAGTAGGCGCGGTCGCGCGTTTGATCGACAATGCCAGATGCTTTGGTTGCTAGAATTGGCATGAGACTCCGTCAAATCATCTCTTTCGGAGGGGCGATGTTGGCTGCTTCAAGAAAGGTCGGCGCCAAATCAATGTGACTCGAGAAATCATCAATCACGCGCTCTGCGGGGATCTTCTTTGGCCAGCGAATGGCGAGCGGCATGCGTATGCCGTGATCGTAGAGGTTCACCTTAGCGCGCGGAAAGGGCATGCTGTTGTCGCTGGTGACCATGACTAGCGTATTATCCAACGCACCCAATTGTGAAAGCTTGTCTAACATGCGCTGCAAGTGAGCATCCATCCACTCGATCTCGTAGGCGTAGTCCAGAATGTAGCTTCGCTCGAGATCCGTGTCAGGCCAGAACTTGGGGACGGTGGCATCGGCGAGTTTCTTTCCCGACTTGAGACCAATGCCATCTTCATAGACACGATGAGGTTCGGTGTACCCGAACCAGAAGAAGAAAGGGGCGTTGTCCTTCCGGTCACTTAGGAAAGCATCGAAGTGGCCTGCGTAGTCGCGGACATCGATGCCACCCGGCGCGGACTTCATTTGAATTTCATTGTACTCTTTGCCAATGGGATCTCGTGACAAGCCGCCGGCGGTGAGATTGCCAGGTCCCCAACCTTTCCCTGTATAGCCCACTTGATAACCGGCGTCCTCTAGCAGGTGGGAAAACACAGGGTGCTTTTCAGGAATCGTAACATAAAGCACGCCGCCCTGTTTAATCTGCCGGATGTGGCGTGCTGTTAGGATAGAGCTACGCGAGGGGGCACGAGGGACAAGTCGCAAACGCATGCGTCATCAGAACGCCTTCCTTGGCGACTCGGTCAAACGCAGGAGTCTTGGCGATCGCGCTTCCCATGGCACTCACATCGAGCCATGACTGGTCATCGGCTAAGGCAAAGAGGATGATAGGCTTATTGCTTGAAGGCATGGGTTCCGCAGCCCATGAAAGATTTCCATAGAGTGCGATAAACGCTAGAGCCTGAACTGGGATTCTCAACATGACTGCCTGCCTACTTCACCACGCCACGATAATAGCCATTCGACTTGGCAACGCGGGCGGCGTCGGCGTCACTGTAGTTCCCGGTGATGCCTGATCCGATGACGCTCCAGGTCTTGAGATCCTCGGAGTACTCGATATCGAAGGTGGTGCCTGCGGGAACACTTAGACTGATGCTAAAAGCGTCCTTGGTGACAGCGCTGATTACGGGGGCGTCGTCCGTGGGATTGGGAGGATCTACAATGATCGGTGGGTCGACGATGTCTGGCGCATCGAACACTTTGGGATTGGTCCCGGCGACTTCTTCGGCGAGATTGCTTAAGCCATCGCCATCGGGGTCTTCGTTAGGCAAGGCGACGAGATTGCCGAAGTTGGCGGTTTCCCAATCGTCGAGAAGTCCGTCGATGTCGGCATCGGCGGTGTTTCCGGTGAGCGTTAGAGTGCCCTCGCCTTCGAGTCCTTCTTCTAACTGAAAGGCACCGAGGAGATCGTCGATCGAGTAAGGGCCTGGGCCGCCGAGGTCAAAGAGGCTGAAGAGAGCGTTGCCGTTCTCATCGATACCGGCGACATCGGCCATGGTGACGTCGCCATTCAAGCTCAATCGGAAATCACCTCCGCGAATCTTTAAGAGCGCGGTGGGGCTGTTGTAGTCATAACCGAAGTGCAGGCCGCCTCCGACAAGCGTGATTGAGCGATCGCCCAGCGTGCCTTCGGCATTGGCGAACACATCGGTACCGGTGATCGTGGTGAGTCCGTTGTATTCATTGCCTGTTCCATTCAATTGAATGCCGCCTAACGCTTCGTCATTTCCCTGGATGGTGAGAAGAGGTGCGCCTTTGAGGCAGGAGTCTAACACGAAGTCATTGTTCTGAACGTCGAATAAGATACGTCCATTCATGGTCAGGTTGCCATCGAGGGTATTGGAAGCACGGACTTTCAAGGTGGAGTCATTTAGAATGACGTTTCCGCTGGCGGTCTCCGCGTGGTTGGCGCGGAAGGACATGCCAGGGCCAAGGAGGGTCAGTGAATTGCCTGGGAAAGCGCCTGTGTTGGCGGAGACTTCGATGGTCACGGTATTTACGACGACATAGTCTTTGGCGGCGGTGGGGGCTTGGCCATCGGACCAGACAGTCGGTTCGTCCCAAGTGCCTAGATCGACGCCGATGATGACATCTGGTTTGCTGGCCGCACTCACGGGATCAGTGTTCAGAGCGAGCTCGACATTGTCTGCGAAAGTATCTGCGTCCGTATCGCTCTTGTTAGGATCGGTGCCGCCGGCAACCTCCGCACCGTCCGCGAGGGTGTCCGTGTCGGTGTCAGCGATCTGGGGATCGGAGCCTGTGTCCGCTGGGCTAACATAGATGCCAGTGCCGGTTTCTGCACCGTCTTCAATGCCATCGGCGTCCGTGTCGGCAAGATTTGCCGCCGTTCCCAAGTCGTGTTCTTCGATGTTTGTGAGACCATCGTCATCAATGTCGCCATTGGCATCATTCAAATTCGCATTGAGGCCATTTAAAACTTCGTAGGCATCTGAGAGACCATCATTGTCCGTGTCGAAGCTCTTGGACCCGAAGTAACAGAAGAATTCGCTTGGAATAGGCTTCAATGATTCTGCGGGTGTGGCATCTCCTACCTTGCGCCAGGCCAGCTGTGCGCGGTCACCACCGTTGGCTTCTTTCCACAGCACTTCCACTGCGTATTTCTTTCCGACTTCGAGTGAAATGGGGCCGGTGGTGGAGTCGTCGGTATCTGGTTCTTGGAAGGGCAAATTGCCAGCGGCACTGGCGTCAGCGAATCTGTCCGGATCTTCCAAGGGGCCGAATTGAGTTCCTTCGCTGATTCGGAATTCGGCATTGTCGTCGCCTCGAAGGAAGAAATGATAGTCCGTTGTTTCGTCAGGGATGAGCCAGGCTCGGAAACGGCCACCATAGGTGTTCTTAGGGCCATCTTCGAAGATGAGCAGAGAATCGATGCTCGCGACGGAGAAGTCCACGTCTGGCTGCTGTGGGAAACGAGCGAAGTTTCTCAACTCCTCGATCGTCCCGCCTCCGACGTTCTCCCAGATTTCCAGGCCGACCGCTTCATTGGCAAAGGTGAAGGTCTTGAACTCGACCGAGGTGCCGGGGTCTATCACATTACCGGACAGATCTTGCACCCCTTGCACGGTGAGCGTGAAGGTGGCGGATTTCGGTTGAGGGCTGGTGTGCAGGCGAACCGTGACGGAATCACGGACGGTGACATCGTCGATAAAGAGCCCATCGATCGCGTAGTTGGTGCGATTCGCAAGAAGGGCGAGCTTCATCGGCTCGGCGAATGTGACGTAAACGGAATCGAAGTTGATGCCAGGCTCGACACTCGATACGGCGGGGAGGACGCCATCGACTTCGATGACTGAGACCCCACTGATGAGTTCATTGCCGCCGCTGGTGAGAACGCATTGGTAGGATGTGAGGTGATCGGCTAATGTGAGAAATCCCGTGTCGTAGGAGGCATCAGTGGCGCCTTCGATATCTGTGAAGGCATCGCCACCTGGGGCTGTCTTTTGCCATTGATAGGTGATCAGATCTGGGCTGCTGCCTTCCAAGGAAAGCGTGACCGATTCTCCGACGGGAACTGCCGTGGACACCGGTGGGTTCTCGGTGATGCGCAGATTGCCAGATGATTCTAGTTCTGCGAGATAGAGCGCGGTGAATCCATAGCCGTAGCGTTCGATGACCCCTCTTGCCGCGTCTCCGAAGGGTGTCGGGCCACCGTATTGTTCCATGGTGATGGTGAACGCGCGATCAGCTCCTGGCTCGATGTTGTCCCAGCCGACTAAGGAACCGGCTTTGTTGTCCCCTGCATTGAGAGCGACTTGGTCTACGGTGAGCTCCGCCGTTTCGAATGTGACTTTTGTGATGATGTTCTGGTCCGGACTACCATCCACATGCCCGGCGACGTGCGCCTCGGTTCCGGCAATCGTAAAGACACTCCAACGATCCCCATAGAGACCTCCACGGCTGACGGTTCCTCTAACATTGTAGCGCTTGGTGGGATCCAGTCCGGTGAACGTGAGTTCGACAAGAGCATTACTTCCGCCGCGGAGACCGGGCAGTCCTTCATTCGCATTGTCGACCTTTCCGGCGAAGAGAAGATCGGCTGGACTTCCCGCATTGGGCGCCGTGATCGCGCCGAAGTCATCAGGCACGCCGTCTCCATTGGCAGTGACCAAGATCGAAACAGGCAGCTCGGCACCTGTTTCGAAATTGATCAGTGGGCCCCCATCGTCCACGACGCGAGTGTCATGGCCAGAGACATTCTCATGAGTCACACCTTCCGTGGGGCGGTAATCATTGAAGGCTTCCCAGAGGACGGTGTTCTGGGCGTTTGCCAAGCCACCGAGCATATAGAGAACGCAGGTGGCGGCCAAGTGAGATACAAATGGATGGGATTTCATGGTGGTGGGTTCGAATTGCGAGCGCCTTGCGAGCGCATCGCGCCAGATTACTGAAAAGTATATGATAGTGTCGAGAGTAATCGTGCGCTAGTATCCAGTGCGAGTGCGGGCTTGCTCTCTTGGAGTACCACGGCCACTTTGTGAAATGACCAATCTTCGGAAATTACTCATCACCCTCGGAACACTTATTCTAGCCATGACACTTTCCACTTCGCAGGCCGAAGAAGCGCCCTATCGCCACGTCGTCCTTTTCAAATTTAAGGAAACTGCCAGTAAAGAGAATGTCCAGAAAGTGGAGAAGGCTTTTGCTGCCTTGAAAGACGTGGTGGATCTCAAGATTAAAGATTTCGAATGGGGCACCAATGTCAGTCCCGAGGGGCTTGATAATGGGTTCACGCATTGCTTCTTCGTCACATTCGCAAGCAAAGCTGATCTCGATGCCTACCTGCCACACCAAGCGCACAAGGATTTCGGGAAGATTCTTCGGCCGCATTTGGACAAAGTCCTGGTGGTTGATTTCGTCGCCAAGAAGACCGCAGAATAAGCCTAACTGATTCCTATTATGATTGTCCTTCGCTTTTATTCAGACACGCCATCGGCGCACGTCGCTAAATCTCTTTTGGCGTCTTATGAAATCGACACATTCGTTGCTGATGAGAACTTGGCGAATGTTGATCCACCGGTGGT
>JBLHHN010000362.1:0-6550 GCA_047616785.1 Verrucomicrobiales bacterium
ACAACTTCTACCTACTAGGGAGCCATGCCTTTAAAGTCTTATAAGCCAGTCACACCGTCCAACCGCTATAAAATGTGGTCGGACTTCAGTGAACTCACAAAGAAGGAGCCTGAAAAGTCTCTCTTAGAACCTCGCAAGAGAACGGGTGGACGGAACAACCGTGGCCGCATCACTTGTCGTCATATTGGTGGTGGTCACAAGCGTAAGTATCGCTTGATTGATTTCAAGCGGGGGCGTCATAACGAAGCCGCGAACGTGACCGCAATCGAATATGATCCGAATCGTTCTGCCCGCATCGCGCTCATCGAATACAAGGATGGCCAGAAAAGTTACATCTTGGCCCCCGCTGGTCTCGCCGTTGGTGCGAGTGTGATTTCTGGTGAGAAGTCGCTTCCGGAGGTCGGCAATGCGCTTCCCTTGAAAAACATTCCCTTGGGTAGTTCGATCCATAACATTGAACTGCAGCCGGGTCGTGGTGGGCAGGTGGCGCGCAGCGCTGGCCAGTCAGCTACTCTGTCAAACCGTGAGGCGGGTTATGCTCTTGTGCGAATGCCTTCAGGTGAGATTCGCAAGATTCACGAAGAGTGCTATGCCACCATGGGCGTCGTCGGAAATGGCGATCACATGAACATCGTCAGCGGCAAGGCCGGACGGTCACGTTGGAAAGGGATTCGTCCGACCGTGCGCGGCATGTGCATGAACCCGGTAGATCACCCCAACGGTGGTGGTGAGGGCAAGAGTAAGTCTGGCGGTGGTCGTCAGCACTTGAAGAGTCCTTGGGGACATGCCAAGGGGCTACGCACGCGTTCGAAGAAGAAGGCTAGCGATGCTTTCATTGTAACCAGTCGCCGCGATAAGAAGCGTCGTTAATCCACGCTTTCACTCTAACACACTTTACTCATGGGTAGATCACTCAAAAAGGGACCGTTCGTTGACCATAAGCTATTGGCCAAGGTCGATAAGCAGGGCGATGCGGATAACAAGAAGCCGATCAAGACTTGGTCTCGTGGCAGCTTAATCATTCCTGATTTCGTTGGGCACACTTTCCTTGTTCACAATGGCAAGACGTTTACAAGCGTCTACGTTTCAGAGAACATGGTCGGGCACAAACTTGGCGAATTCTCGCCGACACGTAAATTCATCGCCCACGGCGGTCAGGGCAAGAAGTAAGCATTAGGATTCTCGCGATACTCATCACATGTTCACCAAGGTAAAAATTCATCTCGTTGCAGGGGCGCTCGTCGGAGCGTTCTCGGGGACAGGTGTGGCCTTGGCACAAGATGCGGTCGACGAGAAGGCGCCTCACGTTCAGATCATTGAGGAACTCGATCAAGATCTCAATGCGGCTTTGCTCGAGAATGATCAGCTGAAAGCCATGGTGAAGAACCTTAGCAGTGCCAATCGGGTTCTCGCAGAGAACACGAGTGCTGCCACGGTGGAACTTGAGGAGTTGAGGGAGACTAATAAGAAGGCTCTTCTTCATCTTGAACTGTTTAGCGGAGTCTTGGATCGCGAAGAAAGCTTGGTGAAAGCGGCATCTGATTTGCGGCTCTTGCAGCGTGATAAAGAGAGGGCCTCGCAAGCTTTCATGAGCTTGCTAACTGCCATGAAGGAATTCATGAAAGTCGCGACGAGTGAGGATGCCAATGCGCGTCTGGCTGTCGAGAAGGCTGGACGTGAGGGAGAAGAAGCGCTTGGACTGATCCTGCAAGACGATCAATTGGAAGTGAAGACCCTGGATGAAGCTCGCGTCATCACGGTGAACAAAGAATACAATTTGGTGTTGGTCGATGCAGGTCAGCAGCAAGGTCTGCGAGTCGGCACCCCGATTTCGCTCCATCGGAAAGATCGCGTCGTCGGAACGGCGCTGATCATCAATGTTAGAGATGCGTTTTCTGGTGCGATTCTTTTAGAGCTTAGCGATCCTAACGATCAAATCATGATAGGGGACGGTATGAAGATCGATCCCGAAGGTGTGTAAACGTTTTATTGAGAACAGACATGAATGTAATTTCTACGTATAAATCAGCTCGGATTTCGCCTCTTAAGGCGCGTGATGTCGCGCGTGAAATCCAGGGCTTGCCCGTTTCTCAGGCGCTGAATATCTTGAACTTCACGCCTCGTAAGGCGGCGCATTTGGTGGGCAAGACTCTTAAGTCTGCTGCCGCCAATGCGGAGAATAATCATGACATCGATCCTGATACCATGATGGTGAAAGAAGCCACGGTGACTCCAGGGCCTTCGATGCGTCGATTCAAACCACGTGCTCGCGGTTCTGCGAGTGCAATCAAACGCCGCACTTGTCATATCCGGATTGTGTTGGCTCCAACTGAGGACGAAGCGGCGGAATAACTGATAACGATCTAAGATTATGGGACAGAAAGTAAATCCAATTGGTTTCCGCCTGGCAGTTCAGAAAGACTGGGCTTCGAAATGGTACGCGAGTGAAGCAGACTTCCCCACCTACTTGCATGGCGATTTGGCCATTCGTGAGTATTTGAAGGGCCGCCTGCAATTCGCTGCTCTTTCCCGCGTGCTTCGCGAACGCGCATGGAACAGTGTGCGTGTGACTTTGCACACAGCGCGCCCTGGCTTGGTCATTGGGCGTAAGGGTTCCGAGATTGAGCGGATGACCAACGACATTTCCAAGATGACGGGAGATCGTCAGGTCAAGATCGACATTTTTGAGATCAAGCAGCCTGAAACAGACGCCCAACTCGTTGCTGAGAATGTTGCTTTGCAGTTGGTGCGCCGCATTTCATTCCGTCGCGCCATGAAGAGGGCTGTTCAGACCGCTCTCGACTTTGGTGCTGAAGGGATCAAGCTTCGTTGTGCTGGCCGCCTTGGCGGTTCTGACATTGCTCGTGCTGAGTGGTATCGTAAAGGGAAAGTGCCTTTGCAGACTCTGCGCGTGCCGATTGATTACGGATTCTGTGAGGCCAAAACCACATGGGGTGTTATCGGTGTGAAATGCTGGGTCAATAAGAAGCCTCAAGAAGCCAAAGCCGACGGTACTCCATCTGGCGGAGACCACCGCGAGCGCAGAGGTGGCGGCGGTGACCGCGAGCGCCGATAAACGATTTTAACTGAATAACCATTTAGAAAGACATTTGTTATGGCATTGATGCCCAAGAAAGTGAAACACCGGAAGTCCCAGCGCGGGAGTCGCGCAGGGACTGCTCAGCGCGGTAACGTGGTGAGCTTTGGTGAGTTTGGTATGCAGAGTCTCGGTCGTGACTGGATCTCCAGTAACCAGATTGAAGCCTGTCGTATCGCCATCAACCGCTACCTCAAGCGTCGTGGAAAGGTGTGGATCCGCATCTTTCCTCATAAACCAATCACCCGCCGCCCGCCTGAGACCAGGATGGGTAAGGGTAAAGGGCCTCCTGACAAGTGGGTAGCAATCGTCCGTCCTGGCACCATGATGTTCGAGGTTGCCGGTGTTCCCGAGTCTTCGGCTCGGGAAGCCATGCGCCTCGCCGCAAATAAGCTTGGAATCCGCGTTCGTTTCGTGGTCCGTCACAATCATTAATCACTGCCCACTTACTTGACGATGAAGATCACTGAATTACGAGAGCTGAGCACGGATGAACTGGTGTCGAAGCGGCGTGAAATGAAAGAAGAGATGGTGACTCACCTGCGCATGCAGCAACAGAGTGGCCAACTTGAAAATTCTGCGCGGATTCGTTTGGTTCGCCGCTCGGTCGCCCGTATCGAAACCATCATCTCGGAGCGTCGGCTCCAAAGCGCACAAGCTGCGTCCTAGCAAAGTACCTGTCACACCTTAGATAGACCCGTTATCCCTTTCCCAATCCTAACATGAGCGAGAACTCAGAAACCGAGGCCAAGCGCGGCCTCCGCAAATCCCGCGTCGGGGTCGTGGTGTCCGATAAGATGGACAAGACCATCGTCGTGGCCGTCGTCCGACGTGTGCCACACCCGCATTTCCGCAAGATTGTCAAATTGACGACCAAGTTCTACGTTCATGACGAGAAGGGGGAGGCGGCCATCGGTGATCGCGTCCGGATTACGGAAATGCGTCCGATGAGCAAGCTGAAGCGCTGGCGCTTGTTAGAAGTTCTTAGCCATTAATTTTAGACCGAAACCAACTAGCTCCCTGACATCATGATACAGATGGAATCCAAAGTCCACGTTGCCGACAACACCGGCGCACGTGTGGCTAAAATGATCGGAGTCATCGGCACACGTAGCCGTTCGGCTGGCGTAGGTGATATTATCACGGCGCATATCCGCGAGTCGACGCCGACTGCCAGCGTGAAAAAGGGTGAAGTGGTTCGCGCTGTGGTCGTTCGCACTGCAGCTCCGATCAAGCGGCCAGACGGTTCCGTTTTGCGCTTTGATCGCAACGCGATTGTCCTCATTGATAAAGATAAGAATCCACGTGGGACCCGTATCTTCGGCCCTGTGGCTCGTGAACTCCGCGAGAAGAGTTTCATGAAGATTGTGTCCCTCGCCCCTGAAGTGTTATGAGCAAATACATCAAAACTCATGTCAATCGCGACGATTTAGTCGAGGTCATCGCTGGTGCTCACAAGGGCAAGACCGGCAAAGTACTGCAAGTGTATCGCGGCAAGAGCCAAGTCGTGGTCGAAGGTATCCGCATGGTGAAGAAGCATACTCGGAAATCTCAAGAGGCTGAAGGCGGCATCATCGAACGCGAAGGCCCTATCCATATTTCAAACGTCAAGCTCGCGACCGCTGCTAAGAGCGCGTCCTAATCCATCGCCATGAAGTCTGAACTCCAACTGTTTTACGAAAACACCGTCCGCGCAGCCCTCCAAGAAGAGCTGGGTCTGAAGAATCTCCACGAAGTACCTCGTGTTGAAAAAGTGGCAATCAACTGCTGCGTTGGTTCTTCTCCAGATCGCGGGCAAGCGGTCGAAGACGCCGTGAATGAGTTGATTCTCATCACCGGCCAGAAGCCCATCATTACTTTGGCTAAGAAGAGCGTGTCTAACTTCAAGCTCCGCGAAAAGCAGGAGATTGGCTGTAAGTTGACTCTTCGTCGTCTCTACATGTGGGAGTTTCTTTCACGCTTGATTCACACTGCCATTCCTCGTGTCCGTGACTTCCGCGGTATCTCTGTCAAAGCTTTCGATGGCCGTGGCAATTACACGCTGGGGATTTCTGATCAGACGATCTTTCCTGAGATCGAGCTCGATAAAGTGAAACGGAATCTCGGGTTTGATGTCTCCATCGTCACTACGGCGAACTCTGATGAGCACGCCATGGCGTTGCTCGGAAAGCTGGGCATGCCCTTCCGCAAACCGTCCAAGGCCGCGGCGGCCTAAAATTGTATTTACCCCTAACGTTATAGACCATGGCTGTCCTTTCAGATCCTATCTCCGATTTCCTCACGCGCTTGAAAAATGCTAGTCGCGCACGGAAAGACGAGTTCAGCGCGCCCTACTCCAAGATCAAAGCGGAGATCGCTCGTATCCTTCAGCAAGAGGGTTATGTGTGGTCATACGAAGTCGATACCTCCGGGAAGTTTCCTGAGATCAAGGTGAAGACAAAGTTTGTTGAGCGCACCCCTGCCGTGACCGATCTCAAGCGTGTCAGCCGTCCAGGACTGCGCCAGTATGTTGGATCTGATGAGATTCCTCGCGTCCTCAATGGACTTGGCATCGCCATCCTTTCCACTCCTCGAGGTCTCATGACGGGACATGCCGCTAAAAAAGCAAAGCTCGGTGGTGAAGTGTTAGCCCTCGTCTGGTAGATTCAGAGCCCCTCTAAGATTTAAGTTCAAGCCCACTAATCATGTCACGTATCGGAAATAAAGTTATCGAGGTCCCCGACAAAGTGAAGGTCTCTCAAAATGATCGCCATGTGGTCGTGGAAGGTCCTAAAGGGAAGCTGGATTGGGATCTTCCTGTCAGCATCGAGTTGAGTCAGGAAGACACCACCCTCACCGTCTCCCGTCCCGATGATTCGCGAGTCAATAAAGCGCTTCACGGTACCGCACGTAGTCTGGTCTCCAATATGATCCAAGGAGTGACGGACGGTTTCGTCAAGGATTTGGAAATCATCGGCGTTGGTTTTCGTGCTGCGGTCAAAGGATCTGCCCTCGATCTCAGTCTTGGGTTCTCGCATCCAGTGCTTCATCCGATTCCAGAGGGATTGACCGTCACTGTGACGGACAATACGAAGATCAAAGTTGAAGGAATCGATAAACAGATGGTCGGTCAGTTCGCCGCTGAGGTGCGCGCCTATTATCCCCCTGAGCCTTACAAAGGCAAAGGCGTTCGAGTGGTGGGTGAGTTTGTCCGCCGCAAGGCTGGTAAGAGTGTTCAGAAGTAATTATTTTTATTGTCGTTAGTAAGGAATTTGTAATGAGTTATATTGATCGTCGAGTCATCCGGAAGAAGATTCATCGCCGCATTCGTAAGAAGATTGCAGGCACTGCGGAGCGTCCTCGCCTCGCTGTCTACTTCTCCAATAAGAATGTATACGCACAGCTCATCGACGATGATGCCGGGAAGACTTTGGTCGCCGCATCCACCGTGGATAAGGAGGTTGGCCATCGTGG
>JBLHHN010000363.1:0-6542 GCA_047616785.1 Verrucomicrobiales bacterium
CAAAGTCGCGCATCACTACGAATGAAGCCAGCGAAAATCATTTGCAAAATGATAGTCGCCGCTCAACAGCAGCATCGACGGGTTTTCGGAGGTGCCCTAAAGAGATCAGTCTTGGGGCCAATGAGACGGCCAGAGATGCCCGAGACCGAGTTCCTTATAGAACCAGAAGACCTTTGGGACATAACCATACTCCGCCTCCTTCTTCGAATGACCGTGGATAAAGTTCTTGGCCCACGGTTCCAAGGTGGCCTTCAATTGAGGATCCTTGCTACGAGCAACTTCTCTGGGCGACTTGCCTTGAAGCGCGGGAATTGGATCATCGATCAATTTTCGAAAATGCTCTTCCTCAAAGTCCTGCATGATACCCGCTGCGCCTGGGGGAATACCCTGCGCATCATCCATTTCACTGTGGGGAATATCCGCATCGCCGGGCATCGCCGATGCTCTACCTGCCAACAGTGTGCTAATCTCGGAAGACGCCTTCGCCGTCTTCAAATCGCGGACGCCATCGGTCTCAACGACCAAACCAGGCGCGATCTCAGAAGACCAGCGCTTCGCCAACCAATCCATCATCTTCCGATCGACCCCTGTCAGAACGACATGGTCAGGATGCACATAGACGGAAGCAAGCACTTGCACGCGTTCACCATCCTCGCTCACACGCATCTTCATGGCTGATATCTGAGGTGACTCGATCGCCCCTCCCCAGCGCATCCATTGGAAACAACACCGAACGGGGCCGTAAAGCGCTTCCATCGTATCTTCTTCATCGTAGTCCGGCTCTTCATCAAACTCTTCATGCTCTGTCAGGAAAATTGCCCAGTCTTCGGCAGAACGATCTGATTGATAAACAGTGGTGCAAGCGGTGAGGTCGATTCCCGATATCAACCGATCCCTGCTCTCTACGATCAGTCGGGCATACTCCTTGGCCACCTCTGGAGAGTGCAGCCGGAGCCACGCTTTCGTCTCCGATGGCTCCGAGGCTCCTGAACGCTCGCTTACAAAGCGGATCAATTTATCCGAGAGCGCCGGATTGATCGACGCCCCATTGGCCTCGATCTTACTGAAATGGGGCATGGCCGTGATGTGCGCCCAGACCACTTGAAACGGCTTGAACTGCTCAACTAACCGAAAGTCGAAAAGAGCATACTCTGGCGCATTTGGATCCAACAGATCCTTCACCCAAGTTGTGTGCTCGCCTTCCGTTCGGAGGAGCTCGACAAATGTCAGTTCGGTGAGCTGACGCATCCGCAGCAACCGCTGTTCGTCGTTGGAATAGTCCGGCCACCCATCATCCATCCAATGCTGCAATCGCGAATCCCCCTCACCGTCCTCTTGATGAAAGATCCAATCCTGCATGACCGAGAACGAACCTGTCGCCATGGGATCGTCGTCCTCATGGATGAGCATGAAGCGCTTCGATTCCGCCAGCATCCTCGGATAGTCATAACCATCAAGCACCATGGCTTTGAAGATCTTCGAGGTCAGCGCCGAGTCTATTTCCAGGTAGCGCGTGTAGCCCGAAGTGCCGAAGGGGTTCGAAGTGCAATCTGGCGTACAATCAATGCTCACACCACGACCCGTGCCACAACAACGCGAGCACAGCGGAGCATCGAGCGCAGGACAAGTCAGTCGGGCTTTCTTCCCACATTTGGAACAACGTTCTTTCATGGGTCGATAAAGACCATTGAATCCCACCTGAACAAGAGAAGAAATGTAGAATTGTCGGCGATCGAAGTCTCCTCGTTAGAGGTGTCCATTGCGAATCAGGCATTGAACGCTGCTCTTGAGTGACATTTCAGCGAGCAGCAATGAACCACTCGTAGTTGGCGGTCGCCACGATGACCTCGCCTTCATCCAACACGTCGATTTGAAAGGCGATCAGTCCACGGTTTTTTAGCGTAAGTATCATGAAAAGCGGTCCAATCGTCTGGCTTGAACGTTCCCTTCCAGTTGACATAGCCCATCGCAGGCTTGCGATACTTGATATCTGCAAGAACGTGAAAAGTAGCTCGCCATTCCAATGGCGAGAATCTGCGGGGAAACTCGGCATTGGAATGCCAAGCTACGGTGGTGTTCGATCCATCAGCGAACCGCGTGCGCAGTTCCTAGCAACTCGTTCAAAGCTCGGTTCGCCACGCGCGTGATGTACTTGTTCGGCTGATCTTCCAAGCATCGCTGCAAATGAGGAATCCATGGAAAAGCAAGGGCATCGATCTCATCGAGAACGATCGCCGCTTGCAAGCGCGCCCACTGAGCCTTGCCTTCCAGGGTGGAGACAAGCACTGGCAGTGCTTTGTCAGGCTGGCCAGCATGGCACAGGGCGCGCCCTGCGGCCACACGTGCGGCCGGAGAGGGATCACCTAACTGACTCGCGAGCTTGCCCATCGCCTCTGGGTCGAGAGTATGCTTGGACGCCGCGTGATTGCCCAGCCCCATCGCGGCCCAATAGCGGACGCCTGGATCAGAATGGTTCATTGCCTCCATCAGCGCGTTCTGATGATCCGCGGGATTGGCTGCATGATTCGCCGTGTCACGCAGTTGTCGCATCAGTGCCAGTCCATCAGGCTGACGCAAGATCGCGTAGCGATGGCCTAGCTTGCCTTCTCTCGCCACAATCTCCGACTCGGGCAAGAGTCCCAGATCTCGTGTCTCTTCTACCCAGGTGAGATGCGCTTTCCGCAAACGTTCCAGATGCGTTTGCATGTTAGTCTCTTCCACAAGATTGTGAATTTCGTGAGGATCCGTTTCCAAATCATAGAGTTCCTCGGCAGGTTTGTGAGCCGCCGTGAAGAGAACCGCTGCCGCTGGCAACGTTCCTGCACTGGCCACACGGCGAATCTCCTTCATCGTCGCTCCCTTTTCCGGCGTGTTCATGTACTGATAGTAAGCTTTGTGAGGCTCGTAGTTGCGGATGTATCGAAAGCGCTTGTCGCGCACCGCTCGGATGATGTCATAGCGTTCGTCCATGCGATCCCGCGCTCCATAGACATAGTCGCGTTGGGCGGAGAGATCCTTGCCGAGGAAAGCACGCCCTTGCATCACTTTCGGAATTGGTAATCCAGCGAGATGCAGCATGGTGGGGGCGAAATCCAATGAACTGATCAGCTGGTCATCGATCGCTCCTGCATCGCGCAGCCCATTAATTTGCATCGACTTGGGGACGCGGGCAATCAGCGGCACCCGCGTTCCCGAATCATAAAGCCAGCGCTTCGCACGAGGAAGCCCCACGCCGTGATCGGACCAATAGAAGATGATCGTCTTTTCATACAGACCATCGTCCTTGAGCTGTTGAATGAGATCTCCCGCCCAGGCGTCCATGGCGGTGATCAGTTCGTAGTTTCGCTTCCAATCTTCACGTACGATCGGCGTGTCCGGATAGTAGGGCGGCAGAACGAGCTTGTTAGGATCCTGACGTTGTTCTGGCGAGAGATCCTTCGTCACCTCGCGATACTTGGCATCTTCGGCAATCCCGCTCTCATGGCATCCGCCGAAATTGAAGACCGCGAAGAACGGTTTCTTGAGATCTGGATTCAAACGCCAATGGGCTTTCTTGTTTGAGTGATCCCAGGTGTCTTTGGGCGTTTTAAACTGATAGTCTTCCTTCGCGTTATTCGTGCAGAAATATCCGGCCTCACGGAGATAGGTTGGAAATGGCCGGATATGATCCGGGAGCGTCGCCTGGCAACGCATGTGATGGGTGCCAAGGGTGGTCTGGTAGAGTCCCGTGATGATGCCGGATCGACACGGAGCGCACACGCCCGCCGTGGTGAACGTGTTTGGATAACGAACGCCTTCGGTGGCCAAGGCATCCAGATGTGGCGTGATAGCCTGAGCATCACCGAAGCACCGCAGATGGGGGCTGATGTCCTCACAACTGATCCAGAGAATATTGGGCCGTTCATCGGCTCGGCTCCCTAGGGTGAGCGCAAGCAGCAGTGTGAGGGTCGCAATTCTGGGCGTGGTCATGGCTTCGTTAGTTGGAGATACGTTCATCCAAATGATTCGCTGGCGCGACAAACGAATTTTTGTGTTTCTCGGCCAATTTCGTGATCGCAGCGACCACCTCAGGATGCTCACCCGCCACATCAAACTTCTCGGACGGGTCATGCCCCAAATGATAGAGCAACGGAGAATCGTGCACGACTGCTTGCTCTCCGGTGTAGGAGGTCTTCGTCTTGAAATGGAGCTTGTACTCACCCAAACGCACCGCATAAAGCTGCGCCCCATGGTAGAAAAACATTTCTTGCCTCGGAGAGTTCCCGCGCTGCGCTATCACAGGCGCCAGACTCGCCCCGTCGTAGATCCGGTCGCCTGGCATCGTGACCCCAGCCAGGTCGAGGAACGTCGGAAGAAGGTCTAACGTGCTCCCCATCTCATGCACCATGCCCGGCTTCACATGGCCAGGTCCCCAGAAGACCGTCGGCTCTCGCATGCCCCCTTCCCAAGTGCTGCCTTTCCCATCACGCAGATGCCCCGAAGACCCGCCGTGCGTCTTGAAAGGCAACCATGGGCCATTGTCAGAGGTGAAGACGACCACCGTGTCTTTGTCTAACTCATGCTCACGCAGCGTCTTGAGGACCTCACCCACCGACCAATCGATTTCCTCAATCACATCCCCATAGCGCCCGGCATGACTCGTTCCAGAAAAGGCCCCGGAAGCGAAGATCGGCACATGCGGCATGCTATGCGCCAAGTAGAGAAAGAACGGCTCGGGTGTCTCGGCTTGTCTCTCGATGAAGCTCACCGCTTCCCGCGTGTAGTTCCGCGTCAGGTATGCTTGGTTCGGTGAACGCTCAAGAATCTCTGTCCCACGCATCAAAGGCACATTCCAATAAGCACTCTCCGGCTTCATCAGCCCGGCACGCCCTTTCGGACCTTTGTTAGGAATGCGATCCATGTCGTTGGAATAAGGAATCCCATAGTAAGAATCGAAACCCTGCGCCGTCGGCAAGAACTCTGGCAGATGCCCCAAATGCCATTTCCCCACCGCCGCCGTCGCATACCCCGCGGACTTCAAGCCCTCCGCGATCGTGATCTCGCTTTGAGGCAACCCTTTTGCAGAATCTGGAAAGAGCACGCGTCGCTTATCCGAACACATCCCATTGCGGATCGGCAGACGCCCCGTGAGGAGCCCAGCCCGGCTTGGCGTACACACCGAGGCAGCCACGTAGAAGCTCGTCCATTTCTGCCCCTCGCTCGCCATCTGATCGAGATGCGGTGTGTGGATCGTGGGATGTCCGAAACAACTCAGATCGCCATAGCCCAGATCATCACAGAAGATGATGACAAAGTTAGGTTTCGCCGAGACGGCCGACGCAAGGCTAAGGAGGACTAGAAGAATCCAAGGGGTGAGACGGAACTGTTTCATGCCACCTGTGCTAGAAGAATCCTGGGGAATTGACAAGGAGTGTCTGTGGATTGCTGGGATTTGGATTGTCCCACGCGATGCGGCTGCTAGAAGTGGGGCATGAAGTTTCCGTTCTTATGCTGTGGTATCTTTGTCAGTATTGCGTTCCTAGAGCTCCAAGCCCAGGAGAATTGGCCGCGCTTTCGTGGCAGCAACGCCGTGAGCGTGGCTGACGACGACCCGCGCCTTCCGGATAAGTGGAGCAGCAAGGAGAACGTCCGATGGAAGACTGACGTCCCTGGGCTCGGTTGGTCGTGCCCCGTGATCTGGGGAAAACGCGTCTTTCTCACCACCGTGGTCTGTGACGAAGCCGACGCCAATGAAGCGCCGAAGGTGGGTTTGTATCTTGGTGAGGGTAGGAAAGAAATTCCCAAGGGTACCCATCATTGGCTGACCTATTGTTTCGATATCGAGACTGGCACAGTCCTTTGGAAACAAGAAGCCAAGCTAGGCACACCTCCGGTCGGGCGTCATCCCAAGAGCACCTACGCTTCGGAAACGCCGACCACGGATGGCGAACGCCTCTATGTCCTCTTCGGAGATCTCGGGTTGTGGTGTTATGACATGGATGGCAAGGAACTGTGGAACCATCACATTGAATCAAAGACCACGATGCAAGACTACGGCGCTGCCGGGTCTCCCGTCGTCCATGAAGATCAGGTGATCGTCGTGTATGATAACAAAGAGGCCTCTTACATACTGGCCTTGGACACCAAGACCGGCAAAGAACGCTGGCGCACGCCCCGTGATGAGAAGACCACATGGGCCACCCCTTTCGTTTGGAAAAACGGGCAGCGCACCGAGATCGTCGTCAATGGCAAGAAGCGCATCCGTTCGTATGATCTGTCAGGAAAGTTGCTTTGGGAATGCGGCGGCAAGATGTCGAACCTCATCATCCCATCCCCATTCGCCGCGCATGACATGGTCTATGTGACCTCCGGCTACTTCGCCGATCAGGTCCGCCCCGTCTACGCGATCAAGGCAGGCGCCACGGGTGATATCACCACCAATTTCGATGACAAGGAGACGACCAACGACTACGTCAAATGGTACGTGCGGAAGGGCGGCCCTTACAACACCTCACCGATCGTCTACAATGGCCGTTATTTCACGTTGCTTGATCGCGGCATGA
>JBLHHN010000364.1:0-6539 GCA_047616785.1 Verrucomicrobiales bacterium
CCCTCGGTGTAAGTCGTCGCAACGAGGAAAACGTTGTCACGAATTGGCGTCTCACTAACGAAAACGCACGAATCAAGCTCAAGAGACTCTATCCATCAATTGAAGAGTGACAGTCTACTAGCTAGATCGTGCGAAAGCGCATTCATCCGCAGCCGTCGTCATACATTTACATTGGTGTTAGAAGAACGGGTTGTGCGCTTTCTCTTCGCCTACCGAGGTAAGCGGTCCGTGGCCTGGACAGAGCACGGTTTCATCGGACAATGATAAAATCTCCTCACGATTCGTACGCAGGGCATCCGCGTAGGAGATCATGCCACCTCCCATGGAGCCGGCAAAGACCGCGTCTCCAACGACGGCGACGGGTGCTGCCAAACCATCTACGACATACGTGATGCCGCCTTTCGCATGCCCCCAGGTCAAACGCGCCGACACTGTCAACCCTCCTACGGCAAACGTGTCCCCATGACGAACTGGCAATACTCCAGAAAGTGGCTCCCTCTCCCCCACATGGACGGTGGCTGAGGGAAATGCTGCCTGCACGCAGTCAAGATCCATGATATGATCTCCATGAGTATGCGTCAGGAAGATGTGAGTGACCTCCACATCGAGTTCCTTCGCCTTCTCAATGAGCCCGCGGGCATCCGCGCCGGTATCGAAAAGCGCGCCACAACGGCTATCAGAATCCCAGATCAGATAGGCATTCACGAACATGTCATGATAAGGCGTGTTCACCATGAAGAGCCCATCCATGTCATGCGACTGCGGATACCACCGTGCATGAAAGGCCTCCGCCAATTTGTCAGGATCGAGCCCCAGTGACGGCGCTACGGCACGGGCCGTCGCGTTATCACCCTCGCCTCGTCGCAGAGCTTGC
The DNA here is from genome assembly GCA_047616785.1 of Verrucomicrobiales bacterium. Lineage (GTDB taxonomy): Bacteria > Verrucomicrobiota > Verrucomicrobiia > Verrucomicrobiales > DEV007 > JAACDM01. The sequence goes on from JBLHHN010000364.1 coordinate 875, forward strand.
ACGGCGGCGACAGACACCCCGACGCTGGCAGCCACCGCGTCATCCGGCATCTGCAAGCCTCGCATGGCCTTGCCCACAATGTCCTCACAGAAATCCTCAATGGAGATCTTCTTCATCGGCTACTACTCAACATCATCCACTGGTACATCGGCTTCTTCCTCTGGGGAAACTGGCACCTCTTCTGAGCCCGGATCCACGACGAGAGCGGCAGCACGTTGCTCTTCCAGCTCTTCCAAAGCATTCTTCACCTCACCTTCGGCATCGATCATCGCTTGCAGCGCTTCCTCCGCCACCAAACGCGCTGCCTCAGCATTCTTCATGCGCGTTTCCAGAACATTTCGGGCCAGGTCCTGAGGGTCGCCTAACCATTCTTGGATCACTTCGGACGGTATGGCGTAACTCTTCACACGACTGGCTCGCGCGATATTCACTCCGATGACGTCTCCATCAAGATTGACGAGAGGCCCGCCACATTGGTTAGGCTTCATCAACATGTCATGCTGAATCGCGGCGAGATAGCCTGAACGCTTCCGACTGACACGCCCACCCATCATCGCAGTATTATCTAGCTGCTCATGCATCGGCATGGAAAACCCCATGCCTGAATCTCGATCTCCCAGGGTCACTTCCAGCATCACCGATTCTCCTTCGCGCACAAATTGAACGATCACGATATCGCCCGGCTCGGCCTCGGAAACCGTATTTCTCAGGTCAAACGGCGTATGCATCGGCTGTCCGTCGATGGCCAGGATCAGGTCATCCACCTCAAGCCCAGAACTCTCAGCTCCGGAACCTGGCACCACAAACTCCACAACCAATCCCGAGCCGTCTTCCGCCGCTTTCATCTGAATACCCAGGAATCCTTTGTGTCCTTCTGACAGATTCCTCAACGGCAAACTCACCGCGCCGATGGCCAACGGAAGTTGAAGGGATCCCGAAGCCGCCACAAACGTTCCCACGGGAACTTCTCTCCCTGATGCCCAAGTTACTGGGGTGAGATCGAAATCATGCACCCAAAGAAGCGCCAGATCATTCTCTTCATTCACCTCAATGAGTTCGGCAATCTTCTTCTCTTTGTTAGGCAACTCCACCGCAAGCTCTGCGTCATCTTCGATCTCGCTTGCTTTGGTGATGATCAGCCCTTCACGTCCCACCACCGTCCCCAGGGCCTTCACGCGATCGCCCTTATAAACCTTCACAGTGCTCTCGCGCGCGTGCTCGACGATGGGACCGTAATCAAGAAGCGTGTTACGGTGCAATTTCTCGAAAGGCACCTTCACTCGACGCCGATCTTGCGCCTCATAAAAGCCGCCAAGCGCCTCTTCAAAGACCGAACCATCTGGGCCACGCTCATCTTCTGCGAACAGCGCTCCTCCCCATCCGCTACATGCCCATGCAGGGATGAGCGCCACGATTCTCATTCTTTTTAACAATGCATTCATCGTCCACCTCCAGATAGTTTCTCGCGATCCCCCATCGTGACCGTCAGAGCCTTCTCAATACCCCGCCTTTCCACCACGAAATCCACACGATCGCCTGGGTCCATGTCATCAAACATGGGTTTGAGATCCGTGTATTGATCCACAGCCTTCCCATCAAACCCAATAATCACATCACCGCGTTGGAGGCCGGCATCTGCGGCGGGTAACCCAGGCCACACTTCACGAACAAGCACGCCATTCCGGGTGCGCGTGTCAAGCTTCGCCCCAAACAACGCGCGAGTTTGCTTCCGTTCCACCTTGGACTCGTACCCTGGCAAAGGGTCATCAAAGAGGTTCTTCAACTCACCCCAATTCTCTCCTCCCGCCATGCGATCCCAGGACTTGTGAAAGACCGAGATAGCCACATGAATATTATGTGAGAGGCTTTGCGCAATCGAAGAATGGATGCCAATGAGTCGGCCTTGCAAATCAAACAACGCCCCGCCTGAATCGCCACCTGCTAGTGTGCAATCCGTGATCAACAGTTTCAGGCTTTGCTTCTGAATCACGCGTCCTACCCGCAGTGGAGCTGGACGCGTCGGATCATAGCCGCCGGGATGTCCCATGGCCACGACCCAATCACCGAGCTCAGCGGTATCGGCTTCTGCGATGTCCACGTAAGGAAAAGTCATTGATTCCTCATCCGTTAGGATTTGTACCATGGACGCATCGCGACTCATGTTCGCGCCAAGACGTTTGCCAGCCATCTCGCGTCCATCAGCGAGGTAGACGATGATATCATCCCCCGTCGCTTCCGTCACATGACCAGCGGTGAGTACGAGCCCCGTCTCATTCACAATGACACCACTGCCCCAACCTTGCAGTTCAGGATTCGCGGAGCCGAGAGCCACGACACTGGGAGCGACACGTTTAAAAACTTGCTGCACTTGATCTTGCCGATCACGCAACCCTTGGATGGGATCCGGCGGCGATTCCTCCACGATGACCTCGCCACGAGGCTCAGTGGTGATCGTTTCTGTAGGCACATCCTGAGCGTGCCCGATCGAGTAACAAACAAGAGGCAGCCCAAAGAGGACGAACTGGGTTAAGAGGGAAAACGGTCTGATCATTGTAGAACCTTGAGTGGAATATAGAAGCTTGCAGAGGCTAGGCAAAGAGAAACCTCACCCATGATGTCCTTTAACTACGGGGCGGAAGTCCCAGATTCCACCGCCAGAAGCGCTTCGATCTGCTCCAGGAGCTCCGCTTCGAAAGCCTCGTCCATGCCGATGTGCACCTGATTGATCTCTCCGTCCTTGCCCACGACCATCGTCTGCGGGATGGCGTGCACCTTGAACTGAGGAACCACCGTCTCCTTCGTATCCAAAGCCACGGTTAGATTCTCAACCTTCATCTCTTTCAGATAGGCCTTCACCGCCTCAGGCTGGTCCGTGACATTGATAGCAATGATAGTAACCTCACGACCCTTCACTTTCTCCTGCACCCGAGCCAACGCTTTCAAACTCTCAGCATCCGGACTCGACCACGTGGCCCAGAAACTGATCACAACGAGACGCTTCCCCTTTTGATCACTGAGTTTGAATTCCGTTCCACCGAGCAGAGGCAACGTGAAATCTTCCGCCTTGGTCCCTGTCAACTCCAGAGCTGGATTCTCCGAAGCCATCTGCCCACTCATCAAGGCATTAAAGTTAGGAAATGTCTTCTCACCTTCGCCAGGTTTTGGAGCCGTGAAATCGTCTTCTGTGAGAGTCGGCGAACGATTCCAGTCCGACCATTCTCCGACCATCTTCATTGCCATCTTGGGTTGTCCTTCTTGCTGTGGAAAGAGCTTCGACATGTCCGGAGCGAGCTTGAGAAGGAAAGGTTCCTCACCCTGCTGGATCCAGATATTCAATTCCATCTTAGCAGGTTCACCAAACTGTTGCGTCTCCGTCGTCAGCGCAAGATGATGCGCCTTGAGCTTGCCCACCGTATCTTCCCCGACATAGCGCAGTCCCGCAAGATCCTCTTCCCATCCCTGACCGATGGAACGGAAGAGAAGCTTGTTGAGAAATGCTAGGGTGAGGTTCTGATCGAACAAGATGTTGCCACCGATCTTTTCATCGAAGCCGAGATCAGGATTTCGGAACATGGCTTCGATGGATGAAATGCCCTCCGCTTGAAGCCATCCCTGCCCTTCAAGCTTCATGGTCGCGACCGTGTCTTTCAGGTAGGCTGACGGAGCGCTGAAAAGAACGCCTTCTCCTTCTGACACGAGCGCAAATCGATTGGGACGTTTGATCTTGAGGGACTGTTTGATGGTCTGCTTCATCCCTTCCGGTTGCCCCTCGACCGAGACCGAAATCGTCGTCAGCGAATTCACAGAGAGAGTCTCTTGGCTCCGATAAAATGCCGTCACCCCGTCGAGCATCCCACGTGCTTTCGCCTCATCTGCTGCCGCCGAGCCTACGCTTCCCAACCCAAGGCAAGCCGCCCAGAGAATCCTGATCTGTCTCATACCTGTGATATTCACAATGAGAACGTATCCTGCAACTCGCTGCGGGCAACGGCCAAACACATTAAGGAAAAGGGCTTTTTAAGAATGACGAGCCTACTATTCCTCTGCTCTACTTCTCTTATATCCCTCTCTGCACGCATCTCTCTATTCCTCCTCAGCAACCTGCTCCTGCTCAGCACCTCCCCGGCACAGAATCCCTTGGAATGACTCTTCGGTGAGCGGCGAGCCGAATCTTACGATCGCGGTGAGACGCGGCCATCTGGTCGAGGACGAGCAAGCGACATGCGGACAGCTGAGCCTGGCAAAGGTGCTCTCGAAGTGCAAGGGCCAAACCACCATCTGAATGGAGCCTCCGTCACTCTGACTCGGGACGGGCGCGCTGATTTCATCTTCACCAGCGAGAAAGAATGTCGGCTCTCTGGAACGTGGCGACAAGGCAAAGCCAACCAAACAGTGATCGCTATCACGCTAACTTATGGCCGCGTCCCAGCGATTGGCACTGGCGCCATCACATTTTTCGAAGGCTCCTTTTTTCCAGAATCGCGCTCAAAGGCCGTTCTCAAGCTCTCGGCGGCGTGTTAAAAATCACTTTCCAAGTCAGTCGTCCCAAGAAAGGACGGCGTCACAACAACCGGTTCAGCGTGGACACGGCGTGGCCACGGCTCCCTCGTTTCAGCAGGAGTCCATCGTCGACTCAGCCAAGCGCGTGTCATTCTGCAACGTGATGGGGATGCTAAGATCATCTTCGACGGCCACGAGTCCCACGACTTCGCAGGCGTGTGGTCGAAGCAGAGCCAGAACGTCGTCGATCTTCGGATCACCAGCGACCCTAACAGACGCCGCATGAACGCCGCATGAAGATCCGTGACTCTCTCTGAACGCGGCTTTTCACGCATCATCATCGCGGATGATTCGCGTCGTGGCGATCGTATCCGCGTAGACTTCAATGCCAGTGATCGCGAACACATTTCCCGGAGAAATCGCTATCGTGGCACGGATTCCGAAGTCCATGGCCAAGGCACCATCCGCACACGCGGACGCACCAAGCGGCTGACCCAAGCCAGCGTCGCCCACTATGAGAACGGCAATGCCACCCTCACCCTTCAAGCCGACGGACAACACGTCGTGGAAGGCACTTGGTTTGGTTGTCAGCATACCAATGCATTAGAACTTGAGATCGATCGCTTGAACGATCGTCCAGCCGAAGGCACCGGGAAACTCATTCTTCATGACAATCGCGAAGTCCATGCGATCGAAATTGACGGCCGCTCCGATGCCAACAAAGGAACTTTCAAAATTGATTGCCGCCCCGCAGGCCATGAGGACGAACGCAGTCTTGATCGGAGAAATGGCCGAAGAGACGATCCGATCCTCCGCGACCAACAGCGACACGTCAGGCATTCCATCAACACGATCGAAAGAGCCATCGGCCGCTACGAATCCCGCGCCTCGAATGCCATTGTCAATCAAGCCAAGATTCAACTCGGGGCCAACGGCGAGCCTCCCTCGCCTTCAATGGACGCGACACTTACAGTTTCGCTGGCACCTGGGCACCTGTGCGCGAAGGCATCGCCCAAGTCGATCTCACAAGCAAGCATAGACGGGTTTTACCCCCACCAAAACGGGATAACCGTGCGACTAAAGGCTTCTAAACAAGGGGTTTAATGCGCCCTGGCATTGCGTGAAAAATTTCAAGGGGATGGTGGATTCGAAATTCTAGAATTGA
>JBLHHN010000365.1:0-6532 GCA_047616785.1 Verrucomicrobiales bacterium
GCGCACCCTGGCAGCCCGTTCTCTAGCCGATGGTCAGAAAGGTGTCCTCTTGGCGGCTTTCCTGAAATTGTTAGGGCCGCTCATCATTGTCATCCCCGGGATCATCGCTTTCCATCTCTACGCGGACCAGATCACGGTGCAAGACGAAGCCTACGGCACGCTCGTGAAGGAAGTGCTACCCGCGCCGCTCACGGGTTTCTTCGCCGCTGTCATTGCGGGAGCCATCCTATCTTCGTTCAATTCAGGACTGAACTCCGCCGCGACTCTGTTCTCTACAGGGATCTACAAGCAGAAGATCAACCCAACCGCGAGCCATGCGGACATGGTCAAAACCGGAAGGCGCTTCAGTTTAATCCTAGCGCTTTCCGCCATGATCATCGCTCCTCTCGTTGCGCTCAAGGCAGGGGGTATCTTCAGCTATCTTCAGAAGGCCAATGGCTGCTACGGCATCCCTATCCTCGCAGTGATGATTTGCGCTCTCTTCACGAAACGCGTGCCTGCTGTTGCAGCCAAGTTTGCGATCATCTTCGGGTCGGTCGTCTACCTGATCCTTGCCTTCGTCATGCCGGTGTCGATCAATGAGTTCCATCTTCAAGGCATCATCTTTGCCCTGACCATGCTGGGAGTGTTCGTGATCACCACAGCGAAGCCTCGTCCGGAACCCTTTGTGCAAGAGCACTCAGGCGATGTCGATATCACGCCGTGGAGATTCGCCTACCCGGCAGCGGCTGTAACGGTTATCGGAGCTATTTCGACTTACCTCTTCTTCTCGTAGTTCCGATGTTTCGGCTCGCTCTTCTCTTCTGCCTCGTCACCGGAGCCATCAGTGGCGCCCAAGACAAGCCTAACATCCTTTTCATCGCGGTCGATGACTTGAATGATTGGATTTCGCCGCTTGGTGGTCATCCCCAAGCTCAGACACCTAACATCACGCGATTGGCCGATCGAGGCATGCTTTTCTCCAACGCGCATTGCGCGGCCCCAGCGTGCAATCCCTCTCGTGCGGCACTCATGACCGGGATTCGGCCTTCGACTTCAGGCGTCTATGTGAATCCGCTGCCATGGCGTCTCTCCGATCGGTTGAAGGAGGCGCAGACGCTTCCGCAGTATCTTCGTACGCATGGGTACAGTGTGATCGGCTCAGGAAAGATGTTTCACGATGCCTACCCCGATCCGGCTTCGTGGGATACCTACTTCCCAGCTTTGGAAAAACAACGTCCGGCGGATCCTGCTCCTGAGAACAGGCCATTGAATGGCATGGGCAAGAAGACAGCGCATTTCGATTGGGGCCCCGTGGACGCGGAGGCGAGTGACATGAGCGATGCCAAAGTGGCGGATTGGGTCGTGGATCAGTTAGGCAAGGATCACGAGAAACCGCTCTTTCTCGCCTGCGGATTCTACCGGCCGCATCTGCCTTGGTACGTGCCGGCCAAGTACTTTGAGCGATACCCTTTAGACAAGATCGAGTTGCCGAAATCGCCTGACCATGATCTTGAGGATGTGCCGAAAGCTGGGCTTGCGATGGCGAAACCGAAGGGTGATCATGCGAGAGTGCTCAAGCATAATCAGTGGAAACAGGCGGTGCAGGGTTACCTCGCTTGCATTTCTTTCATGGATGATCAGTTAGGCCGAGTGCTCGATGCGTTGGACAAGGGGCCGATGGCGAAGGACACGATCATTGTCTTCTGGACGGATCACGGCTGGCACCTGGGAGAGAAGAAGCATTGGAGGAAATTTGCCCTGTGGGAGGAGGCGACACGCACGCCGGTGATCATCGCCGCACCGGAAGTGACGAAAGGAAAGACCCGCAGTGATCAGCCCATCTCTCTGATGGATCTTTATCCTACGATTGTGGAATTGGTAGGCTTGCCGGCCAAAGAGGACAATGAAGGGCATAGCTTGGTGACGCTGTTGAAAGATCCTGCCGCTGCGTGGGAACACATTGCGCTGACGACGCATGGGAAGGGCAATCATGCGGTCAGGGACCAACGCTGGCGCTACATTCGCTATGCTGATGGGACAGATGAACTTTACGATCACGCGAGTGACCCTAACGAATACAAGAACCTTGCTTCTGATGCTGATTTGGCGAAAGTGAAAGAGCGGTTGGCGGCCCATTTCCCGAAGGTCAATGTTCCGGAGTCCCCACGAGACAAGCGCTAGCAGAGACATGTAGCTCGCCATTCCAATGGCGAGAATTCGCAGCGGCAAACTCGGCATTGGAATGCCAAGCTACGTGTGTGTTCGTTAACTTATGGCATCGAGCGCGAGATCGATGGATCTCGAGGAGTGTGTGAGGGCGCCGATGGAGATGAAGTCGACGCCGGTTTCGGCAACGACGCGGACGTTGTCTAACACGATGCCGCCACTGGCTTCGAGTTTGACCGGGCTGTCCTGAGCCAAGGCCACGGCTTCGCGGCGTTCGGCTTCGGTCATGTTATCGAGGAGGATGTAGTCGACGTCTCGGAGCGTGAGAAAGCCTCGGACTTGATCGAGGGTATCGGCTTCGATCTCGACTTCGACCCCGGAGTGATCTCGGTGGAGTGCGTCGATGCCGTTCTGAATCGCCGTCAGTTTGTCTTCAGCGGCGAGGTGATTGTCTTTGATCATGACGCGGTCGTAGAGACCGATGCGATGATTCTGCCCACCGCCATGGACCACGGCGGCCTTTTCTAACAAGCGCCACCCAGGAGTCGTCTTGCGTGTGTCGAGGATGACGGCTCCGGTGCCAGCGACGGCGTCGACAAAGGCGCTGGTGTGAGTGGCGATGCCGGTGAGACGTTGGGCGAAATTGAGAGCAGTGCGTTCTGCGGTGAGGATGGAGCGCGTGTTGCCAGAAACCTCCAGGATGGCGGCTTCATTCACGTCTTTCGGGCCGATGCGTTTGCCTGAGCCTAACAGGACCTTGATCTCGAGAGAGGAGTCGACCGTTTTAAAGACATCGGCGGCGAGTTCGACACCGGAGAGAGCACACGTTTCTCTAGCGACCATGCGCACATGGGACTCGGAGTCTGCGGAGATGAAATAGAGGGTCGTGAGATCGCCCTCCTTGCCGAGGTCTTCGGCGAGGGCCGTGTCTATGAGTCGTTGCCAGGATGAATCGCTCATGAATAAAGAGGGTGGGATCACGTCAGACTTGATACCGGCGAATGACAACCGTTTGCAAATTGAATCTCCGGCTTAAGCTTGATAACGATGATGATAAAAGCCCCTTGGCGAACTCCTGAATTCCGACCCAGCAAAGGGTTTGGCCTGTTCCGGTTGCGGACCTGGTTCCTTCGCCTAGGGTTTCTTTCTGGCATCCTTGCCCTAATTGCGGTAGGCTTCTACCTGCGGTATGCTTTTCTGGCGAGCAAGTTTGACCTGAATGAATTGGGGAAGATGCCAGAGCGCACCCAGGTCTTCGATGCGAAGGGCGCGTTGATAGGACGTCTGCATGGGATGAATCGGGAAATGATTCCACTGGAGAGATCGTCGCGCTACTTTCTCGATGCGCTGTTAGCCCGAGAGGATAACAGTTTTTTCAACCACCGTGGCGTCGACTTCCGTGGAGTGGCCCGCGCCGTGATTCGCAATATCAAGGATCGTGACTTTGTCCAGGGAGCGAGCACCATTTCCATGCAGCTAGCGCGCAATAGCTATGGGATGACGGAACGCACGTTGCATCGCAAACTTGTCGAGGTGATGCTCACGCGCCGCATCGAGAAGTCCGTGGCGAAGAATATGATTCTCGAGCTCTACATCAACCGGATCTTCTTCGGGAGCGGTCTCTATGGGTTGGAAAGGGCTAGTCAGGCTTATTTCCGCCGACCTTCGGGGGCTCTGACCCTCGGTCAAGGTGCTTGCCTGGCTGGGATCATTCGCAGTCCGAATCGATTCTCGCCCTTCAACAATCCAGAGGGCGCGGCACGGGAACGAGACACGGTGCTCGATCGTATGGTGGTGCTAGGCTACATCAAAGAGGATGAGGCTGCCAAAGCCAAGGCTGCGGACTTGGAGATCAAGGAAGAGCCGAGCTATCTCTGGCAGGAGAACTACGCCATGGATTTTGTGAGGCGTTATTTGAATGAGACGTGGCTGCGAGATCAGGACTACAAAGAAGATGGTGGCCTCAAGGTCTACACGACGATCGATCAAGAGGTTCAGTTAGGCTCTGAGCAGGCGTTGCGCACGCGTTTGGACGCTTTGGAAGCGCTTCCAGAGTATCAGCACCCTACGTATGCAGAGTTTACTGGGGCTTGGAAAGAGGGTGATCAGCGTCGGACTCCTTATCTTCAAGGCAGCGTGGTTGTGTTAGATAATGCCACGGGAAGCGTGATCGCGCTGGTGGGCGGCCGTGACTACCAGCAGAGCAAATTCAACCGTGCGCTGCATGCGAAACGGCAGGTCGGCTCGGTGTTCAAACCGTTCGTCTATGCCGCAGCCTATGAAGGGCGCCATTTGCTGCCACATACAAACGTCAGTGATGAACGGGTCGAACTCCACTATGAGGGGGTGCGTCCGTGGCATCCGAGAAATTCGGATGGAACCTACCGGGGCTGGCAGCCAGCTGAGTATGGGCTTGTGGCTTCACGAAATACGATGACAGCGCGGGTGGGCGAACTTGCTGGGTTGGACAAGGTGAGTAGCCTCGCCTACGCCGCCAACTTGGCCGATCCTAAACGAGGCCCACTACCAGAATCACCTGTGGTTTACATTGGCGCCTTTGAGACGCCCCTTCTTCAAGTCACGAGCGCTTACACCGCGCTTGCCAATGGCGGTGTCCGACCTCAGTGGCATGTCATTCGCAGCATCGAAGATCGCGGCGGTGAGCGCCTCGACCATGTGCGCACTGGATACAAACAGCGCCTCATTCAAGAGGGAACGGCGGCCCTAGTCACCCAAGGACTGAGCGCCGTCATGGAGAAAGGGACCGGGGCCAGCGCCAAGCGCTTGGGTTGGGAATGGCCAGCAGCGGGGAAGACTGGCACCACAGACGATTATCGTGATGGCTGGTTCATGGGCTACACGAGTTCTCTCACATGTGGCGTCTGGGTAGGTTTGGACAACAACGCCCCGGTCATGCCGGGTGGCTATGGGAGCAAGACGGCGCTTCCGATCTGGGTGGATGTGATGAAGGAGGCGGTCGAGAATGGTTACCCTGCGGAGGGGCTGAATGAAGGGCCGCATCGAGCGGAGGTCGAAGTTTGCAAGGCCACGGGCGATTTGGCGGCTTTGGGTTGCCACGATGCGGGCTTTGCCGTGATCGAATCGATCCCAGAAGACCTCATCGATGCGCGAGTGCTGTGCACAGAGCACGATAATTTTCGTGGGCGGCAGATGGCCGACCAATCGCCGCCGTATTCAGGCTCCGGTCAGCCCCAGCCATCCTCCCAGAAACGGCCTCCAAGGTGGGGAGTGATGGATCGGATTTTCAGCTGGTTACGTTAATTATAAAGAATCCCGGAATTTTTATTACACGGTTGATTTGGTGGTTATTTAAATTATGCTCAGTTTATGGCGAGCGTTTCCCCCCGCGATATCACGTTTGGTTGCCCGAAATGTGGCTGCAAGCTGACTGCCCAGGCTGGATCTGGGCCTTTGGAGGGACCTTGTCCAAAGTGCGGCGAGCATATTCGGACGGCGATTCCGCAGGATGCAGGCTTGGCTTCCCATGCGCCTGCTGAGATGAGTGGGATTCCAGCAGCTCCCGCGCCGCTGATCGCTCCCGCCGAGGTTCGGCCTGCATCAGCTCCGCCGCCTCAGCAGCAGCAGCAACGCGCACTCTTTTGTGCCTGTTTAACATGCAGGCATCATCAGGGATTTCTGATCGAACAGATGGGCACGATTCGTGCATGCGATGCCTGTCATTCGCTCATTCAGTTTCCGATCGGGTCTTTGTCTGGGCAGCAACCCACTATGGATGATCTGCAGGCGAAGTATGCCTCTGTGGTGAAGACCTTGCATGACTATGAGACTGCAGGGATGCCGTCTAATCATCCGAACCGTTTGCATTTGCTAGAGAAATTCTTCTCGACCGTGGCTCAAGGGAGCCAATCGGAATCCCCGGCTCAGGTGCCGTCGCCGCAATCTGGCTCTCATTTACCACCACGTCGTGGCGCCGTCCTACCACAACCGCGTGTGCTGCAACAAGCGGCTCCGTCAAATCCGTCTGATCGACCGATCCAGCCAGAGGCATCGATTGACCGAATGGCTTCGTTTCGCAACAACACGACACCTCCAGTCCAGCAACCTCGTGATACAGCATTCCGTCCTTCGAGGACTGTGGGGCTGGATCGTCTCACCGCTGAGAGTGGGACACACGATCACAAGGCTCCGCCGATGGAAGAAGCGCGCTTGCTGACGAGGCGCAAAGATCTGCGCTTTTCTCGCTTTAGTGAGCCGCCTGAAGAGATAAGTAGCACTGGTATAGGGAAAGTGGGAGTGTTCGGTATGATCATCCTTGCCATGGGGACTGCGGTCTTTGCTGGCATGTATCTTTATAAAGTGAAAGACCAGCAAGCTGTTTCCATCGAGCCAGAGAGCATCTCGC
>JBLHHN010000366.1:0-6482 GCA_047616785.1 Verrucomicrobiales bacterium
TCCGTTCCTACATATCCACATTGAGAAAGAATGGCGGTCAAATCTTTAATGCTATCAAACTGGCAGTTACCGGTTCCCCACTCATGCCCGAAGAGATCATTCGCGGCGTGGCGACCTGAGTAGTTACGCGGCTCTACTAAATTTCTCAAAACTCATACTGACATCGCACTAAAATGGATGAACAGCCGTTGCGAATCTCGTATACAGCCCTTTATGTCGAGGGCTTGCTTGGGAAAGAAGCCGATGATTCGAATCAATGAGCCCTATGAAAGCCTCTGATCTTCTTATTCACTGTCTCGAAGCCGAGGGCGTCGATCATCTCTTCGGCGTGCCGGGAGAGGAGAATCTCGACGTTCTGGAGTCTCTCAGTCGTTCCTCCATCAAGTTGATCATCACTCATCACGAGCAGGCGGCAGGGTTCATGGCCGCCACCTACGGTCGCCTCACGGGCAATGCGGGTGTTTGTTTGGCAACGTTAGGACCTGGCGCGACAAATCTGGTCACGGCAGCGGCTTACGCGCAGCTAGGGGCCATGCCTATGCTCATGATCACAGGGCAGAAGCCGATCAAGCGTTCTAAGCAGGCTCAGTTTCAGATTCTGGATGTGGTGGACATGATGCAGCCACTAACCAAATATACTAAGCAGATTGCTAGTGCTGAGACATTGGCAGCATCCGTGCGGGAAGCCTTTCGACAAGCTCAAGAAGAACGACCAGGCGCAGTCCATTTGGAGTTGCCTGAAGACATTGCTAAAGAGGAGTCAGAAAGTTTCCCTATTGAGGCGAGTTTGTATCGGCGACCGAATGCGGAAGGGAAAGCGATCGCTGCGGCCGTCGAGGAGATTGCCAAAGCCAAGCATCCATTACTGCTCATAGGGGCCGGGGCGAATCGATCTCTCGCTGCCGAGCAGCTGCTAGAGTTCGTGGAGAGACAGCAGCTTCCCTTCGTGACGACACAGATGGGCAAGGGTGTGGTGAGCGATGAACATCCGTTAGCCATCGGCACCGCAGCGTTGTCAGACAAAGACCTCGTGCATCTCGCGATTGAGGCTGCCGATCTCATCATCAACATTGGGCACGACGTCGTGGAGAAGCCACCGTTCTTCATGAAACCTGGCGGCGTTCGCGTGGTGCATGTGAATTTTAATGCGGCAAAGATTGATCCAGTCTATTTCCCGCAAGTGGAAGTGGTAGGCGACATCGCTCACAGCGTGGCCGAGATCAATGCGCGGCTGGAGCGGCAATCCTGTTGGGACTGTCAGTATTTCGAACGTGTTCGCGAAGCGATTCAGAAACACATTGGCACGTTTTCCGAAGCCCCTGGGTTTCCAATCGATCCTCGCCGTCTCGTGCATGACGTACGCAAAGCAATGCCGGATGATGGCATCCTCACGTTGGACAATGGTCTCTACAAGCTTTGGTTCGCGCGAAACTATGCAGCACGTTGTCCGAACACGATCTTGCTAGATAATGCACTCGCTACCATGGGTGCTGGATTACCCTCCGCCATTGCCGCGAAACTAACGCGGCCGGATCAACTCGTGATGACCATCTGCGGAGACGGCGGCTTCATGATGAATGCCCAAGAATTGGAGACAGCGGTTCGATTGAAATTATCGTTAGTTGTCGTCATTCTAGTAGACAACGCGTTTGGGATGATCAAATGGAAACAAGCTTCCGATGGACTTCACGACTACGGCCTGGATTTCACTAACCCGGACTTTGTTGCGCTGGCTCGCGCCCACGGTGCTTTCGGAAGACACGTGGCAAGTTCTGACGATCTGCTACCGAGTCTTACTCTGGCGCTCGAAGAAGGAGGCGTGCAGATTGTAGAGGTACCCATGGACTATTCGCAATGCGTTGAAGCGTTAGGGGCCGAGCTTCAAGAATTGACAGAGAACGTAGGATTGCGGAGCGATCCACGACACTAACTCTTCTTCATGATCTGGGCGTCGATGGAATAGCGTCCTGCACCTGTGGCAAAGAGTACCAAGCAGGTTACGAGATAGAGGGTCGGTAGTTCCTGTTTGGCGAAGCTATCGCTGCCATGCACCAAGAATAGAGCGATAAACATGGTGAATGCGAGCGGCACGACGGCGAATCGCGTGAAGAGTCCGAGGATGATGAGGGTGCTGCAAATGACTTCTGCAAAGATGGTCATGCTCAAGCTCATGGTGGAACCAAAGCCTAACGGATTTGGAAACGTCGCAGCTTTCTCACTGAAGTGCGCGAGCTTGCCCCAGCCATGACCGACGAGCATCATACCGCCGATCGCCATGCGCAGCAATGCCAGGGCTGCGGACGTGTAGTAGAAATGGACACCGGGGTCGAAGAGGAATCGTTTCATAGTTGTGGGAGGATGGCACCGCCAACGTTGAGATTCAGAGAGCGTTGAGGGTCGAGAGGTGCTGATTCACGCGTGGCAGCAATTCGTCACGGATCATGGCTTTGCATTCAGGCATGACGTCTTCGTTGTCGAGTGCCTCGGTGTGTTCGCTGCGACCGTGCTCTTCACCTTTCGTGAGAGCGCCGAGGGCGGAGTCGTCACCTAAAAGGTTCGCGGCTCCTTGCACGGTCTTAGCGAAGGCCCCCCAGGCACCGGAACTGGTGTTAGGTTGACCGCCCATCGAAAGGACGTTCATGGTGAGGCGGTCAACGCTGGCTTGGTGATCCTCACGGATGCGCAAGAGCGTTTTCACTTGAGGCTCGTTCGCAAATTTCTCGGCAGCTTGATCGTAGGTCTCGACGGCGGAGATCTCTCCCCGAAGAAGGCTGTTACAGACATCAATGCAGGCTTTGGAAGTGGCAGTATTCATTTAATTTTGGTAGGTCAGGTTTCACGTTGTGGTGGAGACAAGCGTGCTCCACTCCCCTACCTAATGCGCATGATGGATGCCAAAAGCCATTGCGCTTCCCAAGCTGCTTACCGTAAGCAACTTAATGAGATCGGCCTGTTCAACCCGGATTCTGGAAACGCTTGTTCAGCCGAGTCCTGCATGATTGCACCTTGCAGAATGCCTGGAAAAAATCAGGCCTTCTTGAGATCGGCCTGTTCAACCCGGATTCTGGAAACGCTTGTTCAGCCGAGTCTTGCATGATTGCACCTTGCAGAATGCCTGGAAGAAATCAGGCCTTCTTGAACTCGATGCGAAACGTCGCTCCGTCGCCGGGCACACTCTCGAGAGCGATGTCAGCGTGCATCATCTCGACGAGGCGCTTGACGATGGATAGGCCTAGGCCGGTCGAGGTCTCGCCTGCAGTAGGTTTAGCACTCAGCCTAACGAATCGCATCCACAATTGATCGCGATCTTCTGGCGTAAACCCGGGACCCTGATCGGTGATGGCGAGACTGGGAATGCCATTGGCATGATCGATCCTGACAGACACCTCTTTGTCACGTGCTGAGAACTTGAGGGCATTCGAGATAAGGTTGTCTAATAGGTGCGCTAACGCCTGAGTATCTGCATGGGCCATGACGGCGCCTTCGGGTTTGTCGAAGCGCATGCGGATCCGTTTGTTTACCGCAGCGGCCTCGTGTCGTTTGAGGCTGGCCTTACAAGCTTCCACAAGATCCAATGACTGGAGATCGACCGACAGCGTGCCACGCGCTTCGGATTTCTCTGATAGGAAGTTCTCGATGAATTCGAACATCTGGTTTGAACTATCAAGGATGCTGGTAGAAATCTTCTGGGCGCTGGCTGGCAACTGCTCTCCTTTCTCGGTCAGCCATTGCGCGCCAAAGCGGATACTCGAGAGAGGATTCTTGAGGTCGTGCGCGAGGATGCTAATGAACTCTTCACGCATGTCTAACAAGTCCTGCATCCGTTCGCGAGCGTCGGCGAGTTCGACATGGGTCTGCACGCGAAGCAGGAGTTCTGCTTTGTTGAACGGCTTGGTCACGTAGTCGGCGCCACCCGCTTCCAGGGCTCGGATAATGATGTCTTGCTCGTCAGCTGCGGAGAGGAAGATGACAGGAATGTCGGCGGTGTCAGGATTGGCCTGAAGCTTTCGACAGACTTCGAAGCCATCCATATCCGGCATGAGAATGTCTAACAAGATGAGATCCGGGCGCTTGGTTTGGAGGCGTTCCAGAGCCACTTCCCCACTGGTGGCCGGAATGATCGCGTAGCCTCTTTCTGCCAGGGTGCTCTCTACCATCTGAATGTTGCGTTCCTGATCATCCACAACAAGAACCAGCGGGATCTTAGAAGTATCGTTAAACTGCGGCATCGTTTTATGGAGTGTCTGAGTGGGACTGGATCGCCAAACAGATGGCAGTGATGATGATCGGAAAGGCAGACTCCAACTCACCGAAGGCTAAGGTTTCAGCAAACCTGCATAGCTGGCTAAAGATTGGCAAGCGGTATCGTGCTCCAAGTTTGCAAAGATGTCGTGCAAAGCGTCTGATATCGCCAATCACCATGGTCTGACAAAGTTCCTTTCATGGCGCCGCCTGCAAGGCCTCCAGTTTCCCTACAAAAGACGACCACGGTGCGGCGAGTGCAGGTGAGCTGAGACCCAAATACTCGGTGAAGCGGTCGAAAGCCCCTTCTGGATCCGTGTCCAGGAACTCCAATCGCGCCAACGCCTTCTGCCTGGCAGGACCCACCAAGGCTGTTGGGCAATGATTCCACGGAATGCCGCACTGGGCCCTTCATCGGGCACTTCGGGCAGCTTGGCTATGCCAAATCTGTCTGCTGTGAGATCAGATCAAAGTCCGCCATTCCGCCAAGCTGGTGCGCCCTTTCGTGACGGCATTTAGCCCCTGATTACTGAGCGACTGACTACGTTCGTGTTCGAAGACCTTCGTCAGTTTGCGCTCATCCTCGCCATTGATGATGGCGAGGTAGGCATCATCATTGATCTTCCAGACCTCAAAGAGCGGAAACCGGCCCTCATAACCAGTCTGGTCGCATGCATCACAGCCAACGGGCGCGAAAAGCCTGTCTGGCGGTTCGGCGCCTAACGATTCAATCAAGTCCGCTTCCCGCGTCATAAGGCTGCGCTGATCCTTGCATTGCTCGCAAAGCCGCCGCACGAGACGCTGGTTGATGATCATTCGAAGCGCCGTTGCCAAGAGATGGTTGGGCACGCCCATGGACCGCAACATCATGACGGTGGTGACACAGCTACGCGTGTGTAGCGTGCTGATCACTCCGTGGCCAGAAAAGGATGCTTCCACCGCATTTATCGCGGCAGCCTCGTCTCGTATCTCCCCAACGAAAAGGCAATCTGGATCATGGCGGAGCAACGCGCGCACCCCATCCGCGTACGTTAGTGTGCCTTCTTCATTCACTTCTACCTGCGTAGCGCCATCAAGCTCAAACTCAATGGGATCTTCCAAAGTCACCAGGTTTACTCCCTTCTCTAGCAGTTCAGCGAGCAAGGCATAAGCCGTGGTGGTCTTGCCAGAGCCTGTGGGGCCGCTGATCATCACCATGCCATCTTGACGCGCGATCACCTCACGGAGACTTTCTTCATCCTCAGCGATCATTCCAAGATCGGCAAGTTTGTGGCTTGATGACCCGCGATGCAAGAGTCTGGCCGTGATCTTGTCGCCGGAGAGACTGGAAACAGTCGCGACACGAATGTCGCGCACCGCACCGCCCTCGGGCACGCTCATCCTGCCGTCTAACGAAAGCCTAGAACTCACTTGATCGATCTCGCTCGCGACCTGGAAAGCTCGCACCAGCCGTTCCCCAATATCCTTGGGCATCATAGCGATGTCTACCAAAGCGCCATCAATGCGAAAGCGCACTCGGTAGGCCCTAGCAAGTGGATCAATGTGAATGTCAGAAGCGCGTGTCTTGATCGCATCTCCGATGAGGGTGTCTGCCAAGACGCGGCCTTCGCTATCCTCAGCTTGCGCCAGCTGCTTGTCGAAGTTTGGTGTTAATCGGGAAGGTTGCATCACTTAGTAACGCGTGTGTTCGGCGGCTTCTTGTTGAATCTCGCCTCCGAGATGCTGAATGTCTTCGCCCAGACCCTGGGTGGTGTTACAAGAAGAAAAATATAAGGTCAGCAAGGCTCCGATAGCGAGGATGGAGGAGATAGTGAGGATTTGTCGGATGATTTTCATAGCCCTTTCTCATCCGCAAATGCCGTGCCAAGACCATGCAAGCCCGCGATGCGGGTAGAATGGAGCTTCTGGGCAAGCTGTCCATGCTCGCCTTCTTGCATTCTGCAATGAGATGTGTCCATCTCGTGCGAATTGCCCGAAGGACAGGCGCGGATCGTTCCGCGATCCACGACGCTGGGTGGAGAACATAGGATCGTGGGGAGATCCACAGCTTTCCTATGCCAGGCACGAACCTTGCGCTGGTAGAAGCCACTATCATGAAATCCCTCTGCCAGCTCGTCGAAGAATCTACCGTCAATCAGCACCTAGCCTGAATTATTCACGTAAGATAAGTGTTGTACATTGTAACTTGTTGGTTTACAGTGTTTTATGGATACAAAAGAGGGCGATTTGGATAAGGGAAA
>JBLHHN010000367.1:0-6432 GCA_047616785.1 Verrucomicrobiales bacterium
CGGGAGAGCGTGTCGCCATCTCGATGGATTGATTGACGAAATCGCTGAGGCTGGAACTGAGTTCGGCCTCGAGGAGCACGCCCTGCCGTGGATCAATTGAGGTATCTGTAAATTGTAAATTCTTGGCTGTCAATCACTTGCCTTACCTCAGGCTAGCAATAAAGCTAGTGAAAACTCAAAAAATGGGTTTCGGAGAGGGTCGAGCTAGCCATCGAAGCCCAAGGCGGTCGCATCGGCGTGGACAATCGCCTTGACGGAGGCAGCCGTTTCTGGTTGATCCTCTCGACGAGGAGTGGCGAGGAGCGTACGCCGGACTCAGATTCAGGCTGGCCTTTCTTGCACGCGGAGAAATTTGTGGAACACAGTGCTTTCATCGCACCTATCCCCACCTCATTCTCCAGCGCATGACCGAAGCCAACGCATCCCCTCTTGTGGGAATCATCATGGGCAGTCAGTCCGACTGGCCCACTCTGAGCAAAGCTGCCGAGACTTTGCGGGACTTTAAAATTCCGTTCGAAACTCGCGTTGTTAGCGCTCACCGCACACCTCAGCTTCTCTATGAATACGCCAAGAGTGCGTCCGATCGTGGTCTGAAATGCCTCATCGCCGGTGCCGGAGGTGCCGCCCATTTACCCGGCATGGCCGCAGCGATCACCACCCTGCCCGTTCTCGCTGTTCCAGTAAAATCACGCACGCTCAACGGAGTCGACTCACTCCTATCCATCGTGCAAATGCCCGCCGGAATCCCTACGGCAACCTTCGCTATCGGTGACGCTGGAGCCACCAATGCCGGACTCTTCGCGATAGCGATGCTAGCGATCAGTGACCCAGCTCTAGCCAAGCACCTAACGGATTACCGCGAATCACTGCGTGAGAAGATCGAATCTTCAGATCGCCCAAGCCTAGACGATCTTCCTGCATGACCTTAAAGCCACCCGGAAACAACACCATCGGTGTCCTTGGAGGCGGCCAGTTAGGTCGTATGCTCGCCTTAGAAGCTCGACGCATGGGCTACCGCATTGTCAGTTGGACAGGCACAGACAAGCCAGGCCCAGCCGCCCTCGCCGACGTCGCTCTCACAGAACCCTTCGATTCTGACAGCGCCCTAGAGAGCTTCATCGATAAGGTGGACGTGGCCACTGTTGAATTCGAAAACATTCCTCGTGCTCTATTAGGATCTCTTGAAGCGAGAATTCGATTGGCTCCTAGCGCTCACGCAGTCGCTATCTGCCAACATCGGGAACGCGAAAAGCGATTCCTTTCCGAGAACCGATTCCCCTGCCCTCACTACACGGTTGTGGACTCGGCAGAGTCCCTGGCGAACGCTCTAGCAGAGCTTCCTGGCGACTACGGGATCTTAAAAACGGCGGAGTTCGGCTACGACGGCAAAGGCCAACAGACCGTCCACAGAGACGACCATGCAGCGGAGGTGTGGACCGCATTCGACTCGAAACGCGCCGTTCTCGAAGAGCGGGTCGATCTTGAAGGAGAACTCTCTGTTCTTGTTGTGCGCGATCAGTTAGGGAACACCGCCTGTTACGATCCCGCCGAGAACTTTCATCGTGACCACATCCTCGATCTGTCCATCATCCCAGCCCGCTATCCCCAAACGATCCTAACCGAAGCTCGTGCCATTGCGTTGAGCATTGCAGACGCACTCGCTTACGAAGGCATCCTCGCCATTGAGTTCTTCCTCACTCAAGGAAACAAGCTGTTGGTAAACGAGCTCGCTCCGCGCCCGCACAACTCTGGGCATCACACCCTGGACGCCTGCCAGACGTCGCAATTCGAACAACAGCTCCGAGTCGCTTGCGGCCTCCCCATCGGCGGCACCAAATCCATCACTCCCTCCGTGATGTGGAATTTGTTAGGCGATCTCTGGCCTAAAAGTGACCAGGCCCCCGATTGGCAACCCGTCCTTGCCACGCCTGGAGCCAAGCTCCACCTTTACGGTAAAGACGCCGCAAGACCCGGCCGCAAGATGGGACATGTCACCTTTATCGCGAGCACTCTCGACGAAGCGTTAGAACAGGCCCTTTCCTGTCGACGAAGATTCGGACTCGCAGATCCCTCATAGGGAAAAAAGTGGAACACTCTTTGCTTGACGCGTCGCCCTATCCGCTAATTAATCGCTTCTTGTGAAGCGATACCTGATCCTCTTCCTTGCCCTCATCGTTCTCCTCCCTTCGTGCACTCAGCGTGATCTCATCTCGCAATTTGCAGAAGCTCCCATCGTTGCCCCCGCCCATCTGTCGAAAAGCGAGTTCGACGCATTTCAAAAACATGGCCGAGTCACGATCGAGGAGTATTTGATCACTCAGAAGAATCATTCTCAAGGTCAAGGCTCGGATGCCGCCCCACAAGTCCGCGAGCTAACGACAACATCGGGAGCACAGTTTCTAGCATTGCCACAGAAGCGTCACGCCACCAGCCAAGAACCTTCCCACTAAAGACCACATCATTTGGCGTGGAAAATGAACTGGGTAACATTCACGAATTTCTTTATCCCATAGAATATGATCCGCCAGTCCTTCGAACGGAAAGTGGAAAGATCATCGATGGAAACAATGGTCTACCTAGCGATAAAGTCGTCGCCGTGACGCCGGCCACACCAACGAACTTCGAATCAAGGAATATTGGCTTAATCGGAACACGCACAGTCAATGCGCATCCCGATGGACGAATCAAGCTAACGATCAGTCTCGAGAAGCCTGCATTCAAAGGCAATATCAACTACGGCGCGCCCATCAAAGGAAATGGCACTACACTATCAGAAAACTTGATTCTAATGCCTGTCTTCGGCGAGCCAACTCGGCTCAAGACTTCGCGCATTGTTAGCAATGGTCACTATCTTGTCATTGGCCCATTTCCTGCATCCGCACCATTCGATCACATCCTCGATAGCCCAAACAATCCTGAGAAGTCAGGGGCACACAAGTCGCCACCCGCGAAGCATCAGTATCTGCTGATGCATCTGACTCTGGATCCCCCATCACAACGCTAGTTCAACCGCTTGACAAAGACGTTGCGAAACCACACGGGGGCCCCGTGATCTTGAAATCCTATGAGACCAGTCCGAGGAAGATCCTTCAGCGCGGTCTTAAACTTATTCTTTGATCCATCGGGATTCTTACGCGGGGTATTCCAGTGATCCAGATCGGCCGACACCACTTCTTCACCATTGAGCACAATGTTGATGTGAGGACCTTGCGCTTTCACCACGAGATGATTCCACTCTCCCGCAGGCTTCGCCACATTGATTCTTGGAGCCAGAGCATCGTAGAGAGCGCCACAATCATGTTTCCCTGGCTTGTCTTTCCCGTGAGAATCAAAGATCTGAATCTCAAAGCCATTCTGCACCACGCCCTTCTTCGGGTCGGTGCGAATGAAGACACCGCTGTTGCACTTGGCCGCTGTCTTAAACTCAAGATCTAACACAAAGTCCTCGTAGGTATCTTCTGACCAAATGTAACCGGCACCCTTCTTCATTCGCGCCAACGTTTCATCATTCTTTGCCGCCCAACCTCCCGGTTTCGACGTCCAACCCGTGAGATCTTTCCCATTGAAGATCTGTTTTCCTCGATCGGATTCAATCTCTCGGATCCAGATGTTTCGCCATGCCACTTGCCACTTTGGATCACCGCCAACGCCGTGAACTTGCAGTCCAATGAAGCCTTTGGCCGTCATGGCATCTGTCACATCGGCGACAGGCACATGATTGACCCAGGTCTTCAGACGATCGCCGACACAGAGGATGCGATAATGATTCCAACCATCGTTTTTGAAGGCCGCCTTCGCAGCAGCGTCAGAGCGATCTTTGCTCAGCCAACCTCGACGTGCTTCGTCATAGATGAATCCTGAGGTTCCGTTAGTTGCGATTTCCACCTGATACCCATGCACGCGATGATCTTGATAGTGGGGGTAGCTGTTGCTGCGAATCTGGCAACCTGAATTGAGTTCGCCATCGATCAATTTCACTTCGAATTGTAGTTCGAAGTCTCCATAGCGCTTCTCGGAACAAAGGAAAGAATTGGGACTGCCTTTGGCTGTTGTTCCAGTGATCGTTCCATCCTTCACTTGGTATACAGCACTGCCATTGATCTGATGCCACCCGCGCAACGTCTTCCCATCGAAAAGATTCGTGTAGCCGTTCGCGACCTCAGCAGACTCAATGTCGGTGCGGAACGGTATCGCAGGAAGCTCCAACTTGTTGTAAAGCGTGCAGACCGGGTTGTTGCCCCAGCCGTATCGCACCGCAACAGGCTCCTTGATCTGCGAGGCGCTCACAATGACATCATGGCCATCGATCTTAGCATCTGCCCAAGCGAATTGCTTGTCCGCGCCAGAGATGGCGAAACCCTTGAGCGCGCCTTTTGAGATGAGCCCGCTTCTCACATGGTCAAAAAGAATCCGCACGGCATTCCCCTCTACTTTCATCTCTCGATAAACTGGCCCCGATTGACCAAATTGGGCCATCGCTAGTCGTTTGCCGACGTCTTGTTTGTTGCGTGGATGAATGTCATCCGCTTCACCGATGTCAATCGTCACCGCAATGCCTGTGTTCGGATCATGCTGAGCGGTGAGGGCCTGTGCTTCGCGAAGAGCGGCCCAGTTCGACTCCTGGGGCTCATCGTCGCGGGCCATGAAGTTTGCCAGCTGAACAATGTGAAACGGAAAGTCGCCTACTTGGAACTGGCGACGCCAATCCTCGATCATGGTCGGCAACAACGTTCGATACTGGGTGGGACGTCCGGCATTCGATTCACCCTGATACCATATCGCCCCTTTGATATTGTAAGGGAGCAGCGGCGCGATCATGCCGTTGTTGAGCACCGTGGCCACATTGGGGTTATTCCCAATCCGAGTCGGTTGAGGACTCATTCGATCTAACGGTTTGCTCTCTTGATATTCCCATACGCCCGCGAGTGAAACAGGATTCGAATTCTTCTCGTTCACGGGCCGGAGGCTGAGCCCCTTCGGTTCGCCATGGAATCCCCCACCGCCAGAGTTATCCAGCACCCGCACAGCAATGAGATTGTCCCCAGGTTGCCAATGCTTGGCGGCAACTGAATACCGGCGCTCTTGGTTCCATCCTGACATGCTACCTATCTCCTGTCCGTTCACGAAAGTGATGTCGGCGTCATCAATGGCGCCAAGCGAGAGTTCTAGAACTTTGTCAGACCATCCGTTAGGCAACGTCACGATCTTTCGGAACCACACGATCCCATCAAATCCCGGCAGGATACCGTCATGCCACAATCCTGGCACCTCCATCACTTTCCAGGCGGATGCATCGTGATTCGGGGCTGCCCAGGCTCCGTTCCCAGGATCATTCTCTTCCCACCAAGCCGCCAGTTTGGCTTGAAAGCTGGCCTCACGTTCTTCTGGAGTGCCTTTGTAGTCTACCGAGGCCAACTGCTTCACAGACTTCACATCTTCACGGAAATCAGGCAGATCGTCCAAAGCCTCGCCGCTCGTCCACGCTTCGGCGATGGTGCCTCCCCACGATGAATCGATGAGTCCTATCGGAATCTTCGGATCATGCTCCTGCAAGGAACGCCCAAAGAAGTATCCGACGGCAGAGAAATCGACCACTGTCTGAGGACTGCATTTCTGCCAGGAAACGTCCGTGAGCGTCACAGGCGCGCCCGAGACAAGTTTTGGAACCGTTAATAACCGAATGTTAGTATGGCGAGCTTTGGGAATCTCCAAACGAGCATCATTCGACTGTGAGACGGGCCACTCCATGTTCGACTGCCCAGAGCAAAGCCAGACATCGCCGACAAGGAGATCTTTCCTCGTCACCGTTTCGTTCCCCGTGACCTTCAACTCATAGGGCCCGCCGATGGGAGGTGTGTCGACGGACACCTCCCATCTCCCATCCGCTTTTCCTTTGGACTTTGCCCGATGCTCGCCAAACTGAACTTCCACCCCGGCTCCAGGCTTGGTCCACCCCCAAATCCTCACATGCTCACCACCCTGAAGAACGGCGTGATCCGAGAAAAGAGGATGAAGAAAGGGTTTCTCTGCATCAGCCGCAAAGGCATGCGGGCAAAGGAATAGGGCTAGAATCAATCGAAGCGCTTTCGCTTTCATGCCCTGAAGTAGCAAACCTCAGACTCCTCGCCAACCAACAAATGATTGGTACCGAAACCAATCAGACAAGCGCGTCGGCCCGTCCTCCCCAGTCGGGACCGACACGCTAGCCTGTGGTTCACTCAGGCGTTTTTTTAAAACCTGTTTCCATCCTTATATTCGAGATTTCGGCCCATTTGTTACACGTAGATCGCACTTTTCTTAAAAAATCCTGATTATATCGGATTTGGGGTACAGCTATTCGAGGAAACATGATTATGTTAGAGTTTATGGTATCTCGCACTTTGGCGTGCTATCATATACATAAATCGATGATTGTTAGTGTTGATGGGAGTT
>JBLHHN010000368.1:0-6408 GCA_047616785.1 Verrucomicrobiales bacterium
GATTCGATGATCCGAGTGACCGTTTCATGGTCCTTGAAGAATTGATGGTCTTGGAAGGCTTCGGTGTGCCTCCGATGTTTGATGCCGTCTATCGCCAATGGTTGGACGAACGCGGCGTTCCCCTGGCCCAACGCGGCTTCGGAGATGATCCCGACGCGGATGGTTTAGCCAATGGGCTAGAGTTTGTCCTGTTACAGGATCCGTTAGAGATCAGTGGGAATCCAGTCCGACTCAAGAATGGCGTCTTGAGTTTCAGTTATCGGGCTTCAGAAGCGTTGCAGTTTATCGTCGAGAACTCGCAGGACTTGCAGACGTGGGAAATGCTAGAAGGCGTGACGTTGGAGACCGATGAGATGGTGATGGTCCTAACGCTGCCTGAAGGAACCACAGGGTTTCTTCGCGTGCGGGCAACGATCGATTTCTAACTCAAAGCGCTACCAATGTTCTCAAGGCGGGCCTATATCTGGCGAACATGACTACGATAGAACGTTCAAGTTCCTTGAGAGCTTTGCTAAGGGAGGGTTTCTGAGCTCTGTTTCTTTCGCTGTGCATCTCGAGCAGTTGAGCTCTTACGGGTGGCAATGGTGCGGAGATCGAGACCTATCCTTGGATGGCGGCTCTTTTGAATGAAAAGAGCAAGCCTGCTGGATCGGCCCATTTCTGCGGGGGCTCGCTCATTCATCCTTCTTGGGTCATGACAGCGGCACACTGTGCCCTCAACCAGTCGGCGGATGAATTCCAGGTGGCTTTCGGCTTGGATGGCTTGAGCTCTAAGGTCGTCGGAGAGCGCTATGCGGTGGTGGAGATTGTGATCCATCCAAGATACGTGTTTCGAAGTGAGAACCTTGATGGCGATTTGGCTCTTCTAAGGTTGGAACGTCCCGTGAAAGATCGAGAGCCAATCCGTTTGTTTGAGGGCAAGGTGCTGACAGAGATGGAGGCTCAGGCTGTCGGGTGGGACGAAGAACTGGCTGGTCGGCCGTTCACGCAGTTGTCTCTAAACCTGCTAACACTTTCAGAAGCCCAAGCGGCCATCGAAACTGCGGGAATCGCTACGTCTGACGAATTCTCTTCGGATAACATTCCCGTCTATTCTGGAGCAGAGGCAAAAGGCGTCTGTTATGGAGATAGTGGCGGCCCGCTGCTGGTACGTGATGGAACCCATTGGCAACTTGCTGGGGTCACGAGCATTGTTGTGGGGATTGCGTGGGATACGCGGCTTTCAGCGAACTGCAGCCCCATCTTGCATGGGTCATCGGGCATATGTCTACCCAGGTTTCGATGCCTGGAGTGAAGACCACGGTATCAGCACCCCTTGGGGAGATGCTGACAACGATGGGTTCACCAATTTGCAGGAGTTCGCCCGTCTATCAGATCCCCAATCCCCCACTCTCGCTTCTACTGATGCCTTCATCAATTCAGCGGGTCGCCCAGGTTTTCGATTTGGGCATCGGCAAGATGTGGATTTTCAGGTCGAGCGTTCCTCGGATCTCCTTTCATGGACTCTCATAGAGCCTACGGACATTGAGAAGACCTCTGCTGCGGATGGGGCGGAGTTTGTGACAGCGTTAATCCGTGGTTCTCTTGCGGACGGTACGCCTGAGTTTCTCGGCGTGTTGATTACTGCGACCCATCGTTTGAGTTCACCAAATCGGAGCGATATCCGGGAACTCTATATTAAAGGAGATGCCGATCTCGTGGAGCGAAACGAGACAGGTCATATGAACAAGGTCTATCATGTTTCCAACCTGCCTCCAGGAATGGCGACCTTCACCTTTCAGGCTCCGTCCTTCATACCATACATGAAGCTCCTGGATCGCGATTCGGGTGAGGTGATCATGGAGGCCGCCGGTTCGGCAAAAAGGCACAGCCTCATCACCAGTGTGATCACGGAGTCCGACAAAGACTACACCTTGGTAATCAGCTCATTAGAGAGGCCACCAACGGAGTGGTTCACCTTCCATTATCCTCGATTGCTCAACTCTCCGCAATACATTGAAGTGAATCGCCAACCTGCCGTGAGCGTCCTCAATACGAATAGTGATCTCGATAGGGATGGCAATTACTACGGGAAGTCCTACCAGATCCTGGGAACCTTCACGGGCCAAACGATCACTGTCACATTGCGTTCCGATCCGGCTCAAGGCGGATTTCGGCCCTATTTGGTCATCCAGAATGACGAGGACCCAGTGGCGCGGACGGCGGGGGAGCCGGAAACTAGCACCTCGGTTTCTTTTGTCGTGGAGGAAGGGAAAACGTATTTCGCCTTTGCCTCCACTTTCCTTCCTTTGGAGCAGGGCAATTTCACGCTCACGGCCACAAGATTGTAGGGAATGATTTGTTATGATTAAAGATTAAAAGGCATCGCCATCCGTTCTGTGAACTCGAAGAATGTGTTGAAATCCCAATAGTTGAAATTGATTGTGTCGAAGCTAATCTATCATCACTCTGGCGCGATTCTCAGATCGCTATATGAATAATGCGATTGAATGTTGCACAGATGATTTTGAAGAGTTCATCGAACGCTACGTTCGGTATATTGGTGAGAATGAAGCGCTTAACATCAGTGAGTTTTATTGAGGGGAGCTGGAAGTTAGTTTGCTTCTTCCAATTCTTTTCTTCGGAGCCCTCACACTTCCGTGCATCTTCTGTATCGAAGCTCCTCAATCGAGTAAGGAGCGTTCCTTGACTTATTCCCGCATGCCGAGATCTTTGCTCCATGTCTATGCAAGTTGATTGGAAAGGGGTTTTCCCCGCCGTGCCCACACAGTTTCACGAAGATTTCTCCCTCGATCTCCCGGCAACTCAGAAGCATGTCGAGGCCTTGATGGAGAACGGGGTGCATGGCATCATCATGTTAGGCACCATCGGCGAGAACTGTTCCCTCTCTCTTGAAGAGAAGGTGGCTGTGCTCAAAGCGACCAAGGAAGTGGTTGGAGATACCATGCCTCTTCTGAATGGCGTGGCCGAGTTCACCACTCAAGGTGCTTGTGAAACAGCTCGAGCGGCAGAAGCCGCCGGCGTGGATGGGCTCATGGTCATGCCTGGGATGGTCTACAACTCAGACGCACGCGAGACCGTGAATCATTTCCGCACCGTGGCAGCTTCCATGAGCCTCCCTATCATGTGTTACAACAACCCACCCGTGTATCGCGTAGATATCACGCCCGCCATGTTTCAAGACATGGCGGACATTGAGAACATCGTCTGCATCAAAGAAGCCGCCGGCGATGTGCGCCGGATCACGGATCTTTTCAATGCGCTGGGTGATCGCTATCTCATCTTCGCCGGGCTTGATGACGTGGCGCTAGAGAGCATTATGCTAGGCTGCTCCGGTTGGATCTCGGGCTTGGTCGATGCCTTTCCTCGTGAGAATGGCTTGCTTTGGGATGCCGCCATGGCTGGCGACTACAAGCGTGCCTTGGAAATCTATCGTTGGTACATGCCGATGCTGCATTTCGATAGCGTCCCCAAGCTGGTGCAGTACATCAAGCTCACCTGCGCTGAGATGGGCTACGGCACAGAAACCGTTCGAGCACCTCGCATGACGTTGGTGGGCGAAGAACGGGAGAGCGCGCTCAAGATCGTCCGGGACTGCGCGGCGAATCGGCCAAGCTAAGCAGTTTGTCGGTGAGGGAGGCGAAGCAAGCTCCGCCTCCCTTAAAGTCCCGAGATCCGCGCATCCCCCAACGGCTTCTCACAGAGCATCCGACAAACAAACAACAGGAATCATATGCTACCGAAGTAACACTGGTATCTACTCTCCTGATGAGAGCTTTCTGTCAAAGAAATGGGAGATTTCGGAAAATTCCGCAAATAGCAGCCCTGACAGTTCACTTGGGCACTTGCTCTTCATGAGACCTCGGGCCAAGATCTTCCATGGAATCCGAATCAGTCGATCAGCAAGGGGAGGAAAGGCGTCGTCGCGTGAAAAAGAAGCGGCGTGTGACCCGCGTGACGGTCGATGGGAAAGAAGTGACCGGAGATTTCCTGAAGAATCCCTCATCCCTTGCTTTTCCAGACCCAGGGAAGCGCTATCGCAAATACCTCGTCGCGGCCATCATCGTCGTCGCGGTCTTCCTTTCGGCCCTCCTTTTCCTCAAGATCAGCGACTGGGCACCTGTCGATCCAGGGCCACCAGAGCTTCAGAAGTAGTCGCAGACAAATTGCCACCGCCTTCGTGAGAAGGTGGCGACCCGTACGGGACTTGAACCCGTGTTACCGCCGTGAAAGGGCGGGGTCCTAACCGCTAGACGAACGGGTCAGATCGAACACTTGAAGGGCAAAGAATTAGAACAGGCCGATTCAGAAGCAAGGGAAAAGATCTGGGTTTTTCCAACCCATTGCAGGCTCCACTTGACCACCTAGACCTTTGTCGACACCGTAGCGCCCCTTGACCGAAACATTAGAACCCAATTCATGATCCGCCATACCATATCTGTCCTCGTCGAGAACAAGTTCGGGGTGCTCGCTCGCATCGCCGGCATGTTCAGCGGGCGCGGGTATAATATCCACACTCTGAACGTGGGACCTAGCCATGATCCCACCATTTCACGCATGACCATCGTCGTGCGCGAAAAGGAAAACGTTCTCGACCAAATCATCAAGCAGCTCGACAAGCTCGTCGACGTCATCGAAGTCGTCGATTTCCGAGAAGGCGAGAGTGTGGATCGTGAGCTCGTCCTCCTGCGGGTGGAAACGCCTACGGACATGCGGGCTGAGGTCATCACCCTCTGCGACATCTTTCGCGCGAAGATCATCGATGTCAGCGCCACTGGCCTGACCATCGAAGTCACCGGTGACGAAGGCAAGATCGCCAAATTTCTTCAACTCATGAGCGACTTCAACATCGTCGATCTCACCCGTACTGGGAAGATCGCCCTGCCGCGTATCCCTCACAAAGAGAACGAGACCGGCGAAGACGCCTGAGCTGAACCCATTTCATTGACCCTAACACCACAAACAACAAGCTAGCGAATAACGACCATGTCTGCGAAAATCTACACGGACCAAGACGCCGATCTCAATCACCTGAAAGAGAAGACCTGTGCGGTCATCGGCTTCGGATCCCAGGGCCACGCCCATGCCCTCAACCTCAAGGAGAGCGGCGTTCACGTCATCATCGGTCTCTATCCTGGCAGCAAATCACGTCCCTCGGCAGAACAGAAAGGCTTTGAAGTCTTCGACACTGCCGAAGCCGTCAAGCAAGCCGACATCATCTTCATCGCCGTTCCCGATGTGAAGATCGCCGCCATGTACAAGACCGATGTCGCTCCCAACCTCTCCGCGGGTAAGACGCTCCTCTTCTCTCACGGATTCGCCATTCACTACAACACCGTCGAACCACCAGAAGACGTCAATGTCATCATGGTCGCACCCAAAGGTCCTGGCCACATCGTGCGTCGCCAGTTCACCGAAGGCAAAGGCGTGCCAGGTCTCATTGCTGTCTATCAAGACCCTTCCGGCAATTCCAAGGACGTGGCCCTCGCTTGGTCCAAAGGCGTCGGCTGCACACGTGGCGGTGTTTTCGAAACTGACTTCCGCGAAGAAACGGAAACGGATCTCTTCGGTGAGCAGACGGTCCTCTGCGGTGGCGCCTGCGCACTTGTTCAGGCCGGGTTCGAAGTCCTTGTCGAAGCAGGTTACCAGCCAGAGATGGCCTATTTCGAATGCCTCCATGAGCTCAAGCTCATCGTCGATCTCATGAACGAGTCCGGCATCGCAGGCATGCGTTTCTCCATCTCCGAAACCGCCAAGTACGGTGACATCACCGTCGGCCCCAAGATCATTGACGACTCGGTCAAGCAGCGCATGAGAGAAGCTCTCACTGCCATCCAAGACGGCACCTTCGCAAAAGAATGGATCGCTGAATACGAAGCCGGACTTCCAGAATACAACCGTCTCCTCGAAGAAGGCACCAAGCATCCCATCGAAGAAACCGGCGCACGTCTCCGCGGCCTCATGCCCTGGATCAAGAAACGCGACCTCGGTGGCGTCCAAGCAGACTACTCCTAACAAGGAGGCCTGTCAGAGGGAAAGAGTAGCACCGGCTTCTAGCCTGTGTGTCCTAGCAAGAAGAACATTTCCTAACAATGCGGAAGGGTGGCTGAGTCCGGTCTAAGGCGCTCGATTCGAAATCGAGTGTAGGGCAACCTACCGTGGGTTCGAATCCCACCCCTTCCGCCATTTCTGTTGGTTAAGCGCTTTAATGGTGGCGCTAATGGCCCCAGGGCTATCGCTCCTGCCTGAATTGTTTCGAGCCTTCGGCGTCTTGATCGCGCTCGATTTTCGTAGCGCTAGAGTCG
The DNA here is from genome assembly GCA_047616785.1 of Verrucomicrobiales bacterium. Lineage (GTDB taxonomy): Bacteria > Verrucomicrobiota > Verrucomicrobiia > Verrucomicrobiales > DEV007 > JAACDM01. The sequence goes on from JBLHHN010000368.1 coordinate 6,306, forward strand.
GCAAGTGACTCCCGATTTTCTGATGGCAACTCATTCTTAGATGTTCCAAAAACTTCTTTCCCTCTTGAGCTCTTCAGAGTGGATCGTGAGGTTTGAGAAGGGA
>JBLHHN010000369.1:0-6405 GCA_047616785.1 Verrucomicrobiales bacterium
GCCAGGGGAACGCCGCGTTCGTCCAACCATTGGCGATAGACGGCATCAAACATCGGAGGCACACCGAAGCCTTCCAAGACCATCAATTCTTCAAGGACCATGAAACGGTCACTCGGATCATCGAATCCAATGCTCCCGTAGAGTGCGATGGAGGATAGCTCGAGGTTGGTGTCGTTCGTCGAGACCCCGTGACCTGTCCATCCTTCTCCAGGGTCTTGACCCACTCGACCAAACACATCGGCACGTTCCCAGCCTAACTGAATTTCGAGTGCGTCGTCCCCATTGAAGCCAAGATTGTCCAGGACAAAGAGAATCTCGTTACTCGACGTCGTGAATGCGGTTCCGCGTGTTCCATCACTTAAGCTCATGGCATTGCTAGGGAGAAACCCTGTTTCTTGGAGAAACGTGCGGGCCGTTTGATCACCGATCACCACCACTTTCCCAGGCTTCCACAGACCGATATTCACCGAGGTCTCCAAGATCCGATCACGGCTACCGTCCGGGTAGCGATGCAACGTCAGCGGCGTCTTAGAAAGGTCGATCACGCGATCGCCCGCATGATAGAGTTCCAAGGCGCGCCCTGTCGTTTGCGCCACAGGTTCGCGATACTGGCTGATCAAGACCTGCCCCGATGGTTCGAGATTCATCACATCCACCTGGGCCTGCCCCACGACACGATCATCGATTTGAGCAATCAAGGTCGCTCGGAGATCGGCACGTGCGACACCATCTTGGTTAGGCTTGAACGTGAACTCCGAAGATACAAGACTCCCTGCCGTGATAGTCCAAGTCGGCGAATCAATCGCTCCTATACTGGCCGTCGCCAGCACGAGACGGCCTGAGAGATCTTCCTCCAAGGCTTCTGCCATTTGCACGCGCCCCGTGATCGACTCGCCCTCTTCATGGATCATCGTTTCATCAAGAATGACCTCGACCTCAGACAACGGCGTGAGGTTGAGATCAGCGAAGACCAAACGATGATCCGAAGCACGACTTTCTGTATCGGGCGCAAGTGTCGCCCCAACCTTAGGCAAACCGTCAAACGCACGATCGAGCAAACTATTCACGACCTCCGCCCTGGGAGTGCCAAGGGAACGGATCGCCTTACTGACAATCAAATAGTCGAGCGGCGAATCGTCGAAGCCAATAAACGTCCCATTGTTCACGCCATCGGCATGCAAGGCTTCGAGGACACGATACCCTGCGCTTTGGAAAGCACGATCCGGAAATGTGCGGTAGGTCAGCACATTGACCGCTTCTTCAAGATCGCGGCCTAACTGATAGCTGGCTGGCAAGGAAGAGCCATCGGTGAATCGCGGCGGGATCGTGAATCTGGCGGTTTGGAAATTGGAGCTTTCACGATTCTCATTGAAATCCCCTAGCAACACCACAGGATCTCGCCGCGCGTCCTTGCCTTGATCTTCAACGAACTCGCGAACGCGGTAGGCTTCGACGACTTTGCGGAACTGATCGGACTGCTGTCGCCCGGCTTTCAAATGAACCACGACAAAGACAGGATCAACCTCCAACTCGGGCACATCCACTTCCACATACAGCGGATAGCGGGTGAGCTCTCGCCTTCCTGCCACGCCTCGACCTATCTGCACCGTGCGTTTGATAGGGTATCGACTGGCCAAAGCGACAAACTGGTCACTGGTGAATTGCCCATTCACTGCCGCGCCATTCTCAAACCCATCTCCCATCGTGGCAAGAAACTGCCGATCGACAAGAAACCCTAACTCTATGAGCAAAGCCTTCAACTGGCTAAAGTTCCCCACCCCCGACGTCTCTTGGAATCCAATGACATCCGGATTCACCCGAGCAATCGTCGCCTTGATCGCCTCGAAACTGGCCGAACCTTTGGGGCCAACACTGTTGAGGATATTGTAAGTAGCCACTCGCAGCGTGCCATTGAAACGCACTTTGGCCCGATCATCATCCAGCACCGTGACGCTCACCGAGACGGGATCTCTCACGCCAAGAGGGTCCGTCAGCGTGATGACCACCTCGGAACTCCCATCGACCTCTTCATTGTCGACTGGGCCTAACGTCAGGCCTAACACGCCGCCACTTGGAGCCGTCACCGATTCTGGCACCGGAAAGCGCTCCGGTTGACTGCTCACCAATTGAATCTCCTGAGACTCGTCTGGAACCGGCAGCAGACGGATGGACAACGTCACCGATTCCGGCCCCGCATTCTCAGCAAGTTGTATTTGCGAAAGACTGACACTAGTCAAAGGCGTCAGCGAGCCGATGATCGTTTGATTCGCATTGAATACTCCAGGACTGGCAGCCGCTGGCCCCGTCCATTCGAAATCACCGGCTTCGCGGCCACTGCCCTGACGTTGCAACGAGCTTCCAGCCGTCGTGCTCGAACTCTCCGAGACTGGCAAAGCCACGCTAGTCATCCTCGACGCCGCGCCGCCCGATGCGACTATGGTTCCTTCATAACTCAGAAACTCCAAGAGACCTCCAAGCGATCGCTGGACAAGAGCCAATCCATCCGGCGCACCGTTCTGAATCCCCTCGACCTGAAACGAAAGGGTTCCATGCCCAGTACCACCTTCGTCTGCGATCACCCCGGATAAGGTCTCCGTGCGGTAGACTTGCCCATTGGCCCCATTGTAAAAGACCAAATCATAGTCACCGAGATTCGCCCCAGCAGGCCCTAGAATCTCGACGAACTCGTCTGTGTCTGAGCCCGAGTTGTCGTAATGGATCTCATTGACAAAGACAAGCTGTGCCTGACAAAAGCTTAATAACAGTACCGTTAGAACGCTAAGGACCCTACTCGAACACCTCGAATACAGGCGGAGGGTTCTTCTTCGCGTGAGCCAGCTCTTTATCATAATCAAACAAGGGACGATCACCCGGCATGGCCATGATCGCAACGGGGGCTTTCTCTCCAAAGAGCCATGCATTCACCTGTGAACCTGGCAAGGCGACATCGGAATGAAGTTCCGCCCCACTCCCAAATGCCTTCTCGGCCAATTGATCATCTCCTAACACCTTCTCCATCATCGCATAAAAGCGCTTCCCCTCGAACGTCACCACCGCCTCCTGCGGAGAGACTCTCTCCGCATTCGAAGTCTTCAAGACTTTTCCCGGCATACGCATGACAGCGGTGATCTTCATAGCATCGAAGAGCACCTTCGATTCGGCAGACTCATCTTCAAACTGCAATCGCCGCTCGTCGAGCACCTCTTTGATTTCATCTTCGGCCAAGGCTGGAGGCAAAAGCGTTTCTGGGTAGTCATTCAAGCCGCGCATGTGCATTTGCCACCGCTCATGGCCATCCGATGTCGACTCCACACGGAACATCATGTTGGGAATTTCGCCATTGTCAGGATTGAGTTCAAACTTCGTCACATCCCGCAGGTAGGCTGTCATCGACACCTGCAGAATGTCTTTGTGGCGCTGCATGACATAGTCCGTCCAAGCTTCCACGCCGATCGCCGTGCTCAAACATTGCTGCGCCAAACTCCGCAATGTTTCTTTTGCCTCATTCGCTTCATTCCCCATGTCGAGCCCGGCGGACACTTCCACCTTTTTCAGAAGCGCGAGATCAAAGGCCAGCTTCACACGAACCTTGGCCGATCGATCGGGATTGATCGTGAACTGTTGATGCACTTCTAGACACCCGACTAAAAAGACGAGCGGCAGGAGCAACGACAAACCCCACGAGAACCTCATTCCGGAAATCTAAAACACTTAACACGCGTTGGCCACCCTAATCATTGGACGCGATCAAAGGGATTGGTTAGGTTTGTCAGACCATGATGCGACTGAATCTCCAACACGGTTCTTTGCTCATCGCTCTTCTGATGACCACGGCCTTTTCCCGCGCCGCCCCCCTTCCGGACAGCTCACTTCTCCATCAACTATTGCGAACGTTGCCCGAGGAAGTGAGGGAGATCATCAAGCGGCCTCAGCATGAGGTGCAGATCCTCTACACCCAGATCGATCGATCCGAATCCAGCCCCGTGCAGTTCCAAGAACACGCCTTGAATGTGGATCCTCAACGTTATTTCTACCCTGCAAGCACGGTCAAGCTTCCCGTTGCTTTATTAGCGCTAGAGAAGCTGGGTGCCCTTGATGTCACCGATCTGAACCGAGACACTCCCATGCTCACCGACGCCGTTCACCCTTGGCAAACGGAGCGCCACGAGGATGCCAGTGCCCTATCTGGCATGCCTTCGATTGGCCATGATGTGAGGAAGATCTTTCTGGTTAGTGACAATGATTCTTTCAATCGTTTGTTCGAGTTCGTCGGGATGCAGCACGTGCACGAGCGGCTTCACAAACTTCGCCTGTCACAAACCCACATCGTCCACCGTCTCTCCGTCCCTCGCGAGCTTGACCACAGCAGCTACGGCAATCCCATTCGATTCCTAGATGAGGAAGGTAGCCTACTCTACCGGCAGCCTGAGAGCTTCACATCACAAAGCTACTATCAGGGCCAGATCATACAGAAAGGCCTAGGCCACATGGTCAACGGAACTCTTGTCAAAGAGCCCAAGGATTTCACCCACAACAACGCTTTCCCTCTCACGGAACAACAGCGCCTTCTGCGCGCGTTCATTTTTCCCAAATCCGTCCCCGCTTCACAACGTGTCCTTTTGTCAGACGACAATCGTGAATTTGCGCTCAACGTCATGAGCCAATACCCGCGCGAATGCCAGGACACCACCAACGACGCCCTCAGCCCGCATGAAGACACCTACGCGAAGCCCTTCCTCGCATGGCAAGAGTCTCCCATCCGCGAATCTCTCCGCTGCTACAACAAGATCGGCCAAGCCTACGGTTACCTCGTCGACAACGCCTACATCATCGATCGTGACAGCAGCGTCGAATTCTTCCTCGCCGCCGTGATCCACACCAATGCCAACCAGATCTTCAACGACGACGTCTACGAATACGACACCCTCGGCAAACCCTTTTTCAAAGCGTTAGGTGAAACCATCTACAAATACGAACAGCAGCGCAAGCGCTAGACCTTTCGCGACCTCGCCAATCGACTAACATTGCGATAAGACATCGCCAGGAAGGGCAGCACAGCTACCACCCACATAGCATATCGTGTCGTCTCGGGAAAGGACGTGTTCTGCAACAATCGATTTGGCGCGATTCCCCATAGGTTTGCGGAAAGAATTAGGAACACCACTCCGGGGAGCAACGCCGTCGGCGCATGCCCATCCATGCATCCCCGAATGCTGGACCAGACAATCAACAACGACCATCCCATAGCTCCCAACTGTGGTAGTGTTTGGGTTTCCATCTCGCGAGATCTAGCAGACGCTTGCGATGAAGAAGCCGCAATCACCCACAAAGTAGGATCGCCATTCCTGGCCGTCCGCGCTTTCCGGTTTGCCTTCTCCAAAAGCCGCCATGCTCCATCGAGAGAAACGGCACAAGATTCCGCTGGCCCTTTGTGACGCCATTTGTTCACAGTGAAGGCATGACGATGAGGCACGGGCTTCTTTCCTTTCTTAGTTGCTGGCTCTTGGTGAGCTGCGCAGAGGAACGGGCTAGCCAACCCCTGACCGAGAAGTCTCCTGCGGCGCCTGAACCCGGCGTCCCTGAGGTGACTCTCAGCCCGGTGCCGAGTCTTTCTGGCAATCGGTTTGATGTAGCATTGCAACCGGAGATGGCCTTGGTCGATCCGTCTTCAGATGGGTGGGCGTCGGAGGTTCTTGCCGATCGCCTCTTGAAGACGCTCAAGACATTTGGGGCATGGGCGGAGAATGAGAAACAAGGTGAATGTCCTATCATCTTTACCGATTCATTTCGCGGGAGTTTGCCCAAACTATCAGACACACCGCTCGCAATAGATCCATTCCGCATCTCGCGGAATCAAGGAGAGGAGATCGGAGACCGTACCGCGTGGCTCGCCGGGTGGCCTGCTGGTCTTGAGTCCCATTTCAAGGTCATTCAAATTGCATCGCCCACAGACAAGGCTCTCAAGGCCGCCATTCTCGTCGATCACGTGGGCGAGGCTTTGCAAGAGAACTCCGTTTGGACCACCACTTGGCAGGTGGCGGGTGAAGAACTCATCCTCGAGTCAGTCAAGATTCCTTTCTTCGAACGCGTGGAGCAGACCGACCCAGGGAGTTCGCTGTTTGCCGATGCCACCGGGAGTGTCATTGGCAAGGAAGCTGCCTTTCGGGATCAGTTCGCCTATGGAATCGATCACTGGCGCGAACGCATTGATTGGCGTTTCGGCATGGAAGTGACAGGCCCTCACGGTCTCGCCATCGGCGATGTCAATGGCGATGGCCGAGATGATGTTTACGTCTGTGAAACAGGTGGCTTGCCTAACCGATTGTTTGTCCAGCAGGCAGATGGCTCCGCCAAAGACATCGCCGCCGAAGCCGGACTCGACTTTATCGAACCTTCTCACAGCGC
>JBLHHN010000370.1:0-6392 GCA_047616785.1 Verrucomicrobiales bacterium
CTTGAAGATCTTCGCTTTGGCCAATTCTTTGTAGGAAGGACCCGGTTCGATCAGTCGAAGGGTGCCATCGCCTCCATGCTGGCTCACCAGAATGCCGCCAACACTGATGATACTTCCGTCGCTGACTTTCAGATCGTTACCGGTTCTCCAGAGTTCTTTGCCCGCCTGGTCGAAACAGACGAGGCCAGCACTGTCTTTGCTTCTTGAACGACGTCCCCCGCCTCCGGTGGCACTGACATAGTATTGATTCCCAACTTTCAATGCCGGATGAATTCTTCCCTCAACGTCGTGCGATTTGATTAACGTCGCTTCGATCTTGTCGTCGTTCTGCGCGAATTTCAGAAGTCTCGTTCCGAAACCATAGCCTTCTGTCAGGAAGGCCATTGACTCGTCGACCATGGTGACATTGGGAATGGGATTGAAGCGGCCACTCGTGAGCTTCTCGATGTAGTGAAACAGACTTTTCCCGTTGTTAGGGTCAAAGCCAGAGAGCAGCATGTTGCCATCCCGAGTTCCAGGCATCACGACGAGTTCTTGCCCAAGAATCTTAGCCAGAACCGGTGAGGAATGACTGCCGCCAATGGACTCCGATTTCCAAACGGTTTTCCCGGTCTTCTTATCAAGAGCGGCGAGTCCCACCGAATCTCCCGTGGGCGCGATGAGACAGTGATCGCCATGAATGAGGGGATGAATGGAGTATCCAAAGCGTGGCGGGTCCGCTTCAAAAGTCTTCACCACATCCACGACCCAGCGTTCCTTGTGGGTGCTGCGGTCGATGCAATAGACATGCCCGAATCCGCTGCTGGCGTAGACGGTGTCTTTCGTCACTGTTGGAACGCCTCTAGAGCCAGGGTGATTGATCCTGCCAGAACACGCATACTCCCATTTCCAACGCTCCTTGCCATCTAGCAGGCCCACACAATGGAGCACATCCCTCTGGTCATCGATCCGGTCCATGAAGAAGACTTCATCTCCAACGATGGCAGATCCGCCATAGCCAGCGTTGACGTCTAGGGACCACTCTATCTTGGGACCCGACTCGGGAAACGCAGTCAGGATCTTTTCTGGCGATGCGTTGTCGCCGTTTGGCCCAAGAAATCTCGGCCAATCTTCAGCTTGGGCCGAGGTTGCTATCAACACTAGAGGTAAGAGAACCCAGTTGAAACGCTTGCGGAGAGAAGGTGTGATCATGTTATTCGATTTTGTGTGATTGGTTAGGTTACTTAGTGGCCACGAGCGGGTCCAGAAACTTGTAGAAGGCCTCCGTCGCTGGGTCATCCGGTTTTCCAAGGTCGTTGTTCAAAGCGCTGTGGTTGCTATCCCCTTTGCCGAAGGACGTCACGGGGATGTCGGCAGCTTTCAAGGTGGCTGCGAAGATCTCTGCCTGGGCTATTGTGTCAGGATTTCCGGGGAAATAGAGCAGCAGGAACGGCGGGATCCCCTTCCCTAGAGCGACGTGGGTCACGGCTGAGAAATCGAGGTGTTTCTCTGGGTCATTGCTGAATTTCTGACGATGACCGAAGGTGTACATCTTGCCCCCATAGACAGTGCGCCGATGCTCGGCGGTCGAGATGATCTTGGGGATATCGTAAGTGTCGCCATCCACAGGGACACAACCCTTGAGGACATCGAAGGGCACGCCTTCTTTCTTCAGGTAGCGATCATCGGTGCAAAGGATTGCAGCGAGTTGGGCTCCGGCGGAATGACCGCCGACAAAGATGCGCTTGGGATCGCCGCCATGCTTGGCGATGTTGCGATGCACCCAACCGAGCGACTTGGCGACATCACCAATGAGCACGTCCATTTCCACCTCAGGCAGGAGGCGATAGTTGGTCGAAACAAAGACAAACCCGCGCTCGAGTAACACTTTCGGCTTGAGCCCGACATCGCTCTTGTCGCCGACCTGCCAGCCGCCACCGTGTATCCAAAACATGACGGGGAGGTCCTTAGCATTGGGTGGTGCATAAATGTCTAGCACGTGTCGTGCGTGACCATTCTCGACATAGGGGATGTTTGCCTTTGTCGGCGTGATTGTTTGCGCCTGGACTAGGGTGAGAAGCGCCGAGGCGATGACAAGTGAGTAGATGTTTTTCATAATTCGTTAGTCAGACATTGAACTCTGGCGAGTGCAGCATCCTGCAAATAAATAACGCGAAGATAGCGCATCGTAGACACGATTCATCAGGTTGCTATTTGGAAGTTTGTGGTTTCATCTCGTTCACGGCGCCGATGATGGTTTCCTCAATGGCGTCATCCCACAGTGCGGGAAGTCCATAGTAGACATTCGATTCGCCGCCTTCATAGCCACCTTCTTTGAGGACGCGGAGAGAAGGAATGTAGGCCATGACGTCGTTGGCGTAGGCGGCTACCCAAGTCTGTTCGCCGCGTCGCTCGCGTTTCAGGCGTTTAGCATAGTCCACGACCACTTCGCCGCCTAACCAAATGAAATCGATTTCCTCACCGAGTGACCAGACACCCACCGGATAGGGATAAGTCCCGTCCAGTCCGGCATCCTTTCCACGGCCTCGCTCAATCTCAGACAGTAGATAGCGCGCTCGGCCTTGTTCATACCCTTCAGCCGTGGCGGCCGTTTCTTGGAGTTGCTCAAGCGAAGGTGGCTTTGCGAGGGACGCTTCGACTTCGCGGAATTGTGTGGTCAGTTTCGGGGAAACGTCACTCATCGGCGCGTCGAGCGTTTCCTCTATGGCTTCGGCCAACTCGGCCCCGTAATGCTCTGCCAGAGGAAGCTCACGACGTGGCAATGGATTCTGATCGGCGCCGCAGCCTGCCCAGAAGAGCGCCACACAACCAGGATATTGCTTCTCAATCGCGATCTGAGCATAGCCAGGATAATCCCCGCACCACTGTAATCCTGACAGTGTGGTGGCGTGGCAAGCATACCCAAAGAGAACCGCACGCAATGTGCCATCCGCTGGATCACGCACACTGAGCACTGGCACATCATGGTCAATCGGGCCCTTGAGCGCGCCCTTGTCCCGCCATTCCGACACCTTGTTAGCGGGATTCTCACGTCGATTCACAGCGAACGTCGCCAGACCGCTGCCCCATTGCACTCTAGCAGGTGCCAACTCAGTGATCGCCTTCCCTGCCAAGGTGACGACATTGGCCACAAGCTTCTCTGCATAGGCATCGACCTTCTGCTGCTGTTCCTCGTCAATCTGCCACCAGTGGAGCGGCCCAAGGTTACGTCGGCCCACCACGGGGCCACTGTGGGTGTGCGAGGTTGCGATCGTGATCTGTTCGCGCTTCAAGCCGTGGGCGTCGCCAATCTTCTTGCAGATGAGTGCTGACATCTCACGATCGATCCCAATCAGGTCGAGTGAAATGACAAGTCCTCGATTTCCCGCCGCGTCTTCCATCGCCAAAGCCTTGGCCCAGAGTTCCGTGAGCTTGGTGCGATCAGATGGTGTCGTGCGACTGGCATAACCCGCCATCCAAAGCGGTTCATCCGGCGTGATGCTCATGGAAGCCGCGCCGACTTTCCATGTCGGCACAGAATCCTCCGCCATGACTATCAGAACACCCATCGAGACCAAGAGACTTAGTGGGAATAAGAGGGTCAGTCGCATCAGGCCTGAGTCATTGGTTCGACTTCGATTGAAAGGTTTCCAGCCAGGAAGCAGTGATAGCTTCGCCTATCGACGGGTTCTCTGCTGCCCGCAGCTCTTCCGCAGTCCTGCCCCAGTAGAAACTGATCCAGCCATCCGCATGCGCGGCAGACTGATCAATGAATTCTACAAGTTCATCCTGACTGCACTTCAGCGGAAACATCTCCTCAATAACGAGCGGCTTGCCCACCTCGTACGCTTTCAGGGATTCTATCGCTTTCGCGACTTCTCCCTTCTCGGGATAAAAGTGCACCGCGACAAAGTCGAGCTGTTTGCCGACCCGCGGACCATGGAATAAGGGCTTGCCACCACCGAAAGCGAACACCCAGGGAATCACGCCAACCGTGATGAGGCGTTCTTTATCGACATTATGGATGGCCTTGATCATCCGATTGACCCAGGCCTCGGCGACCTCCTCTCGTGTGCGCCCTTTCAGAGCGAGCGCGATGCGTTGCACAAAGAACTTGCCTCCGAGTTCGCCACCTAACCAATCATCCGTCGGCTCTTTGCCAGGCAGAATAGGTTCGTTCATCAGATCATAACAGAAGATGGCGGGACTGCTCGCGCAAGCCTTGGCCACAGCCTCCCAGAAGACGGCTTGGGCTTCCCAGCGCTCCTGTTCTCCTAACCCATCGTACCATTTCGGAACGTTCTTCTTGTGATAGCAGGCTAGGCCAGTCACATCCAAGTAAAGCCGGGTTTCTTCCGCCAATCGAATGAGTTTGGTTAGGCAACGGAGCGCCACGGCGTTCGGTTCGTCAGGCGCCACCATGAACTTGCCGAACTGCAAATGAATCCTCACACAGTTCATGCCAAGATCCTTGATCTCTCGAAAGTCGGCGACGACCGTTTCCCAATCCTCCTCCCAATACTCATCGAGAAGCCTCCCCGCCCCCACGCTATCATGGTCATAGTTGACTCCCCAAACGACGAAAGGCTCGTTCGAAGATCCACGAACAAAGCGCTTGCCGTCAGGACTCACTCGAATCTGTTCAAGCGCCGCTTGCCCCAACGCCGCGCCTTTCGCCTCTCGCAGGATATCCAGATACAGCGTGCCATAGTCGACGTAGCGTTCGCCCTCGGTGTAGAAAGTGCCTGTGTCAGAGTCGTCCTTCGTCGTCGTGGGCTGGGTGCCTTTGGTGGCTTCGATCTGGGTATCCTCGTACCATTCGTTAAAAGAAGTGATCATGATCGTCCGATCTGCCTTGGGATCAGCTAACGGAATGGCGATCTCTCTGATCATGGCCCGGAAGACATCGCCTTCCTTAGAATCTGGTTTGTCCGTGAAGGTACGCGCTCGTCCCACATGACCCTCACGCACAGCTTTGTCGTTGTAGCCAGGCGCGATTCCCGGGATGAAGGCCGTGCCCACGCCGTTGGCGAGCTTCTTGGCATTCGCGTAGTTGCCGTGCAGTCGATCCATCGCCGCCTGGGTCGCGCCATCACGCTGCATCGATTGCCCGTAGATGTCGTAGGCTGTCACTGCATTCCACAAACGCGCATGGCGTTCGTGGTAGCGCTCGCCAAAGACATCATCGCCAATGAGATAGATGTCAGGATGCGTCTTGCGCAACTGGGCCAGTTCCTCAAGCCCGCGATCGCGGAAATAGACGCGTGTGAGATAGAGAAACACCACCGGCTTGCCATAGATCTTCAAATACGCCGGATGATCGAAATAGTGCGCCTTCATGTAATCGAAGTCGCCTAGCAGTTTGTCGTAGTTCGGCGAACGCATGGAACCGAGACGACCGGTTGATTCATAGAGCACGGCGTATTTCAACTTGTTGGCATCGGCATGGTTGAGGATTTGTTCGCGGAAGGTGCGGTCTTCTCGCTTGCCGGATCCCCACCAGCTCACCGCCCAGAAATCCAGACCTGCCCGAACACTCTGCGCAATGTGATCCCCGATCACTTCAGGATCATTGCTGCCGTAGACGCCCAACTTCGGAAGCTGTTGTGGCTTCAGGCGGCCACGCAAGGCATTGGACATCCAGCCCGTTTCGCCCGCATCGGCCGAGCCATACCATGGGTAGTAGTAGGCTCCGATCGACAACGAACCTGATGCCTCCTGTGCCTGAAGAGGCAGGCTGAAGGCCATGAGGAAGAACAAGACAAGACGACGTATCATCACAAGGAGTATCCGCAGAAGCACCCAACATTCGCAAGCATTCTACTGAATACTATAGGATAGAAGGCGGAAGATTCCCGCAGACTCGTTGGGGCCATGTGTTGTCGGCGAAGGATGAGGGGAGCAAGGTGACTGAGCGCGCGTTGTCAGATTTCGTCAGGACTACTGGTATCCGATCCATGTTTATATGAGAGGGTGTGGACGCCAACCACAGGATGCTAAAGATTCGACCCAAGGTTTCTTTCCTTCTTCACCCAAGGCTTTTGCGAATGCAAAGGCTGAGGCCTTTCCTTGTTGATGAAGGCGCAGTACCCCTCCCTGGATCGCAAAGCTGGCGCCAGACATCCCAACATTTAAGAGCAATTTGCCTGTCGTGGGCTCGTGGCGGATTCATACTCCTAGCGCACAAATGAAGCAGGGTAGAGTAGACGAGGGGACACGCCCGAAGGCATGCCCGCCTCGCCCCTCATCGAACCGAGTATACAGATTTCCAGTTCACGGCTCTCCTGCAACCTTCACCAGATCACTAAACCGCAGTCGGCTAGAACGAGTGTAAACGCCGGGTGAAAACCGGTACGGAAAGAAGGGCAGACTAAAACCGGTACACCCATCAGAAAGGATGTGTGTACATGAAC
>JBLHHN010000371.1:0-6355 GCA_047616785.1 Verrucomicrobiales bacterium
GCAGATCCTCAACCTCCTAAAAGTGGCTTTGTAGCCACCACCTTGAAATGCCCGAATAGCTGACAGAGCCTTGTTTTTAAGGGGATTCGGCAAGAATCAGTGCTGCCTTCAGGGGGTAAAGTCCGACAAGACAACCGGTAAGATTATCGTGATTACCATGTTCACCATTATCTAGGGCTCTACAGATAAATTAATTATCATATTGGCCCAATTTCACATAAATCACAATTATCGTATCCACCGCAATGGCTCTTATGATCTCTTCACCTCTCAACATAGCTCGATGGCCCATCACTTATGCCGGCCTCCCGCTCCTCGCCTGCATTCACCTCACGCAAGCAGCCGTACTTTGGAATCAATCTCCCGTCCCTAGCATTTTCTCTTTGGCCGATCAGGCCTTCCCCGATTCGCCGGGTCATGACACCTATGTGGTCAATGACGCCACGTTCCTAACAGACGTTTAAATCGAATCCGTCTCGACCTACTTTACCTCGATCAATGGGCTGTGGCCTAGCACTGCGACGGCAGTGCTCAACATCTTCTCAGATGATGGTCTGCTCGATTCCGAAGATCCTATCATGGGAACGAATGTCCCCGTGACGCTATCTCCAGAAGCGGCCGGTCTGAAAGTCTCTGTCAGTGGCCTCAAGATTGTCCTCCCGGCAGGTGACTACTGGTTCGGACTCACACCCATCCTAGAGTTCGCCACACTCAACCAAGAATATCATCAGAGCGGGGCGAGCCTGGCCGGCTCTGTTTCACATGCACGCAATGAAGGAGGCGGCTTTGGCGTCAGCAGTGATTGGCAACCAGCCGTTGCGTTCGGTGTTGATCCCAGCTTCGACGCCGCCTTGACCATTGAGAGTCGTGCCATCACCGCAAGAGTGCCACCGCCCAGCGCCGCCCTATCATTGATCGCGCTGCAAATGATCGTGATCACTCGCCGTCGCCGTCGGCGGCGGCAGTAGCAGAGGCTACGCCAGAAGTCGCCTGGATCGTCACTAGACTGACATTGTCCCTTCCATCATCGGCCAAAGATTTGCGCAGCAACATCTGCGTGAGATCCGCAGGTGCCGTGTCGGGTGTCGTGTCTCCCAGCATCTGCTTCACGTGCTTGTCCCAGAGCCCACCTATCAAGCCATCAGAGCACATAAGAAACCAGTCTTCACTCACGGGAGAGATGGTGCCGATCTGAGGCTTGATCTCTTGGAGCCCAGCGCCAATCGCTTGTTCCAAGATGTGCCTTCGTGGGTGGTTGCGCCATTCCCTTTCATTGATCTCACCGCGCTTGAAAGATCGCCATGGGCCTGAGTGATCTTCCGTCAATTGCGCAAGATTAGATTGACGTAATTGATAGAGACGGGTATCTCCCACATGCCCAAAGTAGGCATTCTCCGGCGTGAACCAACAGACCGTGACCGTCGCACCCATGCCCGCAAGATGCGGACGTTTCTCCCCGATCAAGTTCACCGCATTGTGGACGTCTTCCAGACACTCTTGGAGAACACCAGGACGATCGGGATAGAGATGATTGGCCACTTGTTGGTAAGTCCTAGGAATGACCTCGCGCAGTCGGCCAGCGATCATTTCACTCGCAAGATCTCCTGAAGTGGCCCCGCCCATCCCATCACAGATCACGAAGACAACATCGCCATCCTCGATGCTCGCTTCGCCTTCGTCTGGCAGTTGCCGAAACCCCTCATCATCGATCGTGAACGCAAGAAAGGTGTCGTCATTTCTTTTCCGAAATCGACCAATGTCCGTCCGTCCGGACCACCGAAGCCGAGACCAGCCGTTCTCGATCGGAGTCTTCGCGATGAAATCGGCAAACTCGAAATCAATAACACAGAAGCGGCCTCGATTCACATCGTAAGTCACATTGCGCACGGCTTGATCCGCGTGTCGCACGCCAAACTGCTCGAGTTCATCGAAGATCTTGTCCATCTTCGCCTGATTCATTTGGGCCACCGGACGACCACAATTGGTCATTGTCAGCTTCAGCTCGTCATCATCGGCATCCAAAACGCGTGGCACGAAGTCGCATTCCTGGCGTTCGAGGAATCGCAGCACTTTCTTCTCGGTGAAATAACGCTCCTCCTTCAGCCGACCTCGGTAGGTTTTATAAACCCGGTTATCATAGCCAATGCGGACCAGCGCCCGGGGAGAGTCCTTGAGATCCTTCATCCGCCTTCAGCTTGCTGTGGTGAACGCACTCAGCAAGGGAAAGTCCATGCCTGTCAGACAGATTCTTTAGTTCTAGTTATTCCAAATAATTAGATTATTGAAATAATGAAAATTTTATTTAATCATGGAAAAACACCGGTTCGGCCGTGTTCTTCTTCATCATCTCGATTGTGAAGGTCGAGGCCTCTTTGCTCTTCGTGGACTTCGAAAGCTGCGCCGATGGAGAATACACAGCGACGGAACTCGACGCCGACTAGTCAGGAGCCAGCATTTTTCAAGAAGTCGAAGGGACTGAAAACCGAGTATCGGTTGCGACCGATCCAGCGGGCGGATCAAACAAAGTCCTGAAGGTTCTCTATCCAGCCATTGGCACGTCATCGGGAGACTCTGGCGCAAGCTGGGTCTACAACCTTCCCAGCGGTGGCCTGACGGAGGCGTGGGCCCAGTATGATATCTTCTTCCCGGACGGCATGGAGTTTGGGAAAGGAGGGAGACTCCCGGGTCTGGTCGGTGGCAATCGTGACAGTAACCCGGGGTTCACCAACCGAATGATGTGGCGATCGCATTCCAGCAGCGGCGGATCAAGTGGCGATGCTACCGCTCCCGTGGGCCCAGCCAATCTGGTCTACTACACCCACTATCTTGGTCTCGATAACGAACTTCAAGACGACTTCAAATGGGAGGACTCGGCCAACGCCAATGCCTGGCTT
This sequence comes from Verrucomicrobiales bacterium, assembly GCA_047616785.1. Classification (GTDB taxonomy): domain Bacteria; phylum Verrucomicrobiota; class Verrucomicrobiia; order Verrucomicrobiales; family DEV007; genus JAACDM01. Next base: position 2,895 of record JBLHHN010000371.1, read on the forward strand.
CTGCCCACGACGGGAGAATGGCATACCATCACCCAGCAAGTCGTCCTCGGCACGGTGGCCAATAATTACGAAGATGGCGTGATTCGGGGCTACAAGGATGGGGTCCCAATGTCGGAGGAGACGAACCTCAAGCTGAGCGATGGCACCCATCAGATTGAACAGTTCTATTTCAGCACGTTCTTCGGCGGAAGCGATCCTTCTTGGGAACCTGGAACTGACCAGAACATCTACTTCGACAACTTCACCGTTTCTGCGACGGCGATCGCTGTCCCAGAACCCTCAGGTGCTTTCCTTGCCGCAATGATGTTGGCCATGGGTCTGCGTTTCCGACGCCGGCCCCGGCGTCATCATGCGCGAGAAGATCAGTGAGATGAGATTTGCAGGGTCCAGGCAAGGGTGCACCTTCGCCTATCATGACTCTATCAAAGGTTCGCACCCGATTCGCTCCCTCGCCGACTGGCTATCTGCACGTTGGCGGCGCACGCACGGCACTGTTCAATTGGCTCTATGCTAGACATTGCGGCGGCCAGTTTGTCTTGAGAATCGAGGACACCGATCAGAACCGGAATATTGAAGAAGGAATCGACGCGATCCTCGGCGGTCTAAGATGGCTGGGCATGGATTGGGATGAAGGTCCTGAAGCGGGCGGCGATCGCGGGCCCTACTTTCAAAGCCAACGTCAGGATCTTTACGACAAACATCTGGAAACGTTGCAGAAGAAGGACGTCGTCTACTCGGAAGAGAACGGCGCGGTCCGCTTCCGTTCCCCTCGTCAGCCGGTGGTGGTCGATGATCAGATCTGTGGGCGAGTCGAGTTCCTCCGTGACGAGCCTGACATGACCATACGACGTCCCGATGGCTCTTACATATTCCACTTCGTCAACGTCGTCGATGATCTGGAAATGGGCATCACCCACGTCATCCGCGGTGAAGACCATCTTTCGAACACACCCAAACACATCGAGCTCTTCCAAGCGCTCGATGCGCCATTGCCTGTATACGCACACATTCCCCTCATCCTCAATCTCGATGGGTCAAAGATGAGCAAGCGTGACATGGGCGCTTCATTGAAAGAGTATCAGGCCAAGGCGTATCTACCAGAGGCTCTGGTCAACTATCTCTCTTTGTTAGGCTGGTCACCCAAGGATGACCGGGAGATTCTCAACGTGGATGAGATCACGGCCCTCTTCGATTTCCCTGGGATCAACCAAAGCAATGCCTCCTTCGATCTGACCAAACTCGGTTGGCTCAACGGACAACGACTGATGGCACTCGATGCCGAAGACTTCTGGAACCACGCCGCCCCGGTTGTGCAAGCGGCCGGGATGGATCTAGAAGAGTCCGCTCTCAGAAAGATCCTACCATTGGTGCAGAAAAAAGTCACGCTGGCATCGGAGATTCCCCTCAAAATTGGCTTCTTCCAAGGAGACTACTGTGACTATGATAGCGAAGCCATCGCCAAGATGGCCAAAGATCCCGCCAATGAGCCACGCTTGCAGGCGCTCATTGCAGCGTTCGAAGCGGCGGGTGACTGGACGGAGGACTCGATTGGTGCCGCAATCGATACTGCTGCAGCGAACATTGAAGTCAAGCAAGGCAAGCTGATGTTCCCTGCCCGCGTCGCCGCCAGCGGCCAACTCGGCGGGCCCGATCTCTTGCCGATGCTTGCTTTGCTAGGCCAAGAACGCGTCTTGCTCCGTTTCCGAGAAGCGGCGGGCAAGCTGGATTAGTCTGGTCTAGGAAGTCTGTTTAGTTAGCTCCTCAACCCTGCTGGTAACCTCTCGGCTTCCAGCCTGTGACCAAGCGCCATCCGCACCACCTAAAAGGTCGTGCAATAACTGAATTGGAGAAGGCCCCTACCATCAATCTTTCTTTGGAAGTTGATGGGGAATTCTACACACCGACAAAGACTGCGGCTCCTCCGCGCATGCTTCTTCGAGACGAGGACGGCAAGTTGAAGCAATTCGCTTCTTCGTTAGTTTTGCTCGCCCGCGATGATTGGCAGTCCGAGAAGAATTTTTGGCTGAAGTTAAAAGTTGGTGAACACAAGTTACGTTGCTTTTTTGAAGTTGAGGGCGTCAGGGGAGTCAGCCACTTGGTCCTTTTCACTATCAAACCTGCTGGCCCTTTCAAACTCAAAATCGAGGATACGTGGGAGATTCCACCTCTCACTTGTCAGCAGGAAACCTCGAACGTCGGGAAATCCTCGGGCCGCATCTTGCGGCGGTCGTAGAGGCTCGTGGTGGCAATGCTCTGGACTGGCCTAACCATTCCTGAACCTTCGCCAATGTCGGCCCCGTGCTCGAGCGCGTTGGTTGCGGCAGTGGATCGCAGAGCGTGGTTACAGAAGCCCGTGGACCTGATCCGCCATCGTGACCACTTCTAAATCTAAACAGACTAATGAACACTTAACAGGCGGATGGAAGCAACCTCCAATCCGCGCATGAGTGACTACGTCAAACTGACATTCTAACGATCCAAGGCAATCACTCCAAGCTTTGACTTTGAGAGGTGTCTTCGCTCCTCGGAGAAAGTCGATGACACAAAGGGCGAGACCTTTCGGCCTCGCCCTTGATCCTAACATTTCTTAAACTTGTGTCTCCGAATTTCTACTGCTGCACCGCGCGATAGAAGCCGGAGGGCGCGGCGATGCGTCCCGCGTCGGTCTCTTCGATCGCCCCGGTGATATCGGCGGCGACGCCGACCCAGTTGATCAGGTCCGCGGAGTACTCGATGGCCAGTGTGAGTCCGTCAGGAATGCTGATTCCAAAGACGCCGGTGGCGGTGATGCCAACGTTCTCAAGGGCGGGCAAGTTGGGATCGGCTTCTGGTTCAACACCCGACTCAAGCGCAGCGCTCACACCCTCCGCAGCGATCGCGGCCACATCAGCATCGGTGAGGGCATAGCCTTTCCAAACGGCGATGTCATCAAACCAGCCGGCGGTGTAACGATTGAAGTGGTTGGCGATGACGAGCGGATCCTCATTATCACCCATGGCCCATTGGCCGGTGTCGGCCGCACCGACATCCTGCGTCGTCAATTGCCCATCCACGTAGAGACGAATCTCTGCGAGAGCGCCGTCCCGTGTGACCACGAAATGATGCCATTCGCCATCGCCGTGGCTGATCCCGGAGTCCGAATCGATCCGCGCACGAGGAGTCGCGCCATCACAGCAACGCGAGTCCATGGTGAAACCTCCGGCCCGTGTCTGCAGCATCCAGTAGCCCGTCTCGGCCCGTGAATCATCGTGATAGCCTTTGCTCATCAGACCCTGATCATCCTCGACCGCGTCGGTCTTGTACCACAGGGAAGCAGCCCAGGATTCCTCGGCATCAAAGCGGAACTCCGGCGCATCAGGCACCTCAATGGACCCGTCCGAGCCATCAAAGAAGATCGCGCCGCCTACTTTTCCTTCGTCAGGTTTCCATTCGGCCGTTCCGGCGATAGCGCCTATGTGAGA
>JBLHHN010000372.1:0-6349 GCA_047616785.1 Verrucomicrobiales bacterium
GAGCTAGCAATTGCCGAATGATCTGCCCACCGCAAGCAAAACTAACATCAACATATGCCTTGACAAACACAGCTCTATGTGCAAACCTCTAACAACTGTCCACCGTTTCTAACGATCTATCGGACATACCCTTCGCATCCCCTTCTCTTTCTACCACGATTTCATGTCTTCCAATGGATTGTATGATAGTCTCGACGAAATGCTTTCTTCGAACACCTTCTATGAAGATGCCGAGCTTCGTGAATCCAAGCTTGCACCAATCATTTCCTTCAGGCATGGCAATTCCCTGTCGTTCTAGCACAAACAATGAAGATTTGCCAAGTTTCAATGGAGCGGGGCTCTACGACTCTTACACGCACCACCCTCATGAGGGATTGCTAGAAAACACCATCAAGCAAGTCTGGGCTAGCATGTGGAACTACCGTGCTTTTGAAGAACGTGAGGTCTATCGCATCGATCACTATCAGGCTGCGATGGGAGTCCTCGTCCATCAGAACTATCAGAACGCACGTACCAACGGCGTCGCCGTGACCAAGAACGTCGTCGATCCCAATTGGAAGGGTTACTATGTGAATGTGCAGGCCGGAGAAGATCTCGTTACCAATCCTTCGGATAACGCCATCCCTGAAGAATTCCTCGTGTCTCTTCTCGCAGTCAATCCGGTGACAGAAAGCTACGAATACGAGATTCAGTATGTCCGCAAATCCAATCGTCGAGTCGAGGACGAACCTCTGCTCAATCAGTGCCAGAGCTTAGATCTTGCCAGTCGCATGGGGAGGATCCAGGCCCATTTCAGAAGGCTGTATCGACGCAATGATAGGTTCGGTATGGAGATCGAGTTCAATTACTATGACACCACCTGCTGGTCATCAAGCAAGCCCGTCCTTGGATTGATTGAGTAGAAAGCCAACGTCAGCTCGCCGTCTTCTTCGGCGGATGACTACGGTGCTTGCGAGGACGTTTCTTCTTGGGTGGTTTCGTAGCGTCCTCAGCAGTTGCTGGCCGCGGGGCCGTGATATCCTTACGTTTGTGCCGATTCTTCTTACGCCTTTTCTTTGCTGGTGGATTGGACTCTTCTTTCGCTTGGATCTTCGCTAGTCCTTTGCGGTGGGGTTTCTTGCTACCAGTGCCTTTGCCTTTGTCCTTACGGTTTCGGCTCTCTTTACCTGAAGGCCGTTTGCGCTTCGGCCTGATCTGAGCTCCCTCTACGGGCACCAGGCGGAAATCGACCTGCTTCTTGAAGGAATCCACCTTGCCGACGACCACTTCAATGATGTCGCCTAGTTTAATCACACGACGATAGCGTCGACCCGTCACTTGCATTCTAGCAGGATCAAACTCGTAGAAATCATCGTCCAAGAGTGACAACGGCACCAAGCCGCCCATTCCTAAATCCATGACATCGACAAAGACACCAAAGTTCCGGATGTCCGTGACCATCGCCGAGTAACGCTCAGGATTCTCGGACTTCAGTTGCAACTCAAGGTAGGCGTAGAGTTTCACACTCTTACTATCCCGCTCCGCATCCGCCGAATTCCGCTCAGTCGATGAGAGATGTTCTGCGGTCTTAGTTAAAGCTTGCACCTTGTTCTTCTGATCTTCGAACAAACAACGGTGCAGGACGAGATCGGCGTAGCGTCGGATAGGAGAGGTGAAATGGGCATACTTCGCCTTGGCCAAGCCATAGTGGCCTAACGCTTCCACCGCATACCGAGCGCGCATGAGAGACTTCAGGAACCCAATCTTAAGCGCAGGACCGATGGTCAATCCTCCGAGAATCTTGAGAAGCTTCTGCACTTCCGCAGGCTTCTCCAGATTGCCACATGTCACATTATGACTGAGCACATTCTCCCGATACTCCGCGAGTCGCTTTGGATCAGGCTGCTCATGCACACGATGAATGGCAGGACGTTTCAGTTTAATCAACCGCGTCGCCACCGCGTCGTTCGCCAGCAACATGAACTCTTCGATCAGCTGGTGAGATTGATCATTCTCCACCTTGTCGATCCTTAACACTTTTCCATGGTCATCGAGCCGGATCTTCGTTTCTGCGAAATCGAGTTCCAGTGAGCCCGCTTTGAAACGCCGCTTTCGGATGAGATCGGCCAAAGCGCCAGCTGCATGCAGCATTTCTTCAATCGGACCGTTCGCCTTGCCCTGAAGCACCGCAAAAGCCTCTTCGTAACTGTAGCGTTGTTTGGAATGAATGACCGCTGAATAGAACCGAGAGCGTAAGACCTCACCATCATCGCTGATGAGAAATTCCACACATTTGGTTAGACGATCCACTTTCGGCTTGAGTGAGCATAGCTCATTGCTCAAAGCCTCTGGCAACATCGGGATCACGCGATCGACCAAGTAGGTGGAATTGCCACGCTTGCGCGCTTCGATATCCAATGCCGACCCAGGCTTCACGTAGTGAGACACATCCGCAATGTGCACCCAGAGCTTCCACCGATCAGACTCGGTGCGTTTCAAATAAAACGCGTCGTCAAAGTCACGCGCATCTGCCGGATCGATCGTGATCACATCATGATCACGGCAATCGGTCCGATCCTGCAGATCTTTCTCCGTCACCTCCGAGCCATGCTGTTTCACTTCCTCAAGAATCTCTTTCGGAAACTTCAAGGGCAGATCGTAGTGCCGTAGAATGGCTAACATATCCACCCCTTCCGCCGTCGGTGGTCCTAGGACTTCGATGATCTCTCCTTCAGGATTCGTATGACGAGATTCCCATTCGCCTAACTCCACCACAACCTTATCGCCAACACGCGCAGGACGTCCTACATCCTTCGCAGGCGGCACGTAGATGTCCTGTGGCATTCGCGGATCGTCTGGAATGACATAGAGTAGGTTCTTTCCACTTTTCAGCGTGCCCACAATCTGGTTCCGCCTCCGCTCAAGAACGCGCACCACGGTGCCGCTATTCGAGACTCCATCAGCCGATGCTTTGCCACGGGCAGGCACATCACGTCGGACGAGCACATGATCTTCATGGAGCGCCGTCCCCGTCGCATTGGCCGGGATCGCGATTTCTGCTAGACCTGGTTCGTCTGGGGTGAGGAATCCACGGCCATGACGCGTGATTTGGATCCGTCCAGGGATCAGATCCGCTTCCTTCGGCAGGATATATCGATTCCCCTTGATTCGAGCAATGCGACCATCGCGTTCGAGCGCTCCAAGAGATTCCTGAAGTCGTTGCTGTTGATTTGGCTGTTGCCCCAAGTCCGTAAGGAGTTGAGGAACGTTCGCGGGCACATAGTCTTTGGCCCCAAGTAATTTTAGGATTTCTTCTTCCATAACAATACAAAAACTGACGACCGAAGCCGCGTCTTCCATTTAGTTAGGCTGCGGAACGCCGGCGATTAGGTGCGCGGTTTCCGCTCTTCTTTGAAGGCGCTCTGCCTCCACTCGGTTTCTTCGATGACCAACGGCCACCGCCACCACCGTCGCCGGCGGATGACGCACTGCGTTTTCCGCTACGGTTCTTAGGCCGTGACTTCTTCGCGGCACCACCCGAATTCGATTTCGGCTCCCTACTTTTGGGCTCAAGACCTTCGATCGCTTCACGTGGCAATTCCCATCCTGTAAGACGTTGGATGCCTGTGAGGAGATCCCATTCTTCTCCACTCACAAAGGACACGGCCGTGCCACTTGCACCAGCTCGGCCCGTTCGACCAATCCGATGAATGTAATCCTCTGCGACCATGGGAAGATCGAAATTGATCACATGAGTGATGCCTTTGATATCAAGACCACGCGCCGCCACATCCGTCGCTACCAGAATACTCAGCTTGCCAGCTTTCATCTGATCCACGGCTTTCTTACGTGCACCCTGACGCATGTCTCCATGCAACGGTGCCGCGTGAAAACCTGTGCGCGTAAGCTTCGTCGCCAGACGATCGGCACGCCGCTTCGTTCGCGTGAAAACCACGGCCTGATTCATACCTTCTAGCTTCAAATGGTGCTCTAACAAAGCGTGCTTATGCTCGGCATCATCAGCCAGATACACATGTTGTTGGATATTGTCATGGCGCTGTGAATTGGCAGCCAATTGGACAATCTCAGGTTCATGCAGAAGCTCTTTCGCCATGGACAGCACTTGGCCCTCCAGAGTTGCAGAGAAAAGCAAGGTCTGGCGATTCTTCGGCATCTTCGCAGCGATCTTTCGCACTGCAGGAATGAAGCCCATGTCTAACATACGGTCTGCTTCATCGAGCACGAAGACTTCAAGGCGTGAAAAGTCCACGAGCCCTTGTTCCATGTGATCCATGAGCCGTCCTGGCGTCGCCACGAGCAAGTCGAGCGGCCGTTTGAGAAGTTTGATCTGAGGACCGTAACCCACACCGCCAACGATATTTCCAGCGGTAAACTGACAAAATTTCCCGAATTTCTGAATGTCAGAATCGACCTGTCCCGCAAGTTCCCGAGTGGGGGTGAGTACCAACACGCGTGGTCCTCTGCCAGATTTCTTTGAGGGTTTCAGCAGTCGATCCAGGGTTGGTAAGACAAACGCTGCCGTCTTGCCGGTACCCGTTTGGGCGGATGCCATGACGTCGCTGCCAGCGAGCACAAGAGGAATCGCTTGCTCTTGGATGGGAGTGGGAATGGTAAAGCCTGCTGCTTCCACAGCTTTAAGAAGGCTAGGGTCTAACTTAAGTTCATTGAATTGCACAATCGTTGGTATCTTTCTAAGCCGCCGAGGTTGTTGACGGTCTCTGGTATTCTGGTAGTTCACGACAAACGCCAGCGGCCTCATGTAATTGATGAGACCTGCTCCTGGTTCAGACGCCCTTGAGAGGAGAATGCGGCCTGTCTGTCTTGCGGCCGAGGTTGCGTCTTCAACCAGAAATCAAAGGGAAATCCCGTCTAAAGCGGGTTAGAAACGCACGTCACTTCTCACGAAGGACACCGGATAATCGCCGGGGAATTGATGAACGCAAGAGGTTTTTCAGAATAGTCGCTAGTTCGTTTCCCTGGCTCGTAGTTAGCGGATCGGACTCGTCCATGGCTTTCGTGGTGTGGTAAGTTCTAAGCATGAAAACATTGGCTCTCCATCAGATTGGCTGGGCCTGAATCAGCGAATCCCGAAGAAATCAGGATCAGTCAGAGTCGTCTTCGTTACTGATGATCAAGGGGTTATGGGCTCCGACTCGCCACAGCATCTCTCCGGAAACCATCGTCCAGACCTGCACCAAAGTTGAGGCAGCGGTTTCGCTAGACTGAGATTCGGTAGTGAAACCGCAAGGCCGATTTTTTTCGAGCCTGAAACTGCCTACTGGCCCCTGTCACCTTCCAGAGGTAGGCGAAACCATCCAGCCAACCTGACGGAGGGCCAGAAGAAAGATGGGACCGAGTGGGCTGATCCGAAGTGGAAACTTGAAGACGGTTACATGGAGATCGTCCCCAAGACCGGTCAGATCACATCGAAAGACAAGTTTGGCAGCAGCCAGATCCACATCGAATGGGCCAGCCCTGCCGAAGTGATAGGCTCGAGCCAAGGCCGCGGCAACAGCGGTGTCTACATCAATGGGCACGGCGAAGTGCAGGTGTTAGACTCCTACGAAAACGACACCTACCCGGATGGCCAAGCAGCCTCGATCTACAACAAGTATCCCCCACTGGTAAACGCCTCCCGAAAGCCCGGAGAATGGCAGACCTATGACATCATCTACGACGCGCCCAAAGAAGGCAAACCCGCGACACTAACCATCATGCATAACGGCATCCTCGTCCATCATGCCGCAGAAGTCCCCGGCGATGCGGTGGAATGCTCGATCAGCCTTCAAGATCACAGCAATCCCGTTCGCTACCGCAACATCTGGGTTCGGCCCTTGAAAGGCTACGACGAGTAGACCAAGGGGTACCGAATGATGAGTTTTAACGCTATCGTTAGCGCCGATTCCAACGAAATGAGAATAGGCTGGCTGCTGCTGTTTGTTGCGTTGGCTTTTTTAGTGTTTGTTTGTCTGATCGCTGACCCCGGTCGCGATGTTGATGGGCAGTCTAAACTTGATTCTATCCTATTCAAAGATAGTGAGACTTTGATAGGTGTTGAAACGAACGTTGCCATTGATAGAGCGGGAACGATGGAGCTGGTCCTTCGAAACGAGACCTCTTCTCCAATTACGTTGCAGTTCGCGGTAGAAGATGAGTTCCAGGGGGTGCGATACGTCGTGCGTGCCGAAATACGTCGCCCCTCGGGAGAGATCGCATTCATTGACGAGAAACCGACCGACCGCGAAGGCGGTATCATGTTGTTTAACATTCCAGGGAAGCTTCGATTCAAGGTAATCGACCGACGACCCTCCATCTGATGTGGCTTACGCTGGGATGTGATCAGATTCAT
>JBLHHN010000373.1:0-6317 GCA_047616785.1 Verrucomicrobiales bacterium
GCAACATTCGTTCAGCTCTTCACGGTGAGGACTCTGAAATTTATCCGCTGGTTACGCAACTTTGTCTACCGCAAGGCTTCCTGGAGCCAAGCCACCGCGAGATTGGGCAAAGCCTACGCCCAAACATGAGAAAAGTTTCCTACACCGTTGCAGTAAAACGCAACCATCTTAACTCAGATACCAAGCGCCCCGCCCTTGCCCTAAACAGAAGAGATCGACTTTATATAACAAATTTATCTAGGATGAATTACCCATCTCCCATCATTCTGACAACTCTTGCCACGCTCTCTACGAGCGTGATCGCAGAAGGGAAAGCCCCTCTATGGGTTGTCATAGGGTCAGAGAATTTACAACGAGCCGCGGCTCCACTGATCGAGCTTCGACGCGAGGAAGGGTTCGAAATCGTCTTAACGAAGCCGCCCGTGAGAGATGCTTTGACGCAATTGGACAAGAATCCGGCTTACCTTCTGTTGCTAGGCGACGATCTTCTCGTGGAGAACCCTCCCGAGGACTTACTAGGAGCAGAACGCCACACCCTCTACCGTTGGCAGGCCACTCAGCCTGAGACATTTGTGTCTGATGCCATCTTTGGAGATCTTGATGACGATCAGATTCCAGACATTCCCGTAGGAAGACTCCCCGGTCGGACTCCCGAGGCCATTTCGCGTCTGGCACGCAAGATTGTTGCCTATGAGAAACTCCCGATCACCATGGAATCTCTGCACATCCCCGTGTGGGCTGGAAATCCTGCCTATGGAGGGGCCTTTCAGTCGAACATGGCGTCGAATCTTCTCCGGCAGACGCTCGATCAAGAGGCTCCTGCATGGGCAGATCTTAGCCTGATCATGGGCAACGAAACGGATCCGCTTTCGGCCATTCCGAACAAACATGCGGACCTCTTTCATGACTTTCTCGCACGCGGTGGTGGTCTTTTCACAGGCATGATGGGCCACGGAGGCACCGATGCTTTCTACTCGATGCCGGTGGCGAACAAGTGGATCGCCTACCACACATCGGACACACGCACGATCACCGGAGAGAAACCCGCTTCTCCTGCGATCATCTTTGCCTGCGATTGTGGAAATTTCGCCCACCCTCAGACAAGTCTGGCTGAAGCGCTCCTCGCAACTCCCGCTGGTCCAGCCGCCGTCATCGCAGCAACCACACAATCACATCCCTTGCCCAACTACTACTCCTCCGTGTGCTGGCTTCAAGGTCTCGATGAAGGTTCTGATCGTCTGGGAGATCAATGGGTGGCGACCCAACGCCGCGGTTACAACATGCACAACGTGTTGGTTGAGTTGATGCTAGCAGAAGCCGAAGGACAACTCGAGGGCAAGCTCAACACCCCGCGCATCCGCAAAGATCATTTGCTCTTGTATGCTTTGTTAGGAGATCCAGCGACTCGATTGAAACGTCCACAGCCATTGAAAACGACCTTCACCCGCGACGGCGATGACTGGGTTTGGACGGTGACCAATCCTCCCAAGCAAGCGTCTCGCCTCATTGTCGGCCATAGAACACCACCGCCTCCCCTGAAGCCCAAGCCCAGCGATCTGACCGAGCCTGAGACCATGGAGTTGTATGAAAAGACAAACGCTGAAATGCACTTCTCCACGCTCGATGAGCACAGCCCTGTCACCGAGTGGACCGGACGCGTGCGCCATCAACGCGGCACCGTGCGTCTCGTCGTCCAAACGGACCGGAGCATCTTCGTGTCCGCCCATGAATTGAAGGATTCCTAATCCCCGTATTTTCCCCGCTGACTTGACATGAATGAATAAAAGCGGTGTGGTAAGTGACAAACGAACGTTCTATCGAATCTCTGAAGTTATGAAGGCCTCCCGCATCATCTTACCCGCCTGCCCTATGCTCCTCTTTTTAGGAGGGTGCTTTGAGCCGATCCCTTTTGATCATCCCGGTTACCCCCGGAATAATACCAGTTTACGCTACCCACCCGGCAGCAGTCAGAGCGCGCCTCGCGTGGATACTCAAGGTCGAGACCAGCAAAGGTACCCTACGGACCGCTGGAATCACCCACAATCTGGCAATCGGACGGAAATCGAGCCGCGCAACACTCAGCCCGCACCGAAGCCAAAGCCCACTCCGATGCCCAAGCCACGGGTGCCCCCCCCGGAGGAGAAGCCCTTGGTGGACATCGACCCGATCGAAGAAACAAAGCCGAAATATGAGTATGCCATCCCGGTTCAAGGTGCTTCGAATCTTGTGGTCAGCCCATACGCCAAAGACGGCCCCTACATCGACGTCTCCGGACTTTCCAGCGGCACTCAGATCGAGTGCAACAAGACAGGCAAGACGATCCTCGTCCCATAGCCTCGTAGCCCCAGTTCATCAGACTTCATGGGCGGGCGGGTGGTGATCTTGGGTCCCGGCCTCTTGGGCGGTTCCCTTGCCTTGGCCCTGGCTCAACAGCGGCCCGTGGTGTGGGGCAGGCGCCGAGCCCCACTCGATTTCCTCGCTCAAGCGTCTTCTCAGATCTCGGTGGAGCCAGAAATGGCCACCGCCGTCAAGGACGCTGAATTGGTGATTCTCGCCACGCCGATCGGAGTCATGCCACAGCTTTTAGATGAGCTGGTTCGCCTGCAGACACTGGCTCCTGGAGCCATCATCACCGATGTTGGCAGCGTGAAAAGGCCCATTGTCCAGCAGGCCACAGAGATTCTTAAGGGAACCGGCTACCGCTTCGTCGGCAGCCATCCCATGGCGGGCTCCGAAGCTGCGGGCGTAGAAGCGGCGCGGGCCGATCTCTTTGAAAACGCCATGTGCCTGCTAACCCCCAATTCAGACACGTCCTCGGATGCGCTTTCTCAGACCGAGGCTTTCTGGAAGGCACTCGGCTGTCGAATCCACATCGTTTGTCCAACGGAGCACGACCAGATCGTCGCCCACATCAGCCACATGCCCCATGCCCTGGCATCCATCATCGTCGATACCGCACTGGGGAAAGAACCTGCCTGGGCCGAGTTCGCAGGCGGAGGCTTGCGTGACACGACACGCGTGGCCTCTGGCGATCCCGGCATGTGGGCAGAAATACTGTTAGAGAACCGCGATTCCGTAGTCGATGCCCTTCGTCAGGCAGAGACTCGGCTGCAGGATCTGCTCAAACTTTTGGTTTCGAGAGAAATTGAGCCCATTCGGCGATTTCTACTGGAGGCGAAAGAACTTCGCGATACTCATATCTCCAGCACTGATACGAAAGACGCGACGCATTCCACATGACAACCTACCAAGTCCGGCACGGCCGACTGATAAATGACGAGATCATCGTTCCGGGTGACAAGAGCATTTCTCACCGAGCCATGATGTTCGCCGGGCTCAGCGATGGCGATTGCGTCATCGAGGGATTCCTTCCCAGTGAAGACTGCTGCGCAACGATGAATGCGATGCGCGCTCTGGGTGTGTCTATCGAAGCCGATGAGGCTTCCGACAAAGGCTTCGGACCGACCCGCTACACCGTCAAAGGGTGCAACGGGAAACTAACAGCACCGGCTGGGCCTATTGATTGCGGGAATTCAGGGACGTCCATGCGCTTGCTCAGCGGAATCCTAGCAGGCCAACCATTCGAGTCTGAGCTTCGCGGCGATCCTTCACTTTCTGGTCGCCCCATGAATCGCATCATCACGCCTCTGGCGCAGATGAACGGCCACGTCGAATCGCTGGGACAAGGCAGCTGCCCACCTTTGCGCATCCAAGGAAAAACGTTAGTCAGCACCACATACGAATTGCCTGTGGCAAGTGCGCAGGTCAAAAGCGCGGTCTTGTTAGCCGGACTCTTCACCCAGGGAGTGACCACGGTGATACAGCCCATCATCACGCGTGACCACACCGAGCGCATGCTCCGCTATTTCCGTATTCAGTTAGGCATCGAAGGCGATGCCATTTCCATCGAAGGCCATCAGACCATCCAGGCCAGAGATTTCCAAGTCCCCGGGGACATCTCCAGCGCAGCCTTCTGGCTCGTCGCAGCCTCGGCGCAAAAGGGCTCCACGCTGAACATCAACCGCGTTGGACTCAATCCCTCGCGGACAGGCATTTTAAAAGTGCTCGCGCGCATGGGAGCGAGCATCACCGAGAATGCCGATGCGGAAGACGGCGAACCGATCGGCGATCTCGAAGTGCGCGGCGCAGGCTTGCAAGGCACCGAGATCGGTGGGGATGAAATTCCTAACATCATCGATGAACTCCCTGTCCTCGCCGTCGCTGGCGCTCTCGCCGAAGGCACCACGGTCATTCGCGATGCCCAAGAACTGAAAGTCAAGGAAACAGACCGCATCCACGCGGTCGTGACAAACCTATTGGCGATGGGTGCCGATGTGGAAGAGCGTCCCGATGGGATGATCATTCGCGGCGGCAGGCCGTTGCACGGCGCCACTTTGCAGAGCTTCGGCGATCACCGCATCGCCATGGCTTTCGCCATCGCCGGTCTCTTCGCCGAAGGCCAGACCATCATTGAAGAAGCCGATTGCGTGAACACCTCTTATCCCTGTTTCGAACATACCTTAAAGAGCATCATGAATAGCACTACCCCATCCGTCTAACATCATGGCAGCCACGACCACCCACCACGTTGTCGCCATTGATGGCCCTGCCGCTTCCGGCAAAAGTTCCGTTTCTCGGCGCGTCGCCGATCAGTTAGGATTCGCCTTCGTCAGTTCCGGTCTCATGTACCGCGCCTTTACCTGGGTCGCCTGTGAAGCCGGCATCGACCCCGCCGCCGATCCAGATGCTGTCGTCGTCCTGCTAGAAAAAACGAACATCAAGCCTGCACGGAAAGGCAATGAACTCTATATCCTCGTCAATGGCAAAGCCCCTGGCAGTGCGCTCACAGAAGATCGCATCAATGCGCAAGTCTCCAATGTCGCCAAGATCCCTGAGGTGCGCAAAGCCCTCGTCGCCCTCCAACGCGCATGCCCCGAGGCCGCTGACATTGTCATGGAAGGTCGGGACGTCGGCTCCGTCGTCTTTCCTGACACACCCTTCAAGCTCTACTTGGACGCCAGCGAAGAGGTCCGCGCCCATCGTCGTGCCGCTCAAGGTCTTGGGGATGAGATCGGCGAGCGTGATCGCATGGATTCCACCCGGAAAGTGTCGCCTCTCAAAATCGCTGATGGTGCTATCGTCATCGACACTTCAGAACTCACATTACCACAGGTGGTGGAAGCAGTGATCGCTCGCCTCCGAGAGCTCGGGCTGCCTGAAGCTTCCTAACTAATCATGAAACCCTTATACTGGCTCGCCCACTCCCTAGCGAAGTTCAGCGCGAAGGTGTTCTACAACTACGAGGTGATCCATCCGGAACGCCTCATCGAGCACGGCCCATGTCTGATCGCGAGCAATCACGAAAGCTTCCTCGATCCTCCCTATGTGTCGATCGCGTTCAAGAGATCGATCTATTTCCTCGCGCGCAAGACACTCTTTGACAACCCGCTCTTCGGCGGTGCGATTCGTCGTCTGAACGCCGTTCCCGTCGATCAAGATCGACCGGACATGAGCAGTCTCAAGCGCATCATCAAGATCCTAAGAAGTGGCGAACGCGTCCTCATCTTTCCTGAAGGCGAACGCACCCTCACCGGAAACTTTGGACCAGCCGAGCGGGGCGTCGGCCTCGTCATCGCCAAGAGCCAAGCACCCGTGCTTCCCGTGCGAATCTTTGGAGCCTACGAAGCCTTTCCCCGTGGGGCCACGGTGCCCAAACTCGGAAAGATCACCGTCGTCGTGGGCGAACCCTTAGACTTTTCCAAAGAGACACCCACCGGCGACAAGAAAGAGTTCTATCAAAGTCTCAGCGACCGCACGCTAGAAGCCATCGGCAAACTAGAGATCCCCAAGACGTTCTCCCAAAATAGAATTTCCCCACCGTCTTCCTTCTCGCTATGGCCGACACAAGACAGCCCAGGGCAAAGCGAAGCGCAGCCCTGGGAAGGCCGTGAAAGAGAATCAAAGCCCTGAAAGGGCGAGACAAAGAGTCTCGCAACACACCACCGTCGTCACTTTCGCTAGATAAGAGAAAAAATCCGTGCAACACCTAGATCATTGAGGTATAGATGATCTAGGCCTGACGTTTCCCGTGAACTGGTCGCCGCTTCCTCTCGGCCATTGATCCTCTCCATCCTGAGTGAAGGCGAGAGCTACGGCTAAGCATCATCCAACGCGTCGGCGAGTTCACCGGAGGTCGACTGCAATGGACCGAAGGCATGCTTTACCCCGTCTTGCACAAACTAGACGGACTTTACCCCCTGAAGGCAGCACTGATTCTTGCCGAATCCCCTTAAAAACAAGGCTCTGTCAGCTATTCG
>JBLHHN010000374.1:0-6315 GCA_047616785.1 Verrucomicrobiales bacterium
GTATCTTCATCGAACCTCGGAACAGTATCGCAAACAGGTAGCGCGAAAGATGCGAGCCTATCATGTATTCGTGCAAACGGGAATGATCGCTCAAGGGATGCTCCAATACCTCTCCATGACGCGCGACGAACTTGTATGGAAACACTTTGGCTCTTGGATACGGACGATCCGCCCTGATGTCCTGCCCTCCGAGATGGTGGTGTCGGAAGCGCTGAAGAATACGCTTGCTGAATTTCTGCATCGTAGCGTCATAGCGGCTCCATTCCGAAAATTCATCCTCGACAGAATAGACTTCACACGGGCCGACGGAGAGCGCTTCGCCGCTTGAATCCCCGAGATAGAACTACTCACTCTCCAGTTATAACGATCCCAGAATAATTGCATGGTCAATAGCTCAAGATTCGCACTTTGTTATTCGGGTAACAGTTGGAAACAGCAAGGCGGCGCAGGATTTTGTGGGGAGCGGCAAGAGCGAATGTGAGTTCACCCTAACGTTTGCTGATGACCTGATTGAAGAATTCAAAGGCCACGGCATGGCAATTCCCAAGGCTGTTCGGTTGCGATTTGTTCGTGTGCTTCTCGATACGGGCGAGGTGGAGGTGCTCCTCACCAATCTGATCGACCGAGATAAAAGTACCGGGCAGAAGAATTCAAGGCGCTCTACCATGAGCGCTGGGATGTTGAAGAGGGAATCAAGACGTCAAAGTGCAAGATCGAGATTGAGAACTGGACAGGGAAGAGCGTGACATCGGTGGAGCAAGACTTCTATGCCCGCGTGCTCTGTCAGAACATTGCGGCGAGACTAGCGCTTACGGCGCAACCAGCACTCGATGAGGAGACCAAAGAATGTCGCGGAAACTATCAAATCAACATGAAACGAGCCATCGGAATCATCCGAGATCAATTCTGTCAATTAGTGAAAGCGACGAATCAGCAATTGAGAGAATTGTTGAACAAGATATCGAGACGCTTGATCAAATCCGCCTGCATCGTGAGGCCAGGGCGATCCTATCCGCGAGGCACTCCTCGCAGAATTCCTCCCTCCATGCCCTACAAACCGATCGTCTGACGGATTCCCGCAATTACTTGCCTTAATGTATGCGGACCAGCTGAACCTTGCACTGACGGAATCGTGCTAGGTTCTGTAAGGCGTCTGTGAGCTTATTGCCTCTCCCTTCTGAATATGGTAGTGGAAGAATGACTCCAAGATACTTCAATCGAATGCTTTCTTTCTGTGTTAAGCTCAAAGGTTGGAAAATTTGACGTTGGAAAATTTGCACACATTCGCTTCTTCAGTAGCGTATTCAAATACCCCCCAAGAAGTGCAATCGCCCCCATGCACGACAGCCCCCCAGTGAAAACCCCTGTCTTCACTGCGGGGTAACTGAGAGAACCCACGTTATGTTAGACTTCACTAGGAATTCCTTCCGGGACCTCATTGTCCGTTCCGAAACGGACGCGAACTGATGAACCAAGCGATTCCAAAGAGCATCGCCCCCACGAGCACCATGCAAGCCGATGTCGGGCAGTTCAGCCACACCGCCAAATGGACGCCACCGATGGTGCTGATCGTGGCGTGAATCACACTGAACGTGATCATGACTTTGAGACGATCGGTTAGGAGATAGGCGCTCGCTCCTGGCAAGATGAGCATGGCAATGACCAGGATCGCACCCACAGCTTCAAACGCGCTGACTACAATGAGCGAGAGCACGCACATCATGGCGTAGTGAATGAACTGCGGTCGGAATCCTTGGGCGCCCGCTAACAGTGGGTCGAACGAAGAGACGAGCAATTCTTTATAGAAGAGAACAATCAAGCCCACGGTGAGTATGAAGACGCCAAAAAGAAGTTGAAACTGTTTCGACTCAAAGAGGCTGGCCCACACATTCCCACCAGTATGCACGCCGAGATACTCCAATTGCCCAAAGAGCACGCAGTCAGGATCCAAATCCGTGTGAGGGGCAAACTCCAAAAGCAACACACCAAGGGCAAAGAGCATGGAAAAGACAATCCCGATCGCCGCATCCACCTTCACAATCGTCTTCCGATGAATGAACTCAATGAGCAAGGTCGTGACAACACCAGCGATCAAAGCTCCAACCGTGAGAGCGAAGGAATCTCGACTGCCCGAGATGAGAAATGCGATGACAATGCCAGGAAGAGCACTGTGACTGATGGCATCACCTAACATCGACATACGCCGAAGCACCAGGTAGTTGCCCACGAGCGCAGAGGATAAGGCCACGATGAGACCGATCGAGGTGATGAGCAGCGTCTGCGACAAGTTGACTGTCCACGGCTCCACAAACACGCGATAAGCATCGAACTCTGGAATGAGATCAATCATTCGTCGGCCTCCTCTTTTCCGGCGAGATCGCGCAGCGGCAAACGCTGAGTGTCACGCAACGATGGGATTCGTTTTCCGTGAGGATCTTCCTCCGGATAATCCAAGTAACGCTCAAGCTGCATGACTTGTTCCTCTTTCAGAATGTGCTCCACTTTCTCTGCATCCGCATGCACGTGGTCCGCATCGTAATCGGCTTCGTTCGTGAGATAAAGTTCCCACAAACGGTGATTTCGAACAATGCGAGAGGCGTGCTGCATGCCATTGGGCGTGAGGTAGATGACGTCGTCTCCACCAGCAAGCGTCGCCAGCCGATCCTTCACTAACAATCGCAGGCGTTTATGCGTCGCTTCCAATGTCTCTCGAGCTTCGCTGGCCAATCGATGCACGGAAATGCCTTCATCCTTGAAGCGATCCGTTTCCATGGCGCGGTAGATCCCTTTCAAAGTGTTCTCCACCATGATCTGACGCGCCTGGGCGAATCGTCGATACGCTCGGAAGAGGAATCCATGATGCGGGCTGAAGAGGAAAGCGAGAAGGAAGAAACCACCCGCGCACAACGCCATAGAAGGTCCCGTGGGCAACGCATGCTTGACCAAGCCCTCGCCGACAAAGGACACAAAGGCTCCTAACATCCCGGCAGCAATGGCCAGTATCGTCGCGATCAGCAGCATGGTATGGAGACGCTTTGTGAGAAGATAGGCGGTGGCCGCAGGGGTGATCAGCATGGCGCTCACCATGAGTGCTCCGACCGCCTGCAGCGCCACCACCGTGGCCAAAGCGAGAAGGAACATGAGCAAATGGTAGAGAAAGCGTTCAGGAAGCCCAATCGACATCGCGAAGACCCGATCGAAACTCGTTGCTAACAATGGCCGATAAAGCAGTCCCACCAGAACGCAGGCCAGGACGGCCGTCCCCCCCATCATCCAAAGATCTTCCGTACCGAGAGCCGCCGCACGCCCATAAAAGAAGTGGTCCAGTCCACTCTTATTCACCGAAGGGATTCCCTCGATGAGCTTGATCAAACAGATTCCCAGCGCAAAGAACGTGGCTAACACCATCCCCAAAGCCGCGTCCTGTTTCAACTTGGTGCTACGTTGGATCCAAGAGACAAATGCCGTGCCCAGCAGACCCGCGAGTGTCGCTCCCAACATGATCGCCCACGGTTCCTTGCTCATGGTGAAGAGGAAACCCACGGCGACGCCGGGAAGTACGGCATGAGAAAGCGTGTCCCCTACCAAGGCCATCTTTCGTACCACGACAAAAGATCCTAACAATCCAAAGTTGATCCCCATGAAGATGCAACCCAAGAGGATGTGCCGGATGGCCGGATCACGGAAACTGAAAAACCGCACCATTTGCTCGCCGAAGTTCACTTCGACAAGCTCCGAGATCTTGGCGGCTTCTGCGGAATTCAGCACAAGGAGCAGCGCGCCGACGACGCTAGCGAAGATCGCACACTTACGGGCCGACGTCTTCATGACACTGGCGGTACATCGACTTTCGATTTTCCTCCCACTTCCTCAGCCACTTCGCTGAGGATGGTCAGGCGACCACCATAGGCACGTTGGAGCAATTCCTCACAGAACACCTCTTCCACGGGACCATACGCGATCATGCGCATGTTGAGTAAGAGCAGGGAGTCAAAGTATTTGCGCGCCGTCGGTAAATCATGATGGACGACGAGGATGGTCTTACCCTGAGAACGCAAATCCTGCAGCAAATCGATGATCGTCGATTCCGTCGCGGCATCCACACCGACGAAAGGTTCGTCCATGAGATAGAGGTCACTTTCCTGCGCCAGGGCACGCGCGAGGAAGACCCGTTGCTGCTGACCACCACTGAGATTGGAAATCTGCCGTCCGGCAAAAGGAATCATGTCCACTTTCTCTAACGCTTCCATCGCGATCTCGCGGTCACGTTTCCCAGGACGCTTGAAAAGACCGAGATGGCCATACCGCCCCATCAACACCACGTCCATGACCGTGACTGGGAAATCCCAATCCACTTCGCGCCGCTGAGGCACATAGGACACACGTTTACGCTGTGACGTGTTGGTCTCACCATAGATCTTGATCCAACCGCTGGCGGGCTCTAACAATCCCATGATCGCTTTGATCAGCGTTGATTTGCCGGCGCCGTTCGGACCCATGATGCCCACCAATTGCCCCGAGGTGATGGAAACATCAATCCCGTAGAGCACCGGCTTACGATCATAAGCCACGGTGAGATCGTGGGCCTCAAGGACGATGGTGTCTTTAGTAGATGCGTCGTTCATCCTAGCCACTCACTATTTCAGAGCCTCCACCACGGTGTTCACGTTGTGCTTGAGCATTCCAGAATAAGTTCCCAAATCATAGGTTTCGCCATCGATGGTTTCCATCTTTCCAGGTTCATCCATGGCATCAGAGTAAAGAAGGCCGCCAACGTTCACATTGGCGTCTTTGCTGATCCGGTCAATCAAAGTCCTGTTCACACTACTTTCTACGAAGATCGCAGCGACCTGGTGTTGTTTGATGTAGTCTACCATCCGGGTGCGGTCGGCCACACTCGCTTCCGAAGCCGTCGAAATTCCTGCCACTCCCACGACATCAACACCATAGGCACGACCAAAGTAGGAGAAAGCGTCATGACTGGTCACGAGCTTGCGTTTCCCTTCAGGGATCGTGGTGATGCGTTGTTTCGCCCAATCGTGCAATTCGCCTAACGCTTGCTTGTAGGCCAAGCCTCGTTCCTGAAAAGCCGCTGCCTTATCGGGGAATGAGGTGCTGAGCCCTTTCACCACTTCATCCACCGTGAGCGCCCACAATGAGGCATCGCCCCACACATGGGGATCCGGATGGCCTTCACTGCCATGAGGCGCCAAGCGTTGCTCTGCAGGAATCGCGTCCGTCACCGCATAGACTGGCTTTCCGCTCTTCACCAGGCGCTCGAAGAGATCTGTCATCCTCCCCTCTAACAATAACCCATTGTAAAAGATCACTTTGGAGCGATTCAACTTGGAGACATCAGCAGGAGAAGCCTTATAAAGATGCGGATCCACTCCAGGACGCATGAGCGCTTCCGTGGTGACATCCCCCCCACCAACCACCCGCACAAGATCCGCGACCATGGTGGTCGTCGCCACCACAAGATCGTCTGGCCCGACCGGACGTTGAAATTTGCCACACGCAGACAAGAAGCATCCGGCAATAAGGATAATGGTAGTATGCGTTTTCATGCTTGACTATGAAACTTAGGCGTGGCTAATTCTTTGTCAATACCCTAATATTCACTCGTGTCTGATCCCGCCCAACCAGCCATTGACCTAGATCCTTCGACGTCGGTGGCTTCTGAGGACTATCTGGAACAGATCCTCAATCTGATCACACAGAAAGGCTACGCCCGTGCGATCGATATCGCGAACAACCTTGGGATCTCTCAATCGAGCGTGTCTAACATGGTGCAACGGTTGGCTGGCGAAGGGCTCGTCGATTACGAAAAGCATCGCGGGATGGCGCTCACACCCGCTGGCGAAAAGATCGCTCAAGCCATCATCCAAAGGCATGAGACGCTCTCCGCTTTCTTGCGACTGTTCGGCTTGGATGAGTTGGACATTCATCGCGATGTCGAAGGCATGGAGCATCACATCAGCTCCCCGACCCTCCGCGTCTTCCAGGTCTTGGTAGAAGAACTCCAACGGCAGCCAAAGCTGGTGGAACGCGTCGTGACACGCGCACAGGTTGGTTAGGCATCGCAGGCCTGAGCGTCCTCGCGCGGCCGACTCCCCTAGCCCAAGTTTCTTATGACCGGCGTCTCGCCCTATAAAACAAGGGCTCGCTCCGCAAAGGCACGACAAAGCCGTCGCCCCCTTCAGTTCTGACTTCACTGCTGGGCAGGCACGTTTCCAATCGATCCCCAGGAGTTGGTAGACTCGGCTTTGCTCCGCGTCTGGTAGGCTCGGCTTTCGCACCGTCACGATCCGGCCA
>JBLHHN010000375.1:0-6193 GCA_047616785.1 Verrucomicrobiales bacterium
CTGCCCCCATCGTGCGTCGCCCGACGACATGGGCGCGCCCAGCTTCCTGCATGCCTGCGGCGAAGATCTCTGAGGTGGAGGCGCTCATGCCATCGACAAGGATCACCACCGGTCCCAGAAAGGCCCCACGTTGTGGAAACGCGACGAAGTTAAACACACCCGCGCGCATCTTCATCTGACCTAACGAGAATTGTTTGTCCGTGAGGATACCAGCCAACCCATTGGCCATCACCCCAAGTCCTCCGGGATTTCCTCGCACATCTACTATCAATCCAACCACACCCTCACCGCGATTCTTCATCGACTCTCGCAGTTTCCTCATCACTTCAGGCAGGAAGATATTGAACCCCAGATAGAGCACCTCACCTTTCGGGAATGTGAATCGTTTCTCTTCGTAGCGAATCGGCATGCTCTCCATGTTCGCTGCTGCCACAGACATCTTTCCTGGATACTGGATCGGCCGATACGCATGCGTGATTTCCTTTCGCGGCTCCTGCGGATTCAACACCGTGATCGATTGCCGATCCCCGTCCGACGGCTCGCCGAGCAATTCTCCTAGCACTTGCAGCACGAAGAAGTCCTTCGAGAACCCCTTGCTCGCCGTCTCCCCTGCCCTCTTCAGAAACGCCTCTACTTTTAAATCTCCAATGCGCGTGACGGTCGGCCCCGCCTTCAATCCCGATTTCGCCGCTGGCGATCCCACGTCCACCCGGCTGATGATCACTTGCTCATCATGCATTCTTAGATGAATGCCAGAATAGTCGCCGCTCGGCCCAGCTCGTTCCTGCTTTTGTTCTTCAATCGCTTGTTGTTGTTCTGGCTCTGGCTCAGGAGGAGCCATGGCCTCCCCGACATCATCCTGAATCAACACCGACTTTTCCAAGTCCCGCGATCCAGGAATCACACCAAAGTGACTCTGCCCGAGTTCACCTAGCATTTCACTCAGCACGGGACGCAATTGTGCCGCCGTTTGCGCCTTCAAGGCACGGGGTCGGTACTTCTCTCCCACCGCTTTCCAATCCAAATCGCCAAACTCCGGGTCGTAGTAGGAGTCTTGAATCGTCTGCCACACCTCGTCGAACGTCTTCAACGAAAGCGCATCCGTTTTCTCCTCTGCCCACAAAGACACATTCAAGGCCAAGAGTATCGCGATCCAGCAACTGACAAAACGCATAGGCAACCAAGGAACCGGGTTCCGCAAGTGTCAACTGTAGCTCATGCGCCCCAAGAGTGTCAGACAGCCTTCCTTCCTCTCTATCACACTCGCGAAGCATGCCTTGATGGTTTCCATCACCCTTTCCAAACTCCTCCGGCATCACAAGGCGTCTCTGAACTTGAGCTGGTCAGATCGCCACCTTCAGTAACAATGAATATCTCCCCTTTTCAGAGTGCATCGCTCTAACTTTCTGAAAATCGGACAACCATTCAGACCGATGCAGAGTGTCCGGGTCACGAAAGAAGACCGATGTTCTTGGATCCCGCTCGTGGCAGGCTTCACACTTGATTCCTTGGCAGCACGCCCCACGACTTTCGACCTGCCGCTGAGTCCAGAGAATTCAGATTTACAAAGTGCATTCTTGAAAGGAAATGTCCGGCGGGGAGGGAATTTCGCCGCTCATTTCGCCAGAATCCTGACGCTGTTGCATTCATGGGAGACGACGAGTCTAGCGCAGGCTCTTGACCGTTTGGAATTGGCTTCTGGGAATACTTGGTCAACAAGAGAGCGGGAATCAAGGAGACTTCAGTTGTTAGGAAACCGGCACCGGAATCTCAGAGTTTTGGAAGAGTATCGTCTTCGAGGGAAGTTTCCGCAGGACGATGGTGCACACGCACTACTCACGCCGATATTTGTCGATGCTTCGAATACAGCTTGTGCCGTCGGTTTTCTGATGCGTCGTGCGGAAGCGTGTGCGTCCGTGGATTCCATCAAAGCAACGAACAATTATGTTCTTGTTTCTGATGTCTCGTCAGGCCCTTTACTGGATTGGATCCTCACATCCGGCCTCACTCAAGAAGAGGCCGCTCTCATTCAGCCTACCTATTGGTATGAGCCTCTACTCATCAAGTCCTTTGATGAGATGGAAGAAGGGATGCTCCACGTCTGGCCGTCCCGAACAGGTGAAGAACTAGCATTCAAATTCCATGGAGTGACGAACACGATTGGCGAACAAACGTTGGGGAGGCCGAGAGCTTGGAATCTGATAAACTTTGGTTCGGATCTGGCTTAAACCCAGGGGGCGGACCGGCGCATGGGTGAAAGCTCCCGTGTGTTTTGAGAATGATGAAACGCACTACGCCCTATTAGGTGCTTGGTTCGACCGGGACGTAACATGGTTGAGTTCCCGAACCACCACTCTTACGGGAGAACCCGCGATCTCGACCACCACCACATTCTCTGTTTCCACTCATGATCCCAAGCGATGGATCGAGGATATTACTCTGCACAGTGATCAATTCACTGACATTAGGTTATCCGTTAGTTCGGAGGGAGGTCGCATTCGCATGATCACCACAGTGTATAGCTCTGACGATGTGGTGTTAGGAACGCTCACTCTTGACACATGTGATTCCGATCAACTTTACATGGGGGCAAGACGCTTCAGGCTTGGAGGACCATTAACTTCGACCCCACGCAATCCGTGCGGATCGCATCCCAGATCGACCTATGGGGAATGTCACAGTTTGATGCCTTAGCAATTGCTATCGATGCCCCTCGCGAGCCACATTCAAGTATAGATTTACTCAACAGTGGCCAGTCTGCCCGCGTCAAATTTACGGTTAGATCAGAACCAAACGTCCTCTATGAGTTGGACCAATCGGAAGAACTTAAACTTGGAGAGCGCTCAAGAGTCGTTAGATCCGAAACCGGAACTGGAGGCACGCTCACCTTAGAATATAGGGATAACCGGGGGCCGATCATTCTCAATTCCTTATTGAAACCAATGTCGTTCTTCTGGCTCACAGAGACACCGCTACCGTGAATTGAACATTCCGCTCTAGCACCAGTCTAGAGCTTCGAATGGCACTGAAATAAGGAGACTTTGAGATGCCAACCTTATGGAATGCTGTAGCCCTCTACCGCTTTGATAGTTCACCCTAAAGCGGCAGAGGGCTGCCGCATTATAGGCTACTCCAATCTAATATCCTGTCATGCTCCTAAAAGCGACCTTATTTCCGCGCCATTCGGCATCTAGCCTCGACCGATATTGGCACTTCGCGAAAGAAACAAGCTGGAAGCCCGTGCTACCTTATTTAGTTAGCTTCCGCGGCGGCTTCTTGGAGGGCCTTTCGCATGACCTCGAGCGGTGCCGGTTGATTGAACCAGGTTTCAAAAGAAATGGCGCCCTGATGCAGAAGCATGGACAAGCCATTGATCGAGCGGGCGCCGACGGCTTCTGCCGTGGCAATCAGCTTGGTCCGTGCGGGTTTGTAGACCATGTCATAGACCATGTGGTGCGGCTGGATTAGCGAGGCGGAAAGGAGTTCGGGATCGGTTCGTTTCATACCTGCGGAGGTCGCATTGATGATGAGATCCGTGTGATCCAATTGATGCCTCAACACGTCATCTTCCCACGCGACTGCCTCCAATTGCTCTACCGGCCCTAACAAATGGTCCCCCTGAAAGAGCGGCTTCAGTTCTTTGGCTAGAGCGTGTGCTTTCTCGGCTGTGCGATTGACCAAGACAAGGCGCTCGCATTTCTCCAGGGCACATTGAATGGCGACCGCCCTTCCAGCACCTCCACCAGCGCCGAGGATCATGATGCGAAGATCTTTGGCATCCACTTGGAAGGCTTCACGAAGGGAACGAAGAAAGCCGGGGCCATCGCTATTGAAGCCTAACAAACGCTGATCTTCATCGATGACGACAGTGTTCACGGCCCCTAGTTTCTCTGCGAGCACATCCATTTCGTCGACATTTCGCAAGGCGTTAAACTTGTGCGGGATGGTCACATTCGTCCCTACGAAGCCTAACTTTGGCAGCAGCCGAACAGCCTCTGTGAATTCTTCCTCACGGATATGCAAACGGATGTAGCGCCCTTGTTTACCAATGGCCTCCAACGCGGGATTCATCATTTGTGGCGAGAGGGAATGCGCCACGGGATCGCCAAACACAGCCACGATGGGCCGGTCCGAATCCGACCACGCTGGGCTGTGCGTTTGCCAGTTCTGGAGATCGGTCAGGGTGAAGACTTCGTTCATAGGAAGACAACATCGGGCATCGATCCTCGAACGTCCAACAACGAATCACTTGGCGAGCGTCTTCATTGCCGCCTCGGCTTCTGCTTGGACCAGTTCGTCCTTCAAGAATGGCTGAACTAACGCGGTCGCACCAGAATGAGCCGTGCCACTGAGGGCCGCAATAAAGAGGCGTTTCTCGGATCGGCTCATTACGAAGGGCTGCGCTCGCTTTAGCCATTCGAGGCGTTGGTCCATCTGGGTGCTGTGGGTGGTGATCAACGTTAGAATGGCTTGAATCGCTGAAGCCCGATAGTCGGACTTCTCACAAGCATTGAATAGGTACTCGACGGGATCGGTATTGATCCACCGACCTAACACTTCAATGGTTCGGGTGACGGTATTTGAATCCGAAGCCTTGAGATCACTGCTGATGATCGTGAGTGAGGCTCGGTGACCAATGGCAGCAAGCACCCTCGCCCAAGGGTAGCGTCCGGCGGCCCCAGAGGCTTTCTCAAGTTCGACGAGAATGAGATCCCCAGCCGCTTTGGGCGAAGCGCTCCTTCGGCAAGCACTGACAATCGCGGCAAGGGCCACGGGGTGGAATTCATGCGTGCTCTCCCTAAGCAACGCGATGAGTTCTGGGATTTCAACGAATCCGACGAATGGACGAATGGCTTTCAGGGCGAGGGTCCGTATGTCAGGATCTTCATCCTGCGCTTGCACGAGAAGCGGTTGGAGCGCTTCCGGTGCTTGACGCTGTCCGAGCGCCTCGATCAATCGAAGACGCTTCGGTCGGGACTCAACGTTTGCTAGTTCTGATGCGATCGCGATGTCGGCTTCTGGGCCACTCATCCTAAGAAGGGCATCGCGTGCCGGGTCTTCATCAACGATGCCAACCAAAGCATTCGCGGCATGATCGCCACCGAGATGAGCCAGGGTGTTGATGATGGCTTCTCGAACCGATCCCTCTGACTGGACAAGTTCGTTTGAGAGAAATGACGTCGTTCTGCCATTCGAGCAGTCGCACAAGGCAGCGATGAGAATGGCGCCGTCACCTTTCGATTCCTTGATTGCGAGGTGTAAGGTGTCCGCTAGATCGCTTGAAGGCATCTCACGCAGCGCCAGCAGGGCGGTGTCTCGACTAGCCTTATCCTCGGACTGAATCTTTTCCATCAAAAGAGGGATCGACTTCTTCCTCAGAAGGAGTTGATGAATCGCTCCGGTTCGAGTCGAGAATGCTACATCACTCTTAAGAATGGCCTGATAGATGGTGATGGCGCCTGAGTCTGTGTCTTCTTGAGCCGCCAAGAGGCCGGCAGCCCCGGCGGCCTCGCGTCGTGATTTGGAGGGGCTCGCCAAATGTTTGGTGATGATGGCATTGGCATCCGACGAACCCAGACGACCGAGCGCGAGCAGAGCGGCTTCGGCAAGAGGATCGCTCTCGTGGTCTGTCAGTTTAGCGAGATCTTGAAAAGCCTCGAGATCCCGAAGACGAGCGAGAGACTGCACCACTCCAAGCTGAGCGACGCCGTGCGCTGTGGAAAGAGCATTGCGGAGTGCCGTGCGGGCTAAGGGCGTGCCGATACGTTCCAGCGCATTGCTAGAGTAAGTATTGAGAACCGGATCATGAAGCAACTCGGCGAGCGCCGGGACCGCTTCCTCGCCAGCCGCTTCACCAAGGCGCTGGCACGCACGGGCGCGCTGTTCGAGAGAGTTCTCTGGCTTCAAGAGAGCAATCCACTCTTTCGTTTCGGCCACCGTGGAAACGACGGGAACCAGCAGTAATAATGAGAAAAGAATGCTTTTCATAGTCTTACACATACAGAGACCAAGGTGCACGGGTGGCCCGATGAATCCGCCGGTTCGCTTCGGCATCGTCGACGAATCGTTCTTTGACAGGATCGAAGGTTAACTTGCGGCCAAGTTCCCATGACAGCTCCGCGGCAAAGCACGCGATATGGGATCGACGCATGATCTGCTGATGGCAGACAGGCTTGGAACGCGTCTTCACGCA
>JBLHHN010000376.1:0-6169 GCA_047616785.1 Verrucomicrobiales bacterium
CCTTCTTCTCCCCAAACAAACCAACATTCTCCTTCTTCATCCTACTTCTCCTCAACCAAACGCGTCAATTGCTACATTGATCCCTGAAAAGAATTCGTTAGTTGGTCCCTACTATTTCGCGTCACCCTACATTTGTTTGTAAAATTCGAGGGTTCAGAAGCCTCCGTTCTCCCAAATAGCCCGTCAGGCCAGAGCGCTTGACCCTTCGGACAATCCCCGTCACCGTCGTTCCCTGTGAAACTAGCCCTTCAAGCCACTTTATTCATCCTGGCGCTCGCGCCTCTCCAGGCAGCCGACAACGCCAAGGTCGTCTTCATCCACGGCAAGCGCAGCCACGGCACCATGGCCCACGAACACCGGGCCGGGAGTCTCCTTCTTGCCAAGGCTCTGACAGACGCCAAACTCGGTATCAACGCCCAGGTTTTACCTGAAATGGGTTACCCAAGTGATCCTGCTGTCTTGGCCGATGCCGCGACCATTGTCATCTTCTGCACAGGGCATCAGGGCCATCTGTTGAATCCCAAGCTCGACGAGTTTGATGCGCTGATGAAGAAAGGCACGGGCGTCATCATGATTCATTGGGCCACCGAAGCCGTGATGGGCAACCCTGGAAAGAAATTCCTCGAATGGATGGGTGGCTACTGTGCGCTCAACTGGTCCGTCAACCCGCACTGGAGTCCGAACTTTACGACATTCCCGGATCATCCCATCGCGCGTGGTCTCACACCGTTCTCACTCGATGACGAATGGTACTATCACATGCGATTCGTGCCCGATCTCAAAGGTGTCACCCCAATCCTCTCTGCACTCCCGGGGCCGGAAACGCTCGAACGGCCCGACGGCGATCGCAGCGGCAATTCCACCGTCCGCAAAGCCGTGGCCAATGGCGAAAGCCAACACGTCGCCTGGGCCTACGAGCGACCCGACGGGAAAGGACGCGGCTTCGGCTTTACCGGCGCGCACAACCACGTGTCCTGGCAGAATGACAACTTCCGTAAGGTGGTGCTCAACGCCATCCTCTGGACGGCTCATGTCGATGTCCCGCAAGGAGGCGTCCCCTCTATACGCCCAACAGACGAAGAGATACACACCAACCTCGACGACAAAGGCCAGCGCAAGAAACCAAAGCCCTCACCGGCTCCCAAGAAACCTGAGCCACCCAATATTCAGGAACTCGACGAGGTTCGCGAACAGAACGTGCAGACGATGGACGCCGACAAATCGCTTCAGCTCCTCACCAAGACACTCTCCGCCACCACCAACCCGAACACCCAGGCCGCTCTCCTCAAAGGCATCGCCAAGGGATTGGAGGGCCAACGCGACATCGCCGCGCCTGCCACCTGGCCTGTGCTCGCGAGACAACTCTCACAAAGCCCCAACGAACACGTCCGCCGATTCACCGATCAATTGAACCAAGTCTTCGGTGATGAAGATGCCATCCAGCAGGCACTCATCACCGTCGCCGACAGCCTGGCCCCCGTGGCCGACCGCCAACTCGCGCTCGCCTCTCTTGTCACACAACAACATCCAGATCTCCTCCCGCTTCTCATCGACCTGGTCGATGAAGATGCCATGCGTATCCCCGCGATTCGCGCCTATGGTGCCTACGAGTCCAAGGACGCCCCAGAGATCCTCTTCGCCCGCCGGGTCAAGTTTGAACCAGAGTCCCAGCGAGCCATCTACGAAACGCTGGCCACGCGCAAGTCCTACGCCCAAGCGCTACACAAAGCCCTGGAGAACAAGTCAGTTCCCAAGGACGCTCTTCCATTTCACGTTCGTCGCTCGCTAAGCGCTTTGTTAGGTGATTCCTTCACCCAGACATATGGCGTCGAGCCCCTCTCCCAGGACAAAGAAACCTTGATTGCAGAGTACAAAGCCAAGGCAACGCCGGTGGCTCTAGCGAAAGCCAATGCGTCAAGCGGTCGTGTGGTCTATCAAAATCTCTGTGGCGCCTGCCATCTCATGTATGGCGAGGGCGGCATCATCGGCCCGGACCTCACCGGTTCCAATCGAGCCGATTTGAACTATCTCCTTCTCAATGTCCTCGATCCAAGTGGCGACATACCCGACGCCTACAGGATGGTCACGATCACCACCAAGAACGGCCAAGTCCTCGCCGGCACCGTCACCGAAGAAGACAACAACAAAGTGGTCCTAAGCATGATCGGTCAAAAGAGCACCATCGCCAAACGGGACATCGCCAAGCGAGACGTCTCCGAGTTCTCCATGATGCCCGAGGGCCAGATGCAAACTCTCACGGATGAGCAGGTCCTGGACCTGTTCAAATACCTCCAAACCAAGCAACCGGCACCGCTGCCAGAATAGAAATCTCTCGCAACGGCGTGACGACGCAACGCTTAAAAACTAGCAGCGGTAGAACAACATCCACTCTTCCAAATAGGCATCCACCACAGAAACCCATAAACACCCACCCCTTTCAGAGCCAACCGTTGCGCCGTTGCGAGAGCCTTTTTTCAAAGACCTAGGCATCCGCGCAATCACGTGCGCCACTGCGAGAGCCTGAAGCCAGCCTATACAGACCATGACTGAAAACGAAATTGCCCAACATGTCCACGACGTCTCTTTTGACATCCATCGCCGCTTAGGACCAGGGTTGCTCGAAACTTCTTACGAAGTCACCCTCTATCACAAGTTAAAGGCAATCGGCCTGAAAGCAGAGCGTCAGGCATCCGTGCCGATCACGTTTGATGGCATTGAATTCGACGAAGGCTTTCGTGCAGATCTCATCATCGAGAACAAAGTCATCATCGAACTGAAATCAGTCAAAGCGCTTGAACCCGTTCATCCCAAACAGCTTCTCACCTACTTCCGCCTAAAAGACATGCGATTAGGGCTTCTGATCAACTTCAACGAAGCCCTCTGAAGCCCTCTTAAAGAACGGCATCAAGCGAGTCGCCAACCAACTGTCATAACATCGAAGAATCTCTCGCAACGGCGCGACGACGCAACGCATTTCAAATAGCAAAGATAGCTGTCTATCGCTCCCATATTCACTCTTTCAAATAGGCATCCATCCACCACAGAAATCTATGAACATCATCCCTTCAGAGCCAACCGTTGCGCCGTTGCGAGAGCCCCTTTTTCACAGCCCCAGTCATCCTATCAATGACGTTCTCCAAACGAATCGTCAACCAAATGTCTTGGACTAGAAGAAATCTCTCGCAACGGCGCGACGACGCAACGCTTTTCAGCTAGTAGTGATAGTTGTCTGTCACTCCCATATAACTCTTTCAAATAGACATCCATCCACCACAAAAAGACCATGAGCATCATCCCTTCAGAGCCAGCCGTTGCGCCATCGCGTCGTTGCGAGAGCCCTCTTTTCACAGCCCTCGTCATCCTAGCAATGACCTTCACCGCCGCGAGTGGCGAGAAACACACGAAGCAACACAACACCAGCGATGCTCCCTTTCTCAAGCCTGCGGAGGCCGTTGCCAAGATGGAGATCCCCGAAGGCTTCGACGTTTCCATCTTTGCGGCGGAACCCGATATCGGGGAACCCATCGCCTTCACCTTCGATGGGCGCGGCCGCATCTGGGTGGTCGAGAACTACAACTACGTCAACCGCGGCGCTCACAAAGAGAACATCCCACTCTCACGTATCCAAATCTTCGAAGACACCGATAGCGACGGCGTCTTCGACACCAAGAAACTCTTCACGGACAAGATCACCTTCAGCTCGGGCATCGCGATCGGCTTTGGCGGCGTCTACCTCGGGTCGCCGCCGAACTTGCTCTTCATCCCTGATGCCAATGGCGACGATGTCCCTGACGGAGATCCCAGAGTCTTGTTAGACGGCTGGGGCACGCACGACCGTCACGAGACCCTCAATAGCTTCATCTGGGGCCCCGACGGTTGGCTCTACGGATGCCATGGCGTCTTCACCCGATCCAATGTAGGCAAGCCGGGCGCTCTGGCCGACGAACGCCAGTTCATCGATGCCGGCATCTGGCGCTTTCACCCCGTCACTGAGACCTTTGAGATCTTCGCTAGAGGCTTGTCCAATCCCTGGGGCTTCGATTTCAATGACCTTGGCCACGGGTTCGCCACTTGCTGCGTCATTCCGCATCTCTTCCACGTCGTCCAAGGCGGCGTCTACCACAAGCAGTCCAAGCCGCACGTCAATCCCTACATCTACGATGATATCAAGACCATCCGCGATCACACGCACCTCTCAGCGCACGGCGGCGCACGATTCTATCTCGCAGACGCTTTCCCCAAAGCCTATCATAATCAGCTCTTCATGTGCAACATCCACGAGCACACCGTGCTCACGGATGTCATGGTGCCGAACGGATCAAGTTACATTGGCAAACACGGCAGCGACTTCATGCCCACCAACGACCTCGCCTGGGTCGGCTTCAGCATCGAGATCGGCCCCGACGGCGGCGTCTACATCCTCGACTGGCACGACACCGACGTCTGCGGCAACGCGATCAATTTCCCCAACAGCGGCCGCATCTACCGCATCCTCCCCAAAGACGCAAAGAAGATCGCGCGCCCGAACCTCCCCAAACTAACCGATCTTGAACTCGTCAGCCTGCAAGACCATCCCAACGATTGGTACGTGCGTCAGGCTCGCGTCGAACTCCACACCCGTAAAGCCGCAGGCAAGCTCAACTCTGCGGACGTCCACCGTGCGCTCGACAACTACCTCGAGAAAGCTCCGACTTCCGGCAAGCGTCTTCGGGCTCTCTGGGCCATGCATGTCACCGGCTACTTTGAAGGCGATCAGCAATCGAGACTCGTCGAGATGCTAGCCAACAACGATGAACACATTCGCGCATGGGCCGTTCAGTTGCTCTGTGAGAGTGGATCCCCCAGTCCAGAAGCGCTCGACGCGTTTGAGGGAATGGCCATCGATGAAACCAGCCCCACCGTCCGACTCTACCTCGCCTCCGCCCTCCAGCGATTGGGCTTCGATCAGCGTTGGCCCATCCTGGGAGCTCTTGCCAAGCGCGCAGAAGACGTGGAGGACTCGAACATCCCGCGCGTCCTCTGGTACGGACTCGAACCCATGGTCACGGATCATCCTGACAAAGCTCTAGAAGCTGCCATCGGTGGAAACATGCCCTTCCTCCAAGAGTGCGTTGCCCGCCGCATGGTCAGCGGTTCCCTGCCAATCAAAGGCCAACCCAATCAGTCAGAGAAACGCAAGTGGCGTCAGATCATTCACGAAATGGCTCCCGGATTCGCCGCCAAGAACGTCGGCGAAGGCGGCATCCGCAAGCTCACCAGTTTCCGTAACGAAATCGCCGTCCAAACCCACCCCCTGGACCGAAAAGTGCCCTGCACCCTGACAAGGAAACTAGCGGTTCCCAAAGGCAAGGCCACCACGCTCAAGATCCGCGCCAGCTACCATCCTCATGGCGACTGGCAACTCCGCGTGCTGGCCGATAAAGAAATTCTCGCCGACCAGATCGTCAGCTACAAGACCATTCAAAAGGAATGGTTCAATCTAGACATCGACCTCTCCAAATTTGCCGGCAAGACGATCACACTCTCCTTAGAGAACCGCGCCAACGATTGGATGAACGAGTTCGGCTATTGGGGGAGCGTTAGGATCGATGACGGAAATCAGTAACCATCACTAAAACAGGGTCCGGTCCGCACTCTGCGATGGGGACTCAAACCTTCAGCCAAACGCCAAACTGATATCCAGCATAGACGATCCAGACCATCATCGCGGTTGTGAATAGGCTAAGGCTGAATCTCTCCACTTGGGAAATCGAGGGCGCTTGATTCTTCATCTTCCCATCAGTAGCTGGTCAATTCGGGTTCACAAAACTCAAAGGGCATCACCTTACGGTTCAGCCCTGCTGTGAAGGATCTTTTCCAGGCCTGATGTAAGCCCTCCTGACGGCCTCCGAGCCGCATTGAGTAGTTCTACTTTGTTAACTATTTGGCTTGCACTTTCTCACGACATATTAGAATCTCCACCAGAGAGCCTGACGGTTTGAGAGAATCCCAGGCTTTTTTAATTCAACTAACGGTTTTGATGACGCTGAAGTTGCTTACTCTTACTTGGATCAAGCGATGGATCGGCTCGGCCATTTCATCGAGGGTTTTGGTTCACGTTTTGATAACGTAAACCGTCAAACTCTTGATTCAATTGCCTCCTATATCCACGGCTTACTCAGCGAGGCTC
>JBLHHN010000377.1:0-6101 GCA_047616785.1 Verrucomicrobiales bacterium
CGTTGGCATAGCTGTAGATGAGGAGCGAGAGCATCATGTGTGGCGGGAATTGCCGAGAGCCTGTGCCACGGTGGTTGACCTGAAAGCCTTCGAGCGGCAGACGATGGACGGCCTCAATGGCGAAGTGGACGAGATCGTCTTCGGGGACCCAGTCACGCATGTCCGGGGGCAGCAGCATTGGTGTTTCACGGTCGACGTCGAAGAAGCGGGCACTCATGCCAAGACACTAGCGGTAACCTTAGATCTGTAAAGTCCGACAGACTCCTAGGCCCAGTAGGGGACATACTCTGCAAACTTTCGAGATCTGTTGTCGGGATCGGCTGGTTTGACTCGGCCTGCATCCACCGCTTGCTGGATCAAGCTTGAAACCATGGGGCGCTGCTTCTCCGGCATCTTTAGCCGATCTCTCAGCGAGGTGTTGGTCATCGCTGACGAGGAAAGGTGTCTGAGAACCGCATGCTGATAGCAAGTATCAAGTCGTTCTTGGACGGACATCTCGGCGTAACTTCGTGGTGCAAACAGAGTGACTTTGAAAGAGTTTCCACTCGGCTGAAACTTGATCGGAGGAAGCCCGTAAAGCTCCACGGCAACACCTGCTTTGATCAGGCCTGAACCTTGCTCTTCACAAATCCGGCAGCGGCGGAAAGCACTGGCCAACGTTTCATTCCGCGACTCTGGCTGCGTTCCAATTAAACGGTCCACCTCTTTGCTAGCGAGTAAACTGCCAGGATTTGAAATCTCGATTCGATTGTCGTAAATCTCGATCAAGGGGCCCATTCCGCGGATCGTGAAATCCTGGTGGATCAACGCATTGGCAATGATCTCACGGAGCGCTATCTCAGGGTAAAGTGAGCGTTTTGTTCTTAGCGCTTTCTCAATCACTTCATTCTGGGGCAACAAAGAAACGACATAGTCTAACGATAGCTGAAAGCTGATGGCATAGCCTTTTGTTCCTTCCTTGCGTTACTTGGTGACTTCCTTGGTCACACCATCATAAACGGTGACGCTCACCGCCTTACGACTTAAGTCAGGGAAATCAGTCAAGCGCTTGGCGGCAGCCATGACTCCAAGATTCGTGATATGGCCTCCGTTTGATGGGTCGTGTTTGACAAAGCGCTCAGTTTCCAGCCACTCTAGCAAACGTACGTTATTCTTTTGTGAGGGGCGTTCAAGGACTTCGAAGATTGTCTCTGTATCAAGTGAGGCGAGGAGATCGGTTTCAGGCAAGAGTACCGAAGCTGGCAGCTCTTCCCAGACGGGAGTATGGCTTTGGAGCTTAAGTTGCCAATCTCCTGGCGGGAAGTTTTGCGGGTCGTGTCGCCAGAACGAATGAAGGCTTGATCGATGCTCTTCCCGCGAATGTGAACGGGCTTCACTGGTGACTCGGGAATGCGAATGAAGAGCAATGGAACCCCGCCGAGCGTCTCCACTGCGTGATCAAGCGCCAACTCAGGCAATACGGAACTCCGCCCAAGATTGGTCAGCTGATTGACGATGCTCTCGATATCCGCCTCGGAAATGCCTTCCGGTTGACCAGTGTTCGCGATGCCAAAGACCAAGTGGCCACTGCCCGGCAGATTGCTCATGGCTGAAAGATGCTCAGTTAGGCGTTTCTTATCCTGAGACAGAGTGCTCTTCCAATCCAGTTAGCTTAGTTCATGCCGAGGCGGCTTGAGACTGCTCTCAAGAAGCTGTAGCGCTCGAGGGCGCTAGGCCTTGATACCGTTTTCCACTAAAATAAGAAATTGTTGATGGTAAGTGACTTAGGAGTTTCGAACGCATCCGTACGAAATGAAACGTAGCTGAGAGATGAACTCATTCTAGCACTACGGATCGTATCGGCGACCTCTTCGTGCTAAGGAAATTGCCATTCAGAACGCGATCGCAGTGACCCGATTCTGCATATCGTATCGGAGACACAAAGAAGCCCCGAGGCGTTTCCGCGCTCGGGGCTTCTGGTAAAACGGGGGCTTTCCTCTGGTTTGTAGGAAAGTGTGTGGCCTAGCCCTTAGCTAAGCTCGGAGCGGGCTTGGCCCTTCTCTTCGAGCGCGGCTTGGGCGGCGGCGAGTTTCGCGATGGGGATGCGGAACGGGCTGCAGCTGACGTAGTCGAGGCCGGCGCGGTGGCAGAACTTGACGGACGAGGGTTCGCCGCCGTGTTCACCACAGATACCGATCTTGAGGTTGGGCACCGTTTGGCGACCGCGCTCGACACCCATTTCGACGAGCTGACCAACACCGGTTTGGTCGAGGCTGGCGAAGGGGTTGACGTTGACGACTTCGGCTTCTTGATAGGCTGGCAAGAAGGAGCTGGAGTCGTCGCGGCTGAGACCGAGACAGGTCTGGGTGAGGTCGTTGGTGCCGAAGCTGAAGAACTCCGCGTGCTCGGCGACTTCGTTCGCCGTGAGAGCCGCACGGGGGATCTCGATCATGGTGCCGACCGTGTAGTTCAGCTCGCTTGGCTTGAGGTTGTGCTTGGCACGAACTTCAGCAGCAGCTTCGTCGATGACGGCTCTCTGAAGCTCGAGCTCCTTGGCGTAACTGACGAGTGGGACCATGATCTCAGGGAACACTTTGATGCCCTTCTTCTGCACCGCGACGGCGGCTTCGAGGATGGCCGTGGCCTGCATCTTGGTGATCTCTGGATAGACGATACCCAAACGACAACCGCGGTGACCGAGCATCGGGTTCTCTTCGTGAAGCGCGTTGATGCGAGCACTGATCGATGCGGGCGTCACCTTGAGCTTCTTGGCGAGGTCCTTGATCTGTGCGGCCGTCATGGTGCCGATGAACTCGTGCAATGGCGGATCTAACAAACGGATCGTGCCGGGACGACCAGCGAGGGCGGTGAAGATGCCAGTGAAGTCTTTCTTCTGGTAAGGGAGAAGTTTCTTCAGCGCCTTGGCTTTGCCTTCGGTGGAGTCGGCGAGGATCATCTCACGGACAGCGTCGATGCGATCGCCTTCGAAGAACATGTGTTCTGTTCTTGTGAGGCCGATGCCTTCGGCGCCGAACTTGATGGCCGTCTTGACTTGGTCTGGTGTGTCCGAGTTGGTGCGGACACCAAGCTTGCGGATACTGTCAGCCCACTTCATGAGTTCGACGAACTTGATGTAAGTCGGGCTCTTCTTGGCAGCAGCTTTGTTCTCGATGAGGCCTTGGATGACCTGGGAAGGCGCTGTCTTCAACTCGCCTGCGTAGATGTTGCCGACGAAGCCGTTGAGGGAAAGGAAGTCGCCCTCTTTCAAGGTGACGCCATTTCCTGACAAAGTCTTCTTCACGTAGTTGATGTCCATGTCATGGGCGCCGCAGACGCAGATCTTGCCCATTTGACGAGCCACAAGCGCAGCGTGTGAGGAAGCGCCACCACGTGTCGTGAGGATGCCTTCAGCTGCGATCATGCCGCGAAGGTCTTCTGGAGACGTTTCTTGGCGTGTGAGGATAACCTTGTGGCCTTTGGCTGCAGCAGCCACCGCTGTCTCAGCGGTGAAGTAGATGCGACCACTTGCGGCACCGGGACCAGCGGGGAGACCGCTGCCGATGACCTTGGCGGCGCGTTCGCCAGCCGAATCAAAGATCGGAGCGAGGAGATGGCTCAAGTCATCCGCAGGGATGCGGAGAATGGCCTCTTCCTTGGTGATCAATTTCTCTTTCACCATGTCGAGCGCGATGTTCACCGCAGCGAAACCAGTGCGCTTGCCGTTACGCGTTTGAAGCATCCAAAGTTGGCCTTCTTCAATCGTGAACTCAATGTCCTGCACATCACGGAAGTGCTTCTCGAGCTGCTTGCGCACCTTGAGGAGTTCTTTGTGAGACTTGGGCAAGTCCTTGGCCATCTCAGCCACTTGCTTCGGCGTGCGGACACCGGCGACGACGTCTTCGCCTTGGGCGTCGATGAGGTACTCACCGTAGAATACGTTCTCACCAGTCGCTGGGTCACGTGTGAAGGCGACACCCGTTCCTGAAGCAGGACCCGTGTTACCAAAGACCATGGCCTGAACGTTCACAGCCGTGCCCCACTCAGCAGGGATGCCGTATTTCTGACGGTAGACCTTCGCACGGTCGTTCTGCCAGGAATTGAAGACAGCGTTGATGGAACCGTAGAGCTGATCCATGGGATCTTCTGGGAAGTCCTGACCGCTGCGCTTCTTGATGAGTGCTTTGAACGCAGCTACCACGCCACGGAGGTCGGCTTCTTCGAGACCGGAGTCGTCTTCGACTTTGGCCTTGGCCTTGGCTTTCTCGAGAATGACTTCGTAAGGATCGTGGTGCTCACCTTCGTGTGCTTCCACGCCCATGACGACGCTGCCATACATTTGCAAGAAACGACGGTAGCTGTCCCAAGCGAACTTGGAGTTGCCGGTCTTCGCGGAGAGCGCTTCGACGACGGTGTCATTGATCCCGAGGTTGAGGATCGTGTCCATCATTCCGGGCATCGACTCGCGTGCGCCGGAACGGACTGAAAGGAGAAGAGGGTTCTTGAGATCACCAAACTTCTTGCCCATGACCTTCTCGATCTTGGCGATGTTTGCTTTGATCTCCGCGTCGAGCGTTTTGGGATAAGTGAGCTTGTTCGCGTAGTAGTGAGTGCAGACCTCAGTCGTGATCGTCATGCCAGCAGGCACAGGGAGACCGATGAGTGACATCTCGGAAAGGTTTGCACCTTTACCGCCGAGAAGAGCTTTCTGAGAGCCGTCGCCGTCGGCCTTACCGCCACCGAAGAAGTAAACGGATTTATTGAGGCCGCGTGCTGCTGCCTTCTTCTTTGGAGCGGCTTTCTTTGCCGATTTCTTTGCCATGATGTTGGTAGTTTGGTTCGTAGTCTAGCTTGGTTAGGATCACTCTGGGTCTCGCTAAAATAAGTTCGAGCCTCCTAGAAATGAGGCGCAAGAGTAGCGTAGAGCCTATGTCTGTCAAATGAGGGTTTGGTTGCTGATTGAGGGCTTAGATTTCCTCCGATGAGATGAAGTGGGATCGTGGATATGGGGTTGGCGTTCCGTGGCCGAAAGGTTAGGATTTGAGGATGTTGAAGCGATATAGTCAGCTCCTCCTGTTTCTCGCCGCAATGACTGCCCATGCAGGAGATGGCAAGATGGCGCGAGAGTTTGATTTGCGGAAGCTCGACCCGGTTTTTGAAAGAGGGCTGAGCGAAGCTTGGAAGGCGTTCCGTAAGAAGTATCCAGAAGGGCGGTTGGCGTCTCTTGGAATCTACTTTGAGCACTAGAATGGCTCTTTCGGAATCATGGGACATACAGATCCGAATGACTTACCTGATGCCTGCGTTGAATTCGAACCTGGGTTCATTGGTGCCGTCGAGATGGATGAGATTCAGGGTTTTCACTACGCTTCATTCTACTTTGGTGAGGATCTTCAAAGTGAAGAGGCCGAGGATTTGGACAAAGGCGATCTAAAAGATCCTATCTTTATCAAACGAGAGGGGAAGCAGGTGCGCCTGATTCAGGAGGATACCGGTGATGAAGAATTCACTGCGGTCATCCTAGATCATGTTAAGGGATTGTTAGTTGACTTCTGTGCGAAGCAGCCAAAGGAGAACACTCCGCGGTCGGTTGTCATTGAGGCGATAGGCTTGGATCCCTATTTCTTAGGCCGGCTGAATGGGGACGGAAAGAGCGTTCCCGGCTTCATTAGCGTGCCTCAACCCCCTCAATTGCTTGATCTCAAGGGTAAGAAACCGCAACCTCTCAAGCTGAGTGGGCGTACGCTTTATGAGGTCAAGTTGCCATCGACCCACAAGAGCCTTCATTTTCAAGAAGGTGAATTCACCAAATATGAGGCCATCCGCAAAGTGGGCGCGAAACCTTGCGCGAAATGGTGGCGACCGCTCACTCTGAAGCTTCAGCAGAGAAAGACACGCATTGGTCACTTCGCTAGTTTTGCAGCGAAAGGTTGGTTTGGCGTGTCACCAGTGGCTCTCGAGAGTGGGCCTCTTCGCAGAATGTTCGAAGCCTCCGGCGAGCTGGTTGCTTTCGCTGTAGAAGGCGAGCAATGGAAGCTCTATCATTGCACAGGCGTCGCAATTCCAGCCATGATCGACGAGGTGCGTTCGGGAGAACGTGACTGGGGTGAGATCAGAGACTGGGC
>JBLHHN010000378.1:0-6073 GCA_047616785.1 Verrucomicrobiales bacterium
GGCTACGCGACGGAAGGCCTCCGTGTGACGCCACTTTCCCCTGAGACTCTGAAGGAAACCTATCAAAGCTCGGCCGTGAATGTGCGTAAGTCTGTGGCGAACAATGCACCACTTTCCGGAATCGGAGCACTTAGGGCCCTACTTGAGACCATGACTTCAGGCGTCCATCCCAAGGCGAAGATCATTGGGATCCAGTCCCATGGCTCCCAGGCCGAGACCCGAATTCTCGTCGAGGGAAATTCGGCTTCCCGGCAGTTTCGAGCCCTTTGGCAGTGTGAGTGGAATTTGGAGAACCGTGACGCTCCTCGCCTCATGGCGCTACAGTGTGAGTCCTATCAAGAAGCGCACTCCTCTCACGAGGAGTGGTTCCAGGATCGAACCCAAGCCGCCATCGGAATCAACAAGGCTTATGACGAGCAACTCAAGGTGGGGCTCAATGAATGGCTGACGCGGATCGAGCGCACTCATGGCATGGGTTATTTCTACCGCCATGGGCTAGCGGTGGCGGATGTTAATGGCGATGGGCGGGATGACCTGTATGCTTGTCAGGCTGGC
Source organism: Verrucomicrobiales bacterium (assembly GCA_047616785.1). Lineage (GTDB taxonomy): Bacteria > Verrucomicrobiota > Verrucomicrobiia > Verrucomicrobiales > DEV007 > JAACDM01. Next base: position 556 of record JBLHHN010000378.1, read on the forward strand.
GGGTTGCCCAATCTGCTATTCATTCAGAATGACAATGGCACGACAAATGAAGTTTCACGAGAAGCTGGGGTCGATTGGTTAGACCAGACGTCGAGTGCGCTGTTCGTAGACTTGGACAATGATGGTGATCAAGATCTCGTTCTGGCCACGTTCGAAGGTGTGTTGGTTTTAGAGCAACACGCGCCATTGGAATTTCGCCGTCGTGCGCTTCTCGAGACCAAAGACACCGATCTTCTATCCCTTTCAGCGGTTGATGTGGATGGAGATGCGCTACTTGATCTCTATCTTTGTGTGGACTTCGCTGATATCCACTCGCGATCGGGTGAAGCGACTTCTGCTTTTGTCTATCATGATGCCAACGATGGCGGTGAGAACAAGCTCTGGCGAAATGAGATTGCTGGTCCCGAGACATGGAATTTCACCGATGTGACGGAGGCCACCGGACTTCATGTGAACAATCGCCGTCACAGTCTCGCCGCTGCTTGGGAAGACGTGGACAATGATGGTGATCAAGACCTCTACGTGGCCAATGACTATGGGCAGAACTGTCTCTATCGGAATGATATCGGTCACTTCCAAGAAATCGCCCCCGAGACTGGCGTGATCAACTATGGATCTGGCATGTCTGTGAGTTGGGGAGATGTCAATCGGGACGGATTCATGGATCTCTATGTTGGGAATATGTTCTCCTCGGCAGGAAGTCGCATAGCAACCCAGGATCGTTTCTTGGAAGGCAGTCCACTCGAAGTCAAGACGCTCTACAAACGATTCTCCAAGGGTAATAGCCTATTCATTAGCGATCAAGGCCGATCGTTTGCAGATGTTAGCGCTCTTTCTGACGTTGCCATGGGACGTTGGGCATGGAGTTCGCTCTTCGCCGACGTGAACAATGACGGTTGGGAGGACCTCCTCGTGGCCAATGGCTACATCACCACGGAGGACACAGGAGACTTATGAAGTTTCTTCTGGCGGCAGGTCGGGTCGCGAGTAGACATTGCCTTGAGCGGAAGTGCCGCACCGGATGACCGGCGCGCTTCCTTTCTATCAGTGGTCAAACAGGGCCGCTCTTTCAGCGGCCGGGAGCGTCATACCGCTTTTCTCAATCAGCGTGATGGCACCTTTGCCGATATTTCCGCGATCAGTGGGATCGATTTCCCTGACGATGGTCGCGGCTTAGCCCTAACGGATTGGGATGGTGATGGCGATCTTGATCTCTGGTTCAGCAATCGCAATGCCCCACAATTGCGCTATCTTGAGAACCTGCATCCCGCTCCAGGAAATTTCATCGCCTTCCGTCTCACAGGCACACAGTGCAACCGAGATGCTATCGGCGCGCGTGTCCAAGTCCAGATCGCTGAGGCTTCTAAGCCACTCACAAAGACCTTGCGGGCCGGCGACGGCTTTCTCTCACAGTCCACCAAGTGGTTGCACTTCGGTATCGGTCCTGCCCAATCCATTGAAAAGATCGAGATCCGTTGGCCCGATGGTAACTTCGAGATCATCAGCGGGGTCTCGCCTAACAAACGCTACACGGTTGTTCAGGGAGAGAACAAAGCTACGGTCTGGGCCGGCAAGGGCGCGTTGGAACCAGCTTTTCAGCCCCCGCTAGCCGAGAATCAAGGTTCACGTGGATTCCTATCATCGCGAGCCCCCTTGCCGCCCATCCACTACCGAGATGCTCAAGGGGCCTCGCAAACCTTCGCTCCCACGACGCCAGCCACGCTTCTCGTGCTTTGGGCCAGTTGGTGCCCCACATGCCAAGCAGAACTCCGGCAACTGCAAAGTCATCACGATCAACTCAACAGCGCCGGAGTTGGTATTCTGGCATTGTCAGTCGATCACTTGGCTCATGATGCCAAGGGTAAGGAAGCAGAGGCTCAAAGATTCGCCTTCCCCAATGGTGTCGCCCACGAATCCGTCCCAGCCATCTTCGAGGCCCTTCAGCGTCATCTCTACGACCGGCATACCCCATTTCAAGTGCCGGTGAGTCTGCTAGTGACTCAAGATCGCCAAGTCGCCGCCTCCTATCAAGGCTCTGTGGATGTCGCCACCGTTCTCCAACACGTCGCCGATCTCGATCTATCCGAAGAAGCACGTCGTTCTGCTTCCGTGCCCTTCGCGGGGAAATGGTTGGCTCCCGTGCGACGTTTGCATCCCATTGACATCGCCCTCCACCTGATCGGGCAAGGCCACGAAGAGGTGAGCCTGGCCTACTATGCCCAGCATTCGCGTTTGATGGCCAATCACTGGCAAAGCCCCCATCTCTTTCTTCATTTGGGTCAATTGCTAGAGCGACGATCCCGCGATCGTGAAGCTCTCGATTTCTACTATGGCGTCCTCACGCAAGCACCACGCCATGTGGAAGCCCTCAGCCGCCGCGCCATCTTACTCGCCACCTCTGATCGAGGTCAACGCAACCTTGATGAAGCCTCCCGCCTCGCAGAGGAAGCCGTGACTGTGAGTAGACGGGAGGATGCGCTGGCCTTGCATGCCCTGGGAGTCGTCCAAGCCGAGCAAGGGTTCTTTCGAGCCGCATTGAAGAGCGCCGGAGATGCGATGTCTCTTGCCCGCAAAGATGGTGTAGGTGCTCTCAAAGAAACGTTAGAGCACGCGCAGGCACTCTATTTAGAGAAGCGGCCTTACAGGAAACGTTGATCTGCTGATGGCTGAACTAGAGGCTTCTCACGATGGTCGCTGGTGCGTAGACTATATGAATGAAGCGATGGTCATTCTTTATTGCGATCCTGTTCCACTTTTCTACGAGTGTGGGATGGACTACCGAGACGCCGCCGAAGTCGGCGGAAGAATCCTTGGATCTCTTCTCGGTGGATGACGGGTATGCGGTGGAGTTGGTGGCGGCGGAGCCGTTGGTCATGGATCCGGTGGGGATTGATTGGGGTTTCGATGGGAAACTGTGGGTAGTGGAAATGGCGGACTATCCTTACGGCGTCGATGGTGAGGGGAAAGCTGGTGGACGGGTGCGTTTCCTAACGGATACCGACGGGGATGGGCGCATGGATGAGTCGACTTTGTTTCTGGAAGGGTTGTCTTTTCCGACGGGGGTGATGGCTTGGGGCAAGGGGGTGCTCGTTACGGCTCCTCCTGACATTCTCTATGCGGAAGATACGGATGGCGATGGGGTGGCGGACAAGCGTGAGGTTCTCTTTTCTGGATTTATGCAGGGGAATCAGCAATTGCGGCTCAATGGCTTGCGCTACGGGTTGGACAACTGGGTGCACTGTGCGAGTGGCGGGCATCACGTGGGCTTCGGAGCCCAGAATCAGATTCGTGTGGTTTCGTCAGGGCTAGAAGTGGCGTTGGGGAGTGGCGATTTGCGGTTCCAGCCGAAGACCCATGAGATCGAACGACTGGCGGGACCCTCACAGTTTGGTCGGGTGCGTGATGACTGGGGAAATTGGTTCGGTGTGCAGAATAGTTACCCGATCTGGCATTATGCTTTGGAGGACCGCTATCTGAAGCGCAACCCGCATGTGACGACGCCGGACCCTCGCCAGCAACTACGCGGGCAGCAGCCAGAGGTGTTCGCCAACAAACCGCCGCAGAAACGTTTCCATGGATTCGATCACGTGGGGCGCTACACGTCGGCGTGTGGTCCTAGCATTTATCGAGATGAATGGCTTTTCCCTAGAGAAGAAGGACTGACTCACGCTTTCACCTGTGAGCCTTTTAGCAACTTGGTCCAGCATCATCACCTCGTGAAAGCGGGTGTTTCTTTCGCTGGGAAACGCGCGGAGTCTTCGAGCAAGACGGACTTTCTGGCTTCGGCGGATCGCTGGTGCCGTCCGGTCATGACGCGGACTGGCCCGGACGGGGCGTTGTGGATCGTCGATGTCTACCGCTACATGATCGAGCATCCGGATTGGTTGCCAGAGGTCGGGCGAGAGGAGTTGAAGCCGTTCTATCGCTTTGGCGAAAACCGTGGTCGCATCTACCGCGTGGTGAAGAAGGATCAGAAGCGTAAGGCGATTCCTGAGCTGGCCAAGGCATCGGCGGAATCCTTGGTGCCCCATTTGGCAGATGCCAATGGCGTGGTGCGTGATGCGGCACAGCGTTTGTTAGTCGATGGAGGAGCCTTGCTAGCCAGGCCAACGCTTGAGGCGATGACGCGTCATGAGCTGCCGCAAGCGCGGTTGCAGGCTCTTGCCACCTTGAGCAGCGCTGAACTTGGTGCGGATATTGTCAGTGCGGCCTTGCGCGATCCGCATGCGGCTATTCGGCGCTTTGCGGTTTCCTTTGCTTCGACCGAAGACCTTGTGCGGTTCGTGGAGGATTCGGATGCGGAGGTGCGTTTGCAATTGGCCTACGAACTGGGCGAACGCTCGGGAGAAATGGCAGGGGCTGCTCTCATCGAGCTGGCGAAGCAGGAGGCGATCGATGATTTCACCATGGCGGCGATTCTCAGTTCCGCGCCCAAGCACTATCACCAAATGGCTTCGGCTGCCGATCAATTGCGTTCCAATGAGCGCTTGCTCAAGGGACTCTTGAGCATGGCGCCTGCGTATCAGGATGATCAGCCGACCTTGTTGCGAGGTATTTTCGGAAGGAAAGATCCTGAATGGGGCGCGTTGGAATTTCGCCTTCTAGCACATTGGCTGAATCTCTCGAATGGGGAGGTTTCTCCTGCGGTCTCTCCGATGTTCATGCAGGCGCGGCGGCTTTCACTTGATGTCTCGCAGTCAGAGGATCTGCGCTGTGATGCTCTGGGCATCTTTGGTCATCTTGATGATGTCTGGGTCAAGGAAGCCTCCATTTTAGAGACCTTTCTGGATCCGCAGCAGTCTTTGAAGATTCAAAGCACCGCGGTGGAAGTGCTTCGCCAAAGTCGACGGCCGAATGCAGCTCAGATCTTGTTGGGGAAATGGCCCTCGCTTTCGCCGAGCTTGCGCAGCTCCGTTCTTGATGCGTTGTTAGAATCCGAAGCCGCCGCGCTCTTGGCGCATCTGAAGAAGGGCGCGCTGACGAATCGAGACTTCAATGCGGGCCAACGAGAGCGTCTCTTGAAACGTGTTCCAGAGGCTGCGGAATTCTTGCAAGCACCACCGCGCCGCGCAGAGGCCATGAAGCAACGGGCGGGTGCTTTGAAATTGACGGGCGATGTCAGCCATGGGCGCGAAGTCTTCGTGCAGAGTTGCGCGATCTGCCATCAGATCGGCGATGTTGGCAAACAGATCGGTCCGGATCTGCGTGCCTTGACCAATCGCAGCTCCGAGGCGGTCTATGCCGCCATCCTGGATCCCAATCGCGCGGTGGAGCCGCTCTACATGGCATACACCGCGACCGCTGGAGATGACGATGTGGTGTACGGCATTCTCAAGAGTGAAACGGGAAACACCCTGACATTTCAGTTGTTGGACGGAAGTGAGCGCCAACTCTTGCGTGCCAATTTGAAAACGTTAGAAAGCGCCCAGACCTCGTTGATGCCCGAAGGTTTGGAAGCGGGATTGAGTGACCAAGCGCTTGCCGATGTCATCGCTTTCGTGCAGACCTTGAAGTGATC
>JBLHHN010000379.1:0-6061 GCA_047616785.1 Verrucomicrobiales bacterium
TGCTTTTCGTCCAGCACGCTGAAGAACAGAATGATGGCCGCACGAATTTCATCTGGATTGGCGCCCGCTGAGATGCCCAGTGTGTCATGCATCGTTTGGTTAGACCGTGTGAGTTCTTGAGATCGGCTTCGCTGCGAATCCTTGGCCAGATAGACGTAAACTCCGTCGAACTTGCGGCGGACTACTTGGCTTTGGTGATGAAGCTGATTGAGGGCGCGCTTGCTTTCGACTCCAAGAAGTTGGTCGAGCTGTTTAGTGGTCATGCCAGACTTAGACTCATCGATCAAAACCTGGCAGGTGGCTATCAGGTTACCGTGCTTAGAGAACCCTACCGAGAGATGCTGCCATAGGCCTTGCTCGTCGAATTGGGGAACGGTGAGCAAAGTGTAGTAGCCGCCGCGATGAGAATAACTAGAAAGATACCCCAGTTCGCGGAGCTTGCGTAAAACGGTAGAAGTGGTGGGTGAACCGATGGCATCTTTGAGTTGGTCGAGTGTGGCGATGAAGCGCTGGCCAAGGAAGTCACGGAGGGTTGCGGAAGAGAATGAGGACTTACGCATAATGACATAATTACCCTAATCATGATCAAGTAAAGGGTAATTACATTACTAGCACAACTAGGGTTGGGGCGCTCCTTAGGCTCAATACAAGTAGGAGATCCAATGGGATCTAAGATCGATATGCCCACTGACTGGATAGAATACACTTCCAAGCGCGTTCTTATTTTTCTGCCCGCCCTAAGGCGGATCGCCGAGCGAGTATTGATCGAGCGTCCAGGACGAAACGAGCCACGCAAGAAGAAGCGAAGACCGAAAAGTTACGGATGGTTGCAAAAACCCAGGCACAGCTATTTCGAGCATTTCCGAGATGCCCCCCCTAGAAAAATCCTCGATGAAGCCGTCTAAACTGGTGCCATTCGGCCTTGAGGTTATTCGCGAGATAATGGTTGGGGAATCCCGCCGCATCCAGAGCATCCTGCACGTTGATGCCATTGACGGTGCCTGGGTTGTCGAATTCCTCTTGAAACGTCACGCCGCGCTCGATGCTATTGCGCGTGATGTTACCAAAGGACTGCTGCATAAGATTCCGATAGTAATCAGCCATGGCCGTGCCGAGAATGCTGGAGAGGGCCGCGTTCTTTTGGCAAGGACGCCGGTGGCGCTGCTGTTTCCAGCTGCTGGCGAGGTGAGATTGAGCGCGCCATTGGCAGTGATGACGAATTGACCCTCACTCACACCTGTTTGAAAAGGACTGTTCCCGCTGAACCAGAAGTTCATCGGCATGTAGAAACCGCCGGTCTGCTCAGTGTTAAACGTCGAGTGCAAGACCTCGGCGGCGCGTCCGCCCCATCCTGACAAGACGTCGATTCCCTGTGGCACCGAGGCCTGCCATTGTTCGATCTGATCGCGATGGGAAAAGAGGGCTTTGGGCAGTCTCTTCGTCGCATTGATATACTCGGACTTGTTCGTGACGGGATCACTGATCGTCCTAATGTGAGCCAAGGCAGAGTGACGTTTCTTTCCAGCGTAGTTGCCGGTGCTATTGAACATCTCGGCGAGACGTTCGCAGCTTGGATGCAGACCAAAGTTGCGGCCGCTGGCATCGGTCACGCCAGTCAGGGGCGCAGTTGATCGCGTTCCTTGCCGCGACTCCAGCCCAAACCATCAGACCGAGCCCGGAAATTAACACTATCTCAATTACACTAACACCAGATTCTATAGAATCGCGCGTCAACGCGGTGCCAGTCATCCAGCTTTAGAACGACTTCGCAGATTCGGAAAGTGGCCCAAATCTTACCTACGAGACGACGGTGCTGAGCACTTCCATTCCCAATTTCACCGAAATCGTCGATCCACAATCGAACACACTCACATTGGACTTTGAGCCCAACATTGAGGGAAGCGTAACAATGGTAGTGCGCGCAGCGGACGAGAATGGGCTATGGTCTCCGTGGGTGCCGATGACGCTCGACGTGGTGGCTTCGGCATTTCAGATATGGGCGATGAGCCGCTTTGATGCAGAATCTTTGAATGATCGAGATGCAGAGTACTCCGTCAGGGGTGCCCACCTGGATCCTGACAATGACGGAATTCCAAACGCCGCCGAAGCGTTCGCTGGTTCTGATCCATTGATAATCGATGACAGACAAACTTTGGAGGTCATGGCGATGGATGATTCCTTGCTCTTGGCGAAGGTTCGATGGGATTTACCAGACATGGCCCATGGAGTTCGAGCCGTGCCGATTGGGGAGCGATCTAGATTCCGAGTTCGTGGATGCTGGGTGCTCAAAATCGATTTCGACCGTGGAGCAGTTCATCGAAGGGCGTGGAAACGTGATGGAAGCCACGATCTGGCCCGTCACTGAAAAGCGCCCGTTCTTTCGGCTTCGATACGAGGAGGACGAATAGCGTCGACAGAAGATCTCCGAAATCTCCACTTGCAGGACGGGAAAACTAATCCTTAGTAAGATGACTTAATTACTAAGGATTCGAATTTCATGGCCACCTCCACTGACGACAAACCACCGCACAAGAACGAAGAACTCAAACTAGAGAGCAATTTCCTCCGAGGAACAATTCTCGAGGGCTTGGCCGATGAATCCACGGGCGCGATCTCTGCGGACGACACCCAGCTGACGAAATTTCACGGAATCTACCAGCAGGATGATCGTGATCTGCGGAAGGAACGTCGTCTAGCAAAGCAGGAGAAGGCTTTCGCGTTCATGATCCGCGTTCGGGTTCCGGGCGGTGTGTGCTCGCCGAAGCAGTGGCTGGACATGGATGGGCTGGCGAGCGCACATGCGAATGAGACGATCAAGCTGACGACGCGTCAGGCGTTCCAGCTTCACGGCGTGCTCAAAGGCAACCTCAAGCAGTCGATCAAGGAGATTAATGAGACTTTGCTAGACACGCTGGCGGCTTGTGGGGATGTGAACCGGAATGTGATGTGCAATCCGAATCCTTATCAGTCTCACGTGCATGCAGAAGTGCAGAAGGTGACGGAGGCGATCAGTGATCATCTTTCGCCACGCACGGGGGCGTATCATGAGATTTGGTTAGACAAGGAGAAGATCACGAAAGAGCCGGAAGAGGAAGAGCCACTTTACGGGAAGACTTACTTGCCACGGAAGTTCAAGACGGTGGTGGCAGTGCCGCCTAGCAATGATGTGGATATCTATGCTCATGACCTCGGCTACATCGCGATCATCGAAGACGACAAATTGGTCGGATTCAATGTGACCGTGGGTGGCGGCATGGGCATGCTGCATAACAAAGAGGCGACATTCCCCCGCCTTGCTCAGATGCTTGGCTTCTGCACGCCGGAACAAGCGGTGGAAGTGGCGGAGCAGATTGTCACCGTCCAGCGTGACTATGGTGATCGCACCGACCGTGCGCATGCGCGATTGAAGTACACGATTGAAGATCGCGGGCTCGATTGGTTCCGCGATCAGGTTGAGGAGCGCTTAGGCTACAAGTTAGGCGAAGAACGTGCGTTCACGTTCGATCACAATGGCGATCGCTACGGTTGGACGGAAGGCACCGATGGGAAACATCATTACACGCTCTTCATTCAGAATGGCCGGGTGCTCGACACGGACACTTACAAGTTGCGCACGGCCTTGCGCGAAATCGCGAATTATCACGACGGCGATTTCCGCCTGACGGCGAATCAGAACCTGATCATTGGTGGCGCTTCCGTAGAAACGAGGGCGAAGATCGACGCGACGCTGGCTCAGTATGGCTTGGACCAGAACAACCTCTGCAGTGGTATGCGATTGAATTCCATGGCCTGCGTGGCCTTGCCAACCTGCGGGCTCGCCCTTGCGGAGAGCGAGCGTTACTTGCCGGACTTGGTGACTCAGCTAGACAGGCTGCTTGAAAATGCGGGTTTGCGCGAGGATGCCATTACCATCCGCATGACGGGTTGCCCTAACGGTTGTGCGCGTCCTTACCTTGCAGAGATCGCGATGGTGGGTCGTGCTCCTGGCAAATACAATCTCTATCTCGGCGGTGGCTTTGTTGGCAATCGCCTGAACAAACTCTACAAGCAGTCAGTGAAGAGCGAGGAGCTCGCGCCGATGCTGCAGCCGATGATTGAGAGCTACGCGAAAGAACGCGAAAACGGCGAGCGCTTTGGTGACTTTGTGATTCGCAAAGGCATTATCAAGGAGACGACTGCCGGCAATAATTTCCACGCCAACCTCGGAGAGACCAAGTAAGATGAATGCGCCCCTACGGCTAGAGACAGGTGTCATGGCCGAGCGCGTGAGCGCGGAGTGGGCAAACTTGTCCGCAGCAGAGCGCATCCGCGCGATTGCTGCGCAGCAATCGAAGGGGCTGGTCGCCTCGACGAGTTTCGGGGCGCAAGCCGCGATCATGCTGCACTTGCTCAAGGAGAATGCGCCGGAGATTCCTATCATCTTCATTGATACAGGCTATCTCTTTCCCGAAACCTATCAGTTTAGCGAACGGCTTATCAAGACCTGGGACCTGAACGTTCGCACCTACCATCCCGATTACAGTGCGGCGCGGTTGGAAGCTCTTTATGGCAAGCTGTGGGAGCAGGGTGAGAAGGGCGCTGAGAAATATAGCATTCTCACCAAGGTTGAGCCCATGAACCGCGCCTTGCAGGAATTGGGCGCCACGACTTGGATCAGCGGCCTGCGTCGTTCCCAGTCAGCCACGCGTGCTGAGCGCGGCTTTGCCGAACAACAGAAGGCGACGATGAAGCTCTATCCGATCCTCGATTGGACAGACGAAGAAGTCGCTGCCTACATGAATGAACACGACCTTCCACGGCATCCACTGGTGAGTCATGGCTACGTCTCCGTCGGGGATTGGCACTCGACAAAGCCTTTGCTGGAAGGTATGAACGCCGAAGAAACACGTTTCGATGGGTCCAAGCGCGAGTGCGGTCTTCATCTCCCTTCTGAACAACAAGACTTCCAAATCTAACGCTTACCTATCATGAAGATTGCGAACAACATCACTGGAACGATCGGAAACACGCCGCTCATTCGTTTGAACAAAGTCACTGAAGGTGCCGATGCCGAGATCATCATCAAAGCTGAGTTCTTCAACCCACTCTTTAGCGTGAAAGATCGCATCGGTCTTGCCATGATCGAGGCTGGCGAGCGCGATGGGAAGATCAAAGATGGTACGGTGATCATCGAGCCAACTTCTGGCAATACAGGCATCGCTCTAGCATTCGTCTGTCGCACCAAAGGTTACCGTTGCATCTTGACCATGCCGGAGACGATGTCAGTGGAACGCCGCATTTTGTTGCGCATGTTAGGTGCTGAAGTCGTGCTCACTCCTGGACCACGCGGCATGGGTGGTGCCATCTTAAAAGCGGAACTTCTCACGCACGAGTACGGCGATAAGGCTTTTAATCCGCAGCAGTTTAACAATCCGGCCAATCCTGAGGTGCATCGCCGCACCACGGCAGAAGAGATTTGGGATGCGACCGAAGGTCGCATTGATGCCTTTGTCGCTGGTGTCGGTACGGGTGGTACGATCACAGGCGTTTCTGAAGTGCTGAAGAGCCGCACCGACATGATGACCTTCGCGGTTGAACCCGAGGACAGCCCTGTCATTTCGGGCGGCAAGCCAGGTCCTCACAAGATTCAAGGCATCGGCGCCGGTTTCATTCCTAACAATCTCAACAAAGACATCATTGATGGGGTCGAACTCGTTTCGAACGACGCGGCCTTCGTCATGGCACGCCGTCTTGCCGAAGAAGAAGGCATCCCCGCCGGCATCTCTACCGGAGCCAATGTCGTGGCCGCGATCAATGTTGCCAAGCGCCCGGACATGGCAGGCAAGCGCATCGTCGTCATTGCTCCAAGCCCAACCGAACGTTACTTGAGCACGCCGCTAGCAGAAACCGTGCGCGCCGAAGTTGCCGCTTTGCCGGTGTGCGAATTGCCAGCCGTTTAGATATAGTATTCTAGCAAACCCTCATTAGACATCATCTCTTGGAGCGTGATGGACGTCATCTTGGCTTCCAAATGCTCTGCCACTTCCACCCAAATATCGGCAACGCGCTCACCAGACTCGCC
>JBLHHN010000380.1:0-6059 GCA_047616785.1 Verrucomicrobiales bacterium
TCCATGGTAATTATAGAATGGTTAGTAGTGATGGGTTGAAGTTGGTCTATCGGTGACGTATTTCTAACATCCACCCCTCACGATTCAAGCCCCAATTCTGCAGTTTTCCTTAAAGCAACGACATTGTTCCACGATTGGATCACGCAGACAGTCCATACGACGAGATCGATGAGGAGAAAGGAGATGGCTAGAGTGAATCCACTTCGCGTTGGACTGACCAATAGGGAGAAGACTGCCGCGATCATTAGAATGATGGAGGCTCCCATCCAAAGGATGCCTCGCTGAAATTCTCCGCAATAGAGATGCCCGAGACCGGGAAGCATGGCAGATAAACTCGCGGCATCCGAAGGCTTGCGTGGCTTTTTGAGAGGCTGTGTGTTCGTGTTCATAGTGATCTGGATTAGGAAAAGAAGAGACAGAAGATGAGCACGGCGTAGCGGCTGACACCCACGACGGCCGCCAAAGTGAAAAGTGCCGCCTTGGCCCAGAAGGCTAGGGACTCGCCTCGTGTGATCACTGGGGCAGGTGTGGGTTCTGCGTTGATGGCGTCCATGACTGCGTTAGAAGAACCCTCGGGTGCTTGGTCCGCTTGCTTCTCGCGGAGCCAGTCCGTGTAGTGGTCGTCGGGTAGATCTTTCATCATGTGAGGTCGTTGATTTCTTCGTAGATGGGTTGGATGCGCCCTTGTAGCATCTGCTTGGCGCGGCTGATTCGAGATTTCACCGTGCCGACAGTAATTCCCTCGATGCGTGCGATTTCGCCGTGAGACAGTTCTTCGATCTCAGCAAGAACGAACGCGCGCCGGTGGTCGTCTGACAGTTTCCTTAGGGCGTCATCAAGCGCCGCGAGAGTGTCGGATCGGCTAGCATGAGCGTCTGGCCTATCCTTCGATGCGCTGATCGTCTCTGGCACATGATTGAGAGTGAGAGGCGTACGTTTCTTGAGGGCATTGATAGATATCCGACGGGCGATGGTGAGAATCCATACCAAGAAGGTTCCTTTCGCGGCGTCGAACTGATCGAGCTTCTGATAGGCTCTGGTGAAAGTGTCCTGCGCAAGATCTTCGGCCTGGGTCCGGTCACTGAGCGTGTGGAGACAGACACGATAAACACGGTCTTGATGGGCTTCGACGAGAAAACGATAGGCTTCACGGTCACCGCGGCGAACTTTCGCAATGAGTTGAGTATCGTCCTCGGATGATGGTTGCATCTTACCCTATGATACAGGGCGAGGTACCGTGAGGTTCCCAATTTTATAAAATTGCGCTCAGAAAGACGAATCGGGACGTCGGAATACCCCGATTCTTGCGGCAGAATCAATAGCATCGGGCACCGCAGAGGCGGGGAGAAGCAGAGATAAAGTATCGGCAGCCATACGGAAAATCATTGCTATTCGCTGTCTGATGCGGCGATCTGATTGCTGCGGGTTAGTCTGTCGGCCATGAATTGCTTGAACTCGTTTTGAATTCAGCGCCTCGCTTCGACCTCTCCGCGCAACGATTACTTGGCGTTGATTATATTGATTCTTTGTGGATTGGCGGTGTACCGTGGACGGGGGGCAATTTCTAAAGAATGCTCACAACCAGACGGACGAAACGGGGGCGTGGGGCATCGTTGAGCGGGACCGTGATTTGCTGTTTGCCATTGGGGAGGCTGAGGCTGGTCACTTTAGGGGGCCACCCATCTTCAGAAAGGAGTTCTGCTAGAGGCTGCCATGTTTTGAGATCGAAGGATTCTTCGATGACATAGATGAGGCTCACATCCTCTTTGGCGAGTGTTAGAATGACTTCACTTGGGGATACGGTGAGGGCGTTCAGCGCATCTTTGATTGTAGGGTCACCTCCTAGCACGTATTCGAGTAAGGCGGGCAATCCGTCGTTGTAGGTATCACTGTTAGGGTTCGTGATGTTGTTTTTCGCGGCCCAGGTGTGGTAGTTCTCGGGAGGGGCTACTCCGCCTGATTGGGCGTCTGCTGGATTGCCGTCGGCGGAGGGGCTGCTTTGCCAGTCGAGCGTGGTAAGATCGGTGAGCTCGATGGAGTGGCCTTCTTGGGCGATGGGCTCATAGCGGAAGTCGAGAATGGCTGCGCCGAAGGGCTCTGGTAAGGTGAGGGTGAGCGATTCGCCGCTGTTGTCGAGCTTGCCGCCATATTCGCCTGCTATCGGAAGAGCGTCAGCGGGAAAGCGCTGTGTGAGGGCGGCAGCATTCTTTGCTAGGATGACGTAGGCGCCGGGCTCCAAGGTGTATTCGGGAAAGGTGAATGAGATGCCGCGTGTGAAGCGGACGCCGGTGAGATCGAGCGCCGTTTCTCCGGTGTTGGTGAGTTCGATGAACTCGTCGTCGCTTCCGTTTGTGGGTTTGTAGAGAATTTCTGAGACACGCAAATGGTCGATGAAGCCGCGCATGCGGTCGATCTCTTCATTGCTTGCCGCGAATCCATCGGTGGGAAACGCGGGGTAACTGGGAGTGCCATCGGCCTGCCAAGAGATTGATTGATCATCGGTCTGTGGCGTGATCAACACGAGGTCGATGATTTCTCCTTGTGGATCGGTCAGAGCTAGAGATTCTCCTTGGCCATCAAGCGAGAAATTCACGTGGCCTTCTGCCTTCGATCCATCGGCGATGAGTTTCAAATAGCTCATGGCAGCAATGTAAGTGTGAGGCTCGAACACATGAGCCGTGGGATCGCCATAGGGATTGTCCGTGAGGCGAAGCCCATCGAGAGAAATGGGTGATTCTGTAGGATTGTGCAGTTCTATCCAGTCATCGCGGAACCATTGTTCGCCTGTGGCGAGCGCTTCTGAGATGTGAAGCTTGCTGGGCTCTCCAAGGACGGGTGTGGTGTTGGCGGTTCCGATGGTGTCCTCAGTGAGAGTCCATTCGCCGGCAAACCGTCCCAGAGTGTAGCCTTCGATCTGATGACCGAAACGAATCTCATCCTTCACGTTTCCGTCAGGATCGATGAAAAGTATCCTATCGCCATCCTTGTCCAAGGTCACCTCGTTGAGAACCATGAAGCCGTCTCGGTCCATGGTGCTATTATCTTCGGTGAAGATGTAAGGATCATTGTCATCTTCACTTTCAGCCAATTTCCAGCCAGCGAGATTGGTCTGGTCTCCTAGATTGTGCAACTCGACGGTGTCCTCACCGACAGTTCTGATCTCGTTCAAAACCACATCGCTCCAGTTGGGGGCGACGGTCCATTCACGTGCCGTTGCCGCATCCTCTGGTTGCCAATTTCCGGCAAAGTCTTGGCCGATCACTTCCAAGCGTTGGTTGCCGGGCAGAAGATCTTGGATCTCTAGCAGATGGGTGCGCACGGTGGGTGCGTTGCGGGGAAACTGATCTGGGGCGATACTGATAGGCTCTGTCCACTCGCCATTATTCAAACGCCAGCGGTAGGCGAAGATGCCTGGGCCACCGATGACGAACGTGGCCTCGGAACTGGCCGAGCCACGTCGAGGACCATCTTCAATATAAGCCCATTCAGCGATCTCGGCACCGAATGGAAGATCGAAGGCGGCCTCTCGGCTGCCTGGCGCGCCCATCACATTCCCTTCACCCCAGCTTGGGTCATACACGCCGCCTGAGTGGCGCGAACCGATGGTGTCGTCCAAGAGATTCGGGTCGATGAGGTTGTGATAGAATTGCACGCGGCTTGTCTTGGCTGGTCTTGCAGCCTGATCGCGATCGGCCCAACTGATCAATCGAGGGAACATGGACGGACCCGTGAAAAGTCCGAACTCACTTCCATAGAAAACATTGAAACCCATGTAGGCTCCGTCTCCCGGCGTGGGATTGAAATCTTCTGGAACAAAGAGGTTCACTGCTGAGCAGAGGACATCTTGCTGGATAGCCCCTGAAGAATAGCTATAGTCTCGATTGAAATCCAAACAGGTGTTGTGCTCGAAGATGGTGCCGGTGTTGACCTTGCAATTGATGGCGTGATCGACATTGCGGAAGACATTGCCAGCGACCACGACCGTGGTGCCGCTGCCGCGATCCCCAGTTGAAATGGCATTGGCGTAGCCGCGGTCCGAAGTGAATTTGTCTTTATCGACTTTTTCAAACGTGTTGAAGGCGATGTAGGCATCGCCACCGAGATCGATATGTTCATCTTCTACCGGTCCATGGAAATGATTGTAACGGCAATCGAGAACAGGACTGACCCCCCAACGTCCGCCATCGGCATCGAAGACATCATTGTGTCCTTTATTGCCGAAGAATTCATTGTGATAGACTCTGAAATGACCGCCGACAGGAAAGCCTCCAAGAAAGCGTGGGTCATTCTGAATCTCTGGGAAATCGGCTGATTCCACTTTCAATTGTTCGGCAACATTATCGAGCCGCAGCGCGACGGGATCTTCGTCCGGTGCGAACATGTCAGGGAAAGTGCAATACTGAACGGTGAGCGAACAGTTACGCCCATAGACCATGCGATAATGTGTTCCTGAGAACGTGCAATGATCAATCAGGCATTCGGAACGAATTACCCCGACGCTACCTTGATTGTTTAGAGGCTGGGCGTTGATGAAGTCCGCGTATTGAATGATATTCTCAGAGGACAGGGAATCAGTTAGTCGGACGCCCGCCCATTTGGGTGCTCCCAATTGGATGCCTGGCAAGAGGGGGTCATCTTGGATGCCTGCTTCGGGATGGTGCGAGAAGCGCACGCGTTGGTGTTCTGTTCCCAAGATCTTTAATGTGCCTTCCACCGTCAGAGTTACGCCAGGATCGACATAGATATGGACGCCGGGATCGATCTGGAGCTGAAATCCAACGGGCACTGTGGCGTCTGCGGTAAGGTGAAACGGGCTGTCTTCCGTGCGCCATCGGATAGTCGTTCCCAATCCCGCCAAAGGGTCGGCGTAAGGGATTGCGCCGATGTCGACGCCCTCGGGTCCCGCGCCGCGCGCTGGAGAGGATGCTTGCAGTCGATAATCTCCAACCGCTGCCTCTACGAATTGGTGATCTTGCGTTAGGATGTCTTGGGTGGTTAGAAGAGCCGTGTTGCCGGTAGCGACCATGCTCACGTCAAGAATGCTCGAAGTGATTGCCACGGAACTAGCGGAGTCGTCTATTTGAATTCCGACAGTGCCGACAATCGTCAGATGATCGCCTTCGAATGATCCAGTCGGCACGAGCACCGCAACTGGGCAATTGATAAACAGAGTGTGGTCTACTGGGAAATACCACCAGCGATAAGACCTGTGCCTCCAGCGCTCTTAATGAGGCAGCCTGACAGATCAAGTTCACCGGTGTGAACAATGCCTTGGGCACCTTCAATCACGGAATCGAGAATCGTGAGTTGTGACTCGGACGTCACAAACGCATCATTCTGTGCACGCACCGTGACACGTTCGAAAGTCGCCGTGCTGTTCGACATGAAGACTGCAGACAATTCACTATCAAAGCGGCAATCGGCGATGGCGTTGCTCGAATCGGGATGATCGATATTCAACGCATGGACTGTTGCTTGGATCGTTCCGTGAACCATGGACAAGGTGCCATCTCCTTGGTGAGAGAAACCGGTCTCGACCTGACTGATATGGGTGAAGGCGAACGTCGCGGAAGTGCCATCGCCGACGATGCCTTTCCAAACATCATCGGGATCCAGGCAAGCCCACCCGATGGGCTCTTGCTCATTGCCCTCACATTGCAAGGATCCTTCTAGGGTCAAGCTGACGCCGGGTGCGACGAGGATGCGCGTTCCTGGAGCGATCGTTAGCGTGTTGGATGCGGGAAGGGTGAGATCTTCCATGACATGGACGAGCCCCTGCCACGCGTGGAAAAGGCCAGCTTGAAAAGCGCTGGCGTCGAGGACGATGGAGGCGATATCAAATGGTTCGAGCCTGTGTTGGCTCCAGGGCCATTGGTCAGTGCCGTGTAAGTGTTTGATTGAAAGCAAGTTAGCTTTCTCGCTGAACAAAGTACCTCGAAAATGCGATGTGATGGTGGCATGAACCATCTCGACATCCCATCCGCCATTGGAAGCGCGTCTCGCCTGCGCTTGGACGTTCGCCCCGCCATCAGCGAGGCCGAAATCGCGCAATGCCAGCA
>JBLHHN010000381.1:0-6055 GCA_047616785.1 Verrucomicrobiales bacterium
CTCACCGACAGAAATATTCTTTTCCTTATCCGAATTGCCCTCTTTTGTATCCATAAAACACTGTAAACCAACAAGTTACAATGTACAACACTTATCTTACGTGAATAATTCAGGCTAGCTATGAGATCGATGCTTTCATTCTCGAGCCCATGGAGAAAGAAGGGCTTGCTCCGTCACCAGAAGCGGACAAGGGAACATTACTGCGGCGGTTGTCTTATGATCTCACAGGTCTGCCACCTTCAGTTGCAGAGACCCAAGCGTTCCTCACGGAGGCCTCGGAGGGGGCCTTTGAAAAAGTGGTCGACCGTCTGTTATCCTCAGATCACTTTGGTGAACGCATGGCTATCTACTGGCTGGACCTCGTGAGGTTCGCTGACACGGTCGGGTATCATGGCGATCAAGACCATCACATTTCTCCCTATCGTGACTATGTGATTGATGCGTTCAATGAGAACTTGCCGTTTGACCAGTTTACCCGTGAGCAGCTTGCGGGTGATCTTCTCCCTGAGAGTTCGGTCGATCAGAAGATCGCGACGGGATACAATCGACTCTTACAGACTTCTCACGAAGGCGGGGTGCAGAAGAAGGAGTACCTGGCCATCTACGCAGCGGATCGCGTGCGGAATGTGGCAGCGGTCTGGATGGGAGCGACCTTGGGTTGTGCGCAGTGTCATGATCACAAGTACGATCCATATAGCATTCAAGATTTCTATGCGATGTCGGCGTTCTTTGCCGACATTGATGAGGAGAAACATTTCAAAGTGGGGACCAATGACTTGCCCACGAAGCGCCCGCCAGAGTTGGCCGTTCTGACAAAGCGCGAAAGACGCGAGGTTTCAATGGTCGAGTCCGCATTGTCAGCGTGCGAAGCGGAATTGCAGGCTTGTCTTCCTGCCTCGGTAGAGAAACGCAAGGCTTTGATAAGCAAGCGCCAGGAACTCGAAGGAAAGCGGGATCGTCTCAAAGCGGCGGCTCGGATGACGATGATCACCGTGGCGAAGGAACCTCGAATCACCCGTGTCTTGCCTCGAGGAAATTGGTTGGATGATAGTGGTGACGTCGTCGAGCCTGCGGTTCCAGCGTTCCTTGGTCAGGTAGCGGTGGAGAATCGTCGAGCGACTCGATTGGATCTCGCGTGTTGGCTCACGGAAGGGGATTCTGGTCTCCGGACTGCGCGGGTCTTTGCCAATCGCTTCTGGTATTTGATGTTCGGGAATGGCGTGGCGAAAGTCTTGGATGATTTCGGCGGGCAAGGAGAGCCGCCGGTTCATCCGGAGTTGTTAGATTATCTGGCGCATACGTTTGTCGACAGTGGATGGGATGTGAAGGCGCTGATGAAACAGCTGGTCATGAGTCGAACTTACCGGCAATCGTCGATTGCCTCAGAGGCGTTGCGTGAACGTGATCCTGACAATCGTCTACTGGCGCGTCAGTCGCGGTTTCGATTGCCTGCGGAGATGATCCGTGATGGAGCGCTTCGCATGAGTGAGCTGTTGGATCCGCGAATTGGTGGAGCGAGCGTGAAGCCCTACCAGCCAAAGGGTTACTACCGGCATCTCAACTTTCCACAGCGGAAATACAAACATGACGAAGGGCCAGAGCAATGGAGACGTGGCGTTTACGTGCATTGGCAGCGTCAATTTCTTCATCCCATGATGCGTGCGTTTGATGCTCCGAGTCGGGAGGAATGCACCGCCATGCGTGAGCAGTCAAATACACCGACGGCCGCTCTGACATTGCTCAATGATCCCACCTTTGTGGAGGCGGCTCGGGCCTTCGCGGTGCGGCTGATCCGTGAAGTGCCTGCCGATATGACGAAGCGCTTGAATCGTGCCTTTCTCATTGCGCTGTGCCGTGCGCCAGATGAGAGGGAACGTCAGCTGCTCGAAGAGCTGCGCTTCTCACAGAAGGATAGCAACGAAGAGGACGCCTGGACAGCGGTGACACGCGCCTTGCTCAATCTCGATGAGACCATCACGCGCAACTGACATGGACAGCCCATCCTCTCTTCTCAATCGGCGAGCTTTTCTCAGCCAAACTGGCGTTGGACTGGGGGCGGCGGCGTTGGCTTCCATGACACAACGTGAGGCTCTCGGCGTGACCATTTCTCATCTCGCGCCCAGAGCGAAACGAGTCATCTTTCTGTGCATGGCAGGTGGGCCTTCGCACTTGGAGACCTTTGATTACAAGCCGGAGCTGGCTCGGGTGCATGGCAAGCCCATGCCTGAGTCCTTCACCAAGGGCCAGCCGATTGCGCAGCTGCAGGGACAGAAGTTGAAATGTCAGGGCCCGCTCATTGGCTTTCGTCGTCATGGTCAGAGTGGGCTCATGATCAGCGATTACCTGCCTTGGCAAGCGAAGCTCGCGGATGAGATCTGTGTGGTGAAGTCGATGGTCACGGAACAGATCAATCATGATCCCGCGCACACGTTCATGAACACTGGGACCGCGATCAGTGGTCGGCCTTCCATGGGGTCGTGGGTGAATTATGGTTTGGGTAGTGAGTGCGATGA
Organism: Verrucomicrobiales bacterium; assembly: GCA_047616785.1. Classification (GTDB taxonomy): domain Bacteria; phylum Verrucomicrobiota; class Verrucomicrobiia; order Verrucomicrobiales; family DEV007; genus JAACDM01. Next base: position 2,514 of record JBLHHN010000381.1, read on the forward strand.
TCTGCCGGGCTTTGTCGTGCTGACCTCGGTGGGCGGCCGGAATCCTCAGCCAATCGCTTCACGCCAATGGTCCGCGGGATTCCTCCCCAGCCGCCATCAGGGCGTGGAATTCAACTCTAGCGGAGATCCCGTGCACTATGTGAGGAATCCGAAAGGGGTGTCCGCCGCGCAGCAACGAAAGTTAGTCGATACGATCCGCTCCATGAACCAGCATCGCCAATCGATCATCGCCGATCCTGAGATCGAAACGCGTATCGCTGCATATGAGATGGCTTTCCGCATGCAAACCTCGGTCCCAGGACTGATGGATGTTTCTAATGAACCTGCCTCTGTCTTGGCACAGTATGGCGCTAAACCTGGGGATGGCTCCTATGCTTCGAACTGCCTACTGGCAAGGCGTTTGGCGGAGCGAGGCGTGCGTTTCATACAGCTTTATCATCGTGGGTGGGATCATCACGGCGATTTGGATCGCTACATGAAGATCTGTTGCAAGCACACGGATCGGCCGACATGGGCCTTGCTCACGGATTTGAAATCACGTTGTTTGCTAGAGGACACCTTGGTCATCTGGGGCGGTGAGTTTGGACGCACACCGATGTTCCAAGGCAAGGGCGGACCAGGGCGAGATCACCACATCAAAGGCTTCTCCATGTGGATGGCTGGTGGAGGTGTGAGGGGAGGGATGAGCTATGGGAACACGGATGAACTGGGTTACCATTCGGTGGAGAATGTGGTGCATGTGAGGGATCTGCACGCCACGATGTTGCATTTGTTAGGTCTCGATCATGAACGGCTCAGCGTGAAGTATCAGGGACTGGACATGCGTCTCACGGGTGTGGAAGAAGCGCGTGCGGTGAAGGAGATCATGGTTTCGTAGAACCCGACAAATCTCATGGACAACGCGATGCGGGAAGGGCAACTTCGCATTGATGAAACTCCGATCTCTTCTATCATTAGGATTCCTACTTTTCGCCGTGGGAAACGTGCGCGCCGATGCACCGAAACACTCTGCTATGGCACCGGTCCCGCGTGGTGGCGGTTCGTGGGGGGAACGCGCCAAGCTTCTCAATCAGCGCGTTCAAGACACGCAAGACACTGAACTTGTCTTCATCGGTGACTCGATCACTCAAGGTTGGGAAGGTTCCGGCAAGGATATTTGGGAAGAGCGTTATGCCGCCTATAAAGCAGTGAATCTAGGCATCGGTGGTGATCGAACGCAGCATGTGATCTACCGTTTGCAGAATGGGAACCTCAAGGGGATCAAGCCCAAGGCTGCGGTGATCATGATCGGCACCAACAACTCGAACGGGATCGATAGTACGGCAGGGCAGATCATCGAAGGGGTAGGGGAAATCGTGGCCGAGCTGAAGGCTAAAACTCCTAACACTAAGATTCTCTTGTTAGGTATCTTCCCTCGCGGTGAGAACATCAATGAGCAACGTGGAAAGCTCTTGCAGATCAACCAAGTGCTGGCCAAGCATGACAATGGTGACACAGTACGTTATCTGGATATTGGGCATCACTTCTTGACGATGGAAGGTCTCATTCCTGCGGAGATCATGCCGGACTACCTTCATCTCTCTCCAGCAGGTTACAAGATCTGGGCGGATGCGATTGACCCACATTTGAAAGGTTGGCTAGACGGCGACGAAACGGCCGCCATTGATGAATCGCCGATGATCGGCAAATGGATTTTCACCATCCAAGGGCCTGAAGGTGAAGACGTGGACATGCCTTTGGCGATCGCTGCCAAAGGAGGTGAAGTGACCGGTAAGATGGGATCAGCCGAGCGTAGCTTTCCGTTAGACAACGCCAAGATCGAAGGAGATGCGATTTCCTTCACGGTCTCTCGTGACCGTCCGAATGGAGGGACCATGACTTACGCCATGAAAGGCGCGTTCAAGGATGGCAAGTTTAGCGGCAAGGTCTCTACGAAGATGGAAGACCAAGAGGTCGAGCAGGATTGGCGAGCGCGCCGTTCTGAGTAATGCTGGGTTATAATGTTAACTTAATTCTCTCAATCATGCCTACCCCTGCACCCACTCGCCGTAGTTTTTTGAAGTCTGCTCTGGCAGCGTCCACTGCTCCCATGATCCTTCCCTCCGGCGCTTGGTCGGCTGAGGTGAAACCGAATGATCGGCTCACCATGGGCTTCATTGGAGTGGGCAAACAGAATCGTGGGCTGCTCAACGGTTTCATAGGCCGCAAGACGACGGAGGTGCTCGCGGTTTGTGACGTGGATACGACGCGTCGCGAAAGGGCTCTGCAAACAGTGGAGAAACGCTACGCCGACCGTGGTGCACTGGATGGGTGGAAGGGCGGCAAAGCATACAGTGACTTTCGTGAATTGATCGAACGGCGTGATATCGATGCCGTCTGCATTGCCACGCCGGACCATTGGCACGCTATCATTACCATTGCAGCGTTGGATGCGGGCAAGGATGTCTATTGTGAGAAACCACTCACCCACAACATTCATGAAGCGAAGGCGGTGATTGAAGCGGTGAAACGCAACAACCGCGTTCTGCAAACGGGTTCCATGCAGCGCTCGATGACGGGATTCCGTACCGCGTGTGAGCTCGTTCAGAATGGCTGCATTGGCGATGTGGTGAAAGTGGTCTGTAACTTTGGCCCTCCCGGGGTGCCTTGTAATCTTCCTGCAGAAAGTATGGAGCCGGGGCTCGATTGGGATCGTTGGTTAGGACCTGCGCAAGGACGTTCTTACAACTCGGTGCTCAGTCCACGCGGCAACCATGATCATTTCCCATCTTGGCGGGACTACAAAGAGTTTGGTGGTGGCATGGTCACCGATTGGGGCGCCCATCATCTGGACATCGCTCAATGGGGAATCGGCATGGATGAAAGTGGTCCTGTGAGGGCCATTGCTCCAGAAGATCCTAAGGCGACGAAAGGTGCGAAGTTGATCTATGCCAATGGGATCGTCGTGGAGCATGGCGAAAGCATCGGCGTGCATTTCTTTGGGACTGAAGGGGAAGTGCAAGTCACTCGTGGAGGATTCAGTTTCAAGCGAGGCGATGAAACGATCGCGCAATTCTTAAAGCGTGAGGATGGTGGTTCGTTAGAGTCCGCTGTAATCAAGGCAGAGAAGGCGTTTCTCAAAGATCCTAAGATCAAGCTCTACAAGAGCAGCGATCACCTCCGTGACTTCTTAGAGTGTGTGGTGAGTCGCAAGAAACCGATCACTCATGAAGGCATCGGCGGGCGTTCTGCCATCTGCTGTCACTTGATGAATCAGGCCTACTACCACCGCGAGAAATTGGCGTGGGATCCTGCGGCAAATGTGTTCGCTGAAGGCACTGGCAATCAAGCGTGGCTGACCCGCGAGTATCGCGGCCCTTGGAGCGTCGCGTAAGCTTTCGGCGATGAAGAACATAGGGCACCTCCGAAAACCCGTCGATGCTGCTGTTGAGCGGCGACTATCATTTTGCAAATGATTTTCGCTGGCTTCATTCGTAGTGATGCGCGACTTTGATGGCATATTTCAGGCCGATCTCGGCCTGATCTTTGATTCTTGATTGCGT
>JBLHHN010000382.1:0-6040 GCA_047616785.1 Verrucomicrobiales bacterium
GAAGACGCCTTTGCGGTCTTCGCCATTCCCGCAAATCTAGTGGTCAGCGGAGCCAATGTGATTGCTGTGGAAGTGCATCAAGGTGATGGGGGGAGTTCTGATATCAGCTTCGAAGCGTCTCTGCTAGCGCGTGGATCTATTCAAGATGCCGGAGATTTCACCATCACCGCAAGCGCTCTGGGACTCAACGCAGCGACGCACGGATTGGAGGTGAGTCACGAGGTGACCAGTCTCGCTGATGCGCCCATCACGATGGTCTCGGGAACCTTGCCTGGCGTTGCCACGACTTGGGATGGGATCGTCCGAGTGACCGGAGATCTCACGGTGGGAGCTGGACATGTCCTCACGCTACAACCAGGAACCTTGGTTCTGATCGATGGAAATCCGACGCCCTTGAGTGTGGATGGAATTGATATTGATGCGCTAGGAACTGTTCTGGCAAACGGAACGGCAGAACGACCGATCACATTCACGGCCACGGATCCAAGCGCGCCTTGGGGAGAGATCCATCATGAGAATGGGGGAGACTCCGTTTACCGTTATGTGAATGTCACGCGGGCCGGACATGCGCCGCGCGGTGGGCACACGAGTACAGGACCAGCTTTCAATATCGACGACACGGCTGTGATGCTCGAGCACGTTGCTGTAAGCGATATCGCTGGGAAGATCATGGAGACGAATGGCAGTGATGTGTCGATTGACTCCTGCCATTTCTCTCGAGCTGCCATGGGGCCAGAAACCAGCAATACAAGCGTGCTTGTTCGCGATACGACCATTACGGAAATGCTAGGGCAGTACCGAGAAGATGGCATCACCGATGACAATGATGGCATCTATCTGCATCGGGCAAAGGCAGGCACGAGTCTTGATGTGCAGGGACTGGTCGTGGCGGTGACCGATGATGATGGCTTCGACACACTGACTGCCGATGTGGAGATTAGGGAAAGTATCTTTCGAGATTGCGCGGACAAAGGCGTCAGTATCAACAGTGAGAGCGCGGTGCTCAAGCGCTGCTTGATGGTCGGCAACGTCTATGGTGTCCAAGGAAAGAGCGAGTTTAACACCGTTAGCCTATCGCTTGATCATTGCACTTTGGCGAAGAACCAGACCAGCGTGTTGATTGCAGGTAATCCGGAATCGATCAGTATTCGAAACAGTATCCTCAGCGCGATCTCCCAGGAGATCGAAGGTCCGAGTTTGGCCGAGATCGCCTACAGCCTTTCGCTATCGGAGCTCCCTGGTACTGGCAATGTGGTGGCAGCGCCGCGCTTTGCTAGTGAAGCTTCCAATGACTTTCGTCCGCTTCCGTTATCGCTCGCTCGTGATGCGGCCGACCCTACGAGCCCATTGGACGATGACGGTAGCCGTGCGGACATCGGTCGATTAGTGGCTCTTGATGAAGTGCCCATTGCGGGTGGCACGGTCACATGGCTTGCCTCACAAAGCCCCATTCATGTGCGCGATGACCTGGTCATTCCGGCCGATGTGACACTGATCGTGGAGCCTGGGACCACGGTTTACGTCGCTCCTGAGAAATCGATCACCGTGAATGGGAAACTGATCGCTGAAGGAACCGCTTACGAACGGATCCGATTCACCACGGATCCCAGTTTGCCTTTCGTCGCCGATATCAAACCCGATCTGCCACAAGCGCCGCCACACTGGGGCGGCATCCAGTTTGTGGATTCCATGTCGCCGGACAACCGGGTGGCCTATGCGGACATTGGGTATGCTCAATCTCAGCTGGGTTCGATCGGCATCATTCGCTCCCAAGCCTTGATCGATCACTGCACCTTTCTCGGCACTCATCTGCGCATGGTCTATGCGGATCGCTCTTCAGTGATCATTCAACACTGCACCTTCCCTGACATGTTCGCTGAGAACGAGTTCGCGGACGCGCTTGGTCTAGACAACATCAGCGAACACATCAAGGGCATTGGCGCCTATCCTGCCAATGGCCATTTCATCATCCAACACAATGTCTTTGGCACGAACAAAGGCCACAATGACGTGATCGATGTTGATAGCGGCGTGCGGCCAGCGCCCATTCTTCAAGTTCTCAACAACCGGTTCCTCGGAGCTCGCGATGAATTGCTTGATCTGGGTGGCGATGTCTACATCGCAGGAAACATCTTCTTCAATGTGGTCAAAGATGACGAGACCTCCGATCGCGGCTATGCCAATGCGATCTCCACAGGGGATGCTGTGAATCGGGCGACGATTGTCGCCTCACAGAATCTCTTCTGGGATGTCGATCATGCGATCAATCTCAAACGCAACGTGGCGACCATCTTCGAGTATAATACCGTGCATCAAGTACATGCCGATTTCGTCGATCGCTTCGACAACCCGAACATCGGCTCTGTGATCAATCTCTATGTCGACGAACCTGGAGCAACTCCTGGAGATGGGGCGTATGTGAGGGGGAATGTTCTCAGTGCCATCCCGCGCGTCATTGGCAATGCCGACCTTCCAGGTGACAAGGTCAGCTCGTTAGGCTTTGCCTACAATTGGGTTGATGATCAGCTCAGTGATATCACTGTTGCCCAACGTGCGGAAACGATCTTCGATCTCGGTGAGGGTAACCTGATTGGGGCCCCTGGATTTGTAAATGAAAGCGACGGAGACTTTGCGTTGGCTTCCTATGCCGGGGCTCGCAGGGCTGGGCCGTTTGGCGAGGATCTCGGGATGACCGTTCGCCCTGGGGTTCACATCATGGGCGAGCCTGGCTCGCGCATCACCGAGTCTTCTGTCACTCTCACATTCCTCGGGCCAGGGATCTTTGCTTATCGTTATCGCGTGAATGAGGGGCCATGGAGCGAGCCGATCCCGATTGGCGATGGCTTTCAAGGGCAAGAAACGAAGCGCACTGCTGACCTCACATTGACCGACATGGTTCCTGGTCAGGCTTACACGGTGAGTGCCATCGGACAGGACTTTGCAGGCAATTGGCAGGATGAAGCTGAGGCGACGGTTTCCAAATCTTGGCAAATCGATTCGGATCTTGGCACCGTTCAGCTGAGCGAAGTCTTGGCCGCTAATCGAACGAGTTACTCTGAGGATGGGCAATTCCTGGATTACGTGGAGTTGCAGAACCCTGGCACGGATGCGGTGAATATCGTTGGCTGGTCGATCTCGGATCAGGCCGATGGAAGCAACGCGCACATCTTTGGCTTGGTTCGTCTGGAAGGCGGTGCTTACCATGTCGTTTCAGGGTCTAAGTTAGGATTCGGGATCGATTCCGAGGGCGATGAACTCTACGTGTGGGACAGTCAAGGGACTCTGATGGATACCCTCACATTTGGCCTCCAAGCCTCGGATCTTGCCTTGGGCCGTGTCGGCGATGAATGGACGGCGGTACCGCCGTCTCCAGGATTACCCAATGAACGACAATTGCTTGCTGATCCGTCACTGGTGACCATTTCAGAATGGTTAGGCGCACCCGAAGTTCGGGTGGGGAGCGATTTCGTCGAACTCTTCAATGCCGCCGCTCTCCCAGTCGATCTCTCGGGTTGGACGTTGAGTGATGAAGTTGCCGGTGGAAGCTCGTTTGCCCCATACAGTTTCATCGGCGCTCAGGGGTATGGCGTAGTGAGGCTGAGTATCGATCGTCTGCGTGATACTCTCTTTCTGAGGGATATGGCAGATACTTTGAGAGACTTCGTTCTCACGGATCCACAATCCAGTGATCAATCTCAGCTCCGAAACGGAGGCACTGCTATTCTCCCGACGCCAGGAACGGGATTTCCTTCCGCCATGGAAGAAATCCGTCTGCTCGCTCTGTTAGATGGTCTGCGGATTTCGGAGATCATGTTCCATGCTCAAGGAGATGGTGCTTCGGAGTTCATTGAGTTGCAGAATGTGATCGATATCAGTCTCGATCTCACCGGGGTACGATTCACCGAAGGGATTGGCTTTGTGTTTCCAGAGCGAGTGCTTGCTCCTGGTGAACAGCTGGTGCTGGCATTCGATGAAGCCGCCTTTAGACAGCGTTATGGTAAAGACGCACCGCTCGAGGGACTCTACACGGGTCGCTTGAACAATGGCGGCGAGGACATCACCCTCTCCCTGCCAGCGCCTTATGACGTCGCCATCCTGCGGTTCGAATTTCAGGATGACTGGGAGCCAAGTGCCGATGGCAAGGGCTACAGTCTTGTCGCGAACGATCTTTCAGCCCATCCACGTGCCTGGCAAAGTGCCGGGTCCTGGCAAGCGAGTGAGCAGGTCGGTGGAACGCCGGCTGGTCGAACGCAAATCGAATCTCCCATGACGAGCTACGCCCTATGGCAGGCGGAGCATGGCGTCGGTGACCCTAACGAAGATCCGGATGGCGATGGCCTGACCAATCTCGAAGAGTACGCATACGACACCGATCCAAAGGTGGCCAATCGCAAACCGATTGACCTACGCCGAGTCGACGGTGAGTTCGTTTTAGAAATCGCAATTCTGAATCGGCCTGATCTCGTCGCTACGTTGGAGCTGTCCGATGATCTGGAGAATTGGAATGCTAGTCCGGCACTCAATCTCCCGACGACTGATGTGCGTCTGACACAAGCAGATCAGGCTGAGTTCATTCGGGTGCGATTGGACCTGACATTGGATCTGTAGGCGGTGCTTCGTGTGTGGTGAAACGCCCGGAGCCGCCAACTGTCGCGACATGTTAGCCGATGTTAGCTTGCGTTTTAACGGCGGGTTCGAGCGGATCGCAAATCGGCGCCGCGTAGGGACGTGAACCTGTGCGTCTGGATACCGGGCCTTGAAATGCCCGGCTAACACGCTTTGTCGCGTCGCGACAACATCCTATCCTGGAGGGCTACGCTTCGTCGTAGCCGTAGATTTCTCAATGCAGTGTGCGTAAGAATTCCAAAGAAGTTGGCGATGACGGAGCATCGCTCTGCGGGATAGATGTTAGACTGAAATCACACCTTCGGAATAAAGCTAAAGTGTTGAGGGAGAACGATTTTCACTAGTGAAAACTGGCCTCTGCTGGCTACAGAGGCCGTTTCTCCTTTCTCAAGTCGCTTTAGCCTCCTGCCGGTTCAAGCCCGAGGAGTTCCAGAGCGCGACGTTGCACCGCATCGGGGATGCGTTTCCTTGCTGAATGCCGGTAGCCCTTTGATTCCCGGTTCTATGCGATTTCGCACTATTCCTCGCAAACTCCCCATCAGAGTTGTGAAGCTATGTAATGGTTGCCCGTCGCTGGCCGTCTTCTCGTTTGCTTTTCGCTGTGCTTTTGGTGATTTCTTGACTGGCTCGGCGGCACATTGCCGCTTCGCCTTGGCTACATCTTTGTCTTCATCGGTGAAGAGCATGGGCGCGAGGGCTTCTTTCATGTGCCATTCGACGTAGTATGCTAACATGCATAGAAATATGTGCGCTCTCACCATCTCTTCTTCTCGATGATGAATCGGACGTACTCGCAGGTCCACGGACTTGAAGGTCCGAAAGGCTCGCTCCACGTTGCTGAGTTTTTTATAGGCATCGACCAGTTCGCCGCATTTCATTTCTTCGCTGCTGATTCTACCAGCGCGAATAATATAGAAGCCATCGACGGCGGCCTCTTTGGTGACTGATTCTTCATTTCGCTCGAATTCGAATCCGTTTTCTTTGATCTTCAGCTCATAGTGTTTGAGCATCTTATACTTTCCCACCTCGCGCTGGATACGACGTCCGATTCGGCCCTCGCCTCGATAAGGGTTCTTCTCCCGCTGGGTTGCTTTCTGAATCTCTGCTAGCTTGATCTCGGTGATAGCCATGAGTTCCTTACGTTTCTCTGAACGCTTCTTTGCTAGGGGTGGTTTGTAGCAGACAACCAAGCGTTCCCCTGGATAACTGGGTGATTTGATCTCGGCCACTCCGTAGTCGTCGAAGAGTTCGGGCTCCATGGTTCCTTCTTGGACGAGGGTGTTGACCGACTTGTGATTCAAGGCAGAGATCCAGGCTAAGCCTTCAAGGTGGCGCAGATCTTCGTCGATGCGTGCTTGGGTAAGCATGCCCCGATCGCCTACGAGCACGACTTTATTGAGTCCAAATTGTTTGC
>JBLHHN010000383.1:0-6024 GCA_047616785.1 Verrucomicrobiales bacterium
TGACAATGCTCCAACGGCTGCTCTTGCAAGTTTCACTGCTAGGAAATTACTTTTTTGTTTCTTCATTTGACTGCTAGGAATTTGCTTTTGGCGGGAAGGCCTTGAAGCCGCCCTTGGACCGGAAACGTCCCCTGCAATTACACTAGTTATGGAAATGCTTAATATCCATGCTCGCGCAGGCAGTAAAGTCAATTAATTCTGTAAATTATAGTCGAATCCAAAAAATCCTTCTAACCTTGTGTGGTATTTCTGTATAAATACGTTATAGCTCTGGTTGCATGGCCCACATTAAAGCCTCCCCCGTAATACATGTAGAGATTATCTACTTTAAATATATGTGCATGGTGATATTCAACAATTACTGATATATGAGGCCCCTGCTACCGCAACAAGACTCGGGGCGACCCGTTCCTGACGTATGCTCACGCTTGGCGCGTGAGTATGTTCGAGACTGGGGCTGCCTTCTTTTTCGTTGGACTGATGATGCTCCGCTTTGTCTGCATTCTCGCTGGTGCGGTCGATTGGGTGGATGGGTAAGGGCTAGCCTCATCACCCTAACAGTGTAGCCACATCGATTGTTACGAGAACTTAACAAATTGGCGAAAAAAAATCGTCGGCGGGGCTGGCGCCTTTTCGTGAATCGGCTTTGCAGTTCAGGGTGGGGACCACTCGATCAAGACGCGTTTGTCGAAGTAAAACGCTTAGAACAGTGAGCGGCTTGGTTCCGACTCCGTCTGAACCCGACAAGCTTTTATCGATCCCCTGCTCGCTCGATCCCGCCCTGAATCGTTCGAGTGCCCCCGTCTGCGCTGCTTCGGACGGGCTTGAACTCGATAGAGCCAGACTCGAAAGCGCAAGGGATCGGTAAGAAGCTCAGGCTGCCTAGCCGCCCTAACGAGCACGTCCTGGACGAGAGGCTCTGCGAGTTCGTGGCGCTCTGCCCGCACGGTCATGAAGCACAACAGTTCGTCCCATACCATCTGCGAAAACTTAGGCGCACCACTTTCATCCTCAAGCATAACTCAGTACTATCGCTAGGCGTGGCTGAGTGGAAACTTAGTGCTAGGTTTCTGTCGCAACTTCGAGAAACGCGATGCTCTCAACAAAGCAGCGCTCGGCGGCTCCGCCGAGAGAAGTCACCGCCGCACCGCCGTTCAGACTGACTTCTTTTACCCGGAAAGCTCGAAGCTCTCTCCAGAGGCGGTGGAGGTGACGCCCTCGGATTTTTACATCGAATTCATCATAGCTCACCGCAATCTCGACACCGTTCTCGCTTAGCCCAAGTTTCTTATTTGCGGGCCAAAATTGACTGATTTCGAGATAATTTGCCCACTTAGTCGCCGTAACTCGTTGATAACCAATACTCGAATTTCTCGATTCCGTTTCGTAGTGCCTAATTCCAAGCTCTAGGCCTTGGCTTCTTTCTTCGCACCTTTAGCGTCTCAGTTGTGTATTTCCGAACCAAGATTATCAAAGGTACTCCGCTGCTCCAGCTCGTCGAATCCTATCGCAATGCCGAAGGCTCCCCGCGCCAGCGCGTCGTCGCTTCCCTAGGCGATGCCGTCATCCCGGAGGCGGAAAAGGATGACATCGCGGGAGCAGCAGAATGCCTTCGACATCGATGACGGCGCCGTATTCCTGTATGAAGATCTAAAAGGGCCTCAAGGTGGAGACATGACGCCACTGGACGCCAAGAACATGGTTCGGGATGCGGTCGATGACGGATCATTCAAGACGACGCCCGAGGTGAAGACGAACTGTGTGAGAGTCCACTACAACGATGGTTCACATGTGGACATCCCGGTCTACCGGAAAATGGCGGAACCCGATGGTTCAGATCGCTTTGAGATCGCGAGTTCTAACTGGAAAAAATCAGACCCCAAGGGGGTGAACCAATGGTTTGATGATCGTGTTGGGCTCCGCGTCGGAGACGCAGCCGATCAGATGCGAGTGCTGATTCGTCTAATGAAGGCCTACTGCAAACACAGGCTCGGCGACAGCCTGCCGAGCGGGTTTATCCTGACGGTTCTCGTCGATGAAAAATATTGGATCCACGACGTGAATCTTGACCGCGCCTACCGAAACCTGATCACCACGATTCGGGATCGGCTCGCCGTCAGTAAACTGGTGAGGCACCCCGTGGTGGATGAAAACCTCGCAGAGGAAGGAGATTCCAAATGCACCAAGCTCCAGGAGTTACTCACGACTTCGCTAGAACACCTGGCTGTGCTTGACCGGGCGAGCTGCCGAAGATCGGAGGCCTTGAAGGCATGGAAGAAGGTTTTCAACACCGACTACTTCGACCAGGCAATCTCTGACACGGAGGCAAAAGAAAAGCAGGCGGCTTCAGCAGCAGTCGCATCGGTCGCAGTTATGCCAAAGCCTTATGCCTCGAAGTGGTGAACTTGGTAGACCACCATCAGAGACTCGAACGCGAGGGCGCACGTTTGTCCGCCAACTACCCCAGCCTGTCTTTAGCTGTTGGAGCCGATGGCACAGCAATAGTAAGTGGTAGCCTCAGCGTAGCCGAGGGTATTAGCTTCACGGTTAAGTTGTTCCTCACTGCGGAATATCCGAGGCGGGAACCAGTTCTCTGCTGCGATCCTAACGAAATCCCTTGGGTAGCTGATCGTCACGTCTATGAAAGTAGCAGAGGCATTGCTTGCCTGTGTGGGAGAAGCGAGACGCGGGTCCTTTGGCCATGGGGAAGCGACCTCACTGACTTCGTCGCTAAGCTCGTGCATCCGTACTTCATTGGTCAGTTTTATTACGACACTCATGGGGCATGGCCTCCCACCGGAGAACGATCTCATGGGAAGCCTGGCATTCTAGAGACGATCACCGATCTCCTCTCGGAGATCGATAATCCGAGCGAGGCTCAACTAAAGGAATTTCTTTGGCTGCTTGCCAGGAAGAATTCGCCTAAGGGGCACGAGTGGTGCCCTTGCGGGAGCGAAAGGCGGATGAGAGATTGTCATCGCGACCTGATGGCACGGTTGCGATCCACCGTTGCCCCCCGCCATGCTGCCCTCGATTTTCGGGAAGCGTTTGGAACCCGCACCCAGACGGGGTGACTAGGAGGGCCAATAATTCCGCAAAATCCGATGGTATTGGCTGACTTCGGCGGCCACGAAAGGCTGTTTGGCACACTGCAACGGTTGCGAAAACCGTTGAGGCGAGAGCCCGAATCCTAACGTTACGCTAATTCTCAGTGCCCAGTTAGTGCCCAGTTAATTTACATTGCACTTCATTCCAAGCTTGGCCATATTACACCCAGTTTCTGAAACACTTGAAATACAGTCTATTTCCATTCTCCTACATTGGAGTGTGTTGCCTCCCTGGTGGGGGCCGCGGTCTTCAAAACCGTTGAGGGCTCGAGAGGGTTCTGGTTGGTTCGATTCCTTCCCACTCCGCCACTCCCCTCTGGGAAATCCCCCCTCTCTTTCCATGGGAGAAAGCGTGATCTCGATTCATTCAGCCCTCGTTCGTCTGTTTGGAGAAGGGTCTCAGACCCATAAGCATCTCAGCTCTTTCGGTGAGAGGTTGATCAGCGAACGCTTGATCGGTGTGCTCCGCGAGATTGCTGCTGACCATGTTATAGACGGCCTGACGATCTTGGCTGGTATCGATTTCCACACACTTGTCCTTGCTCTTGAAAAGCTCAACCGTGGGCAAGGTCTCGGCCTTGAAAGTATCGAATCTCAGCTTCACGCTTTCCACATTGTCATCGCTTCTGCCCGTGTACTTGGCCCGGCCCATGATACGCTTTTCAAGAACACCGTAAGGACATTCAAAGAACAACATCTTAGGGAGCTCCGATTCTTGGCCGAAGATCTCGTACCATCCTTCCACGTTCGTCAGGGAGCGCGGGAACCCGTCGAGAAGGAAATTGTTCTTCCCTGTCGTTCTGGTCACCTGCTCCATCGCGTTCTTTAGCAACGTCACCATGATTTCGTTTGGCACCAACTTTCCAGCTGTGATGAACTCTTCGATCCTAGCGGCAGTAGGCCCTCCTGCTTCGCGCTCGGCTCGGCAGAGATCCCCCGTGGACAAGTGCGTCCAGCCGAGTTGTGACTCGGCAAGCTCACACATGGTGCCTTTCCCACTGCCAGGTCCTCCGATCACGAAGACGACATTGGGTTTCGGACAGGGCTGCCGTGGATCGAAGTGATGGAGCACGACCTTGGGAGCAGGCGCCACGCCCTTCTTGTAGACATGCCATTCTCGGTCCGTCGGAGGCAGCCCATCCTCACAAGTGATGTCATAAGCGAGATGCCCATCAAGACGGCAGATTCTCCAGGATGTGTAGCTATTGGAGTAAGAAAGCGCCGGGCTCCTAGCAGATTTCCCATCCGCACGGTCCCACGCCATCTTCCCATTCCAATACCCCAGACTCGAGACCATCCCCGATTCAGATTCAGTGGGCGGCGCGGTGGAAGGCACGAAGAGACCATCCACTTCGGGAAGACCCGCTTCAGATACTTCGATATAGAGAGTGTTAGGTTCGAGCGCGCTTGTTTCGACCATGATGTCTATGACGGATGATTGACCAACTCTGTGAAGGCATCCGCCTGCAAATGCAAGCACACTCGCAGTGAAGGGCTTCACGTTGCAGACACCGCGCGTCATGCGCATCGCTCTAACCATAACACTAGAAGCTACAAAGAAAGCATTGTTCGCATCTTACTATTTACCGGTCATGGTCTAGCAAATCGTTGGATTGCTGGGGAGGATCGGTTGCTGTCCACCACGAAATCACTGGGGAAAGTGACTCCTCCTGGACTGAATCATCCTAATGTATATTCATTCAAATGAAGATACGATAAGAATATCACCTTGTTTCACGTATCTGTTTGTCCTATATTCATTTCCATGAACAGCCATGCCATCGAAATCGGATCCCTTCTACGTGACCGCCGCCGTCATTTGGGCATCCGCCAGATCGATTTCGCGGCCTTATCCCAAGTGGCCGTCCATACCGTCAGTGACATTGAATCAGGCAAAGGTAACCCTACGCTGGACATCCTTTTGAAGATCCTCGATCCGCTAGGCCTCGAACTCGCGGTGCGTCCGAAGATCCCCACCACTGCCGAAACCGTCAGCCTCAAAACGCCCAAGCGATGAATCGCGCTGCCGTCTACTTCCGAGATCGGCTTGCCGGTGAACTGAAGAAACTCGCGACAGGAGACTATCGCTATCTGTATTGTCCCAACTACCTCGCTCAACCCAATGCCAAGCCCGTAAGCCTCACATTACCCCTACAATCCAAACCTTTCCGATCTGATCACCTCTTTCCGTTCTTCTATGGCTTACTGGCCGAAGGCTCGGGCAAGGACTTGCAATGTCACAGCCTTAAGATCGACTCGAACGATGCCTTTACTCGTCTCCTGAAAACCGGCCACAGCGATACCATTGGTGCAGTGACCGTTCGTGAACTCCTCGAGGAGGCCCCCGCCAAGAGCTAACACCACCATGTCTAGCACCCCCATCAATGCGCTTCCTAAAGGCAGCTGCTTGAGCACGCTTCAACCCACGAAAGAGGGCGTGTTCTATTCTGCACGTGCCGTGCGTACGCTGTGGAACGGGCATCACGTACGACCTACGCTCAATTTCCGCAAAGAAGATTTTCTCACCATCCAGCGCGAGTCTGCTGGGCGTATCTCGATCTCAGGCGTTCAAGATAAGATTTCTCTCCGCCTGCAGCACAATCGTCTCGTGCCTACCGAGAAACGTGGCGATTACATTCTGAAACCTGTCCCTCTGGCAACCTACCCAGAGTGCACTTCTGACATTCCGGCGAACGAAAACCTGACCATGCAGATTGCGGGGCAAGTGTTTGCCATGCCAACAGCGGCAAATGGGCTCGTCTACCCTGATGTTTCATAAATAGCGTTAGCGAAATTCGAAATATGCTTTAATTCAAGCACGAAACGTCCCAATCAGTTAGGAAATCAAAAGTCACCTGAGGTGAGGTTTGGTTTCCTAACTGAAAACCCACGAGAGCCTTCAAAACAAGAGGTGAGC
>JBLHHN010000384.1:0-6004 GCA_047616785.1 Verrucomicrobiales bacterium
GGAGTGGCATCGCTCGCGGTAGTTTTGGAGTGAGCGCGCCGAGGTCGGTATCGTTGCTGTCCAGATTCGAGATCCGCCGGAATGTCTTGGCCGGGCGCTCCGGTTTCCTGTGCGACACAAAGCGCAGTGCCAAAGCGCATGGCGACTCATGACTGGGAAGGGGGTTTATCATAGTCACCTCGGGGTTGGCAGACGTAAACTGTTTGCAAATGAATCAACTTCTAGCTACGAATCACTACGCTTGTGAAAATTTTCACAAGCATTTCACCCACTTGCCATGATTACCAACAAGGTGCGCTCTCAAGGTATCCTGAAGCAGATTAGTCCCCATCTTGAGATGGTGGAAGCGGCCATTCTTGAACAAGCCACGGCGTTCGATCCCGCTGTGGCTGGCTATATCTCCTATCTGCTCGACACCGGTGGAAAGCGTATTCGTCCGAATCTGGCCATCTTGGCCGGCGGCGCGGTCGCTGGCGAGCCTACGGAAGAGCACCGTCGTCTGGGCTTGATCTTGGAACTCATTCACATCGCCACGCTCGTTCATGATGACATCATGGATGGGGCGCTCATGCGTCGGCAGATGCCTACCGCGTCCGCGAAGTGGGGTCAATCGCTGGCCGTGCTTCTTGGAGACGCTCTTTTCGCGCATGCCTTGCAACTGACGGCAGATTTCGAAGACGCCGCCGTGAGCAAGCTGATCACCCAGGCGTCCAAGGACGTCTGCACAGGCGAAATCATCCAGACTCAGCGTCGATTCGATCTTAATCTCGGCAAGGCGGACTATTTTCACATCATTGAGCTGAAGACAGGTGCTCTCTTTGCTGCTGCCACGGAGGCGGCCTCGCGTCTGTCCTCGGACGATCCCGCCCTCGCGGCGAATCTCCGTGACTACGGCATGAAATTGGGCACCGCCTACCAGATCTATGATGACAGTCTCGATCTTCTTGGAGACGAAGCGGATGTCGGCAAGACCTTGGGGACCGATTTGGAGAAAGGGAAACTCACCTTGCCCGTCATCTACCTGATCGAGAATGCGACGGAGACGCAGAAGACGAAGCTGAATAAGCTCATTATCAATCGGGAACCCCTCGATGCCGGCATTCTCGCAGGGATTGCCGACTACGAAGGAGCCATCGAACGCAGCCTTCAGGAGGCCCGCACGCTCCTTCATGAGGCGGCGCAATGCCTGACCGGCCTTCCAGAGAGCGATTATCGAGAGGGCTTGCTGGAGATATCCACCTATGTGGGATCTCTCGTTGATGGGTGCCAGGTATCTTCCTATTGACAAGGGAATCGGCGTCGATAGCATTCGGTCCCTTCTGCGGCACCTCGGTCAAACGGAGGGTTTACGGACCCTGAGCCGCGACACAATTTCCTAGATTCCAGACACCATGAAAAGGACCTTTCAGCCCTCCCAAAGATCGCGCAAACGCCAGCATGGCTTCCGTGCACGCATGAGCACCAAAGCTGGGCGCGATATCATCAAAGGTCGGCGTCAGAAAGGTCGTAAGCGTCTCGTTCCTAAAGGTGCCGAGCTTCCATACAAGCGTCACACGACGCAGCATGGTGGCCGCTAGAGCTTCTAGACTCTTCTTCTGCTGAAGGGCCCGTGGAAATGCAGGGCTGCAGCGAGCTCCCTGCTTCCTGCTCATGAAAGGGTACCAACGCATGAAATATGGGGGGGACTTCGCTCGCCTCCGGCGGGAAGGACGTTCACAGGCTGGGAAGTACGTGGTCCTTGCTACATTGAATGATCCGAGTGGTACTTATGGGAGTCCGTTCATCGCGGGTTTGATCACATCGAAGAAAGTCGGCATCGCCGTCGTGCGGAATCGCGTGCGCCGTCGGCTTCGTGCTATCATTGATGAATTCGAAGATCGCCTCGTTCCTGGCACCATGATGGTTGTGATCGCTCGTTACCGCGCTCCCAAGGTTTCCTATCAAGTGCTCCGTGATGAATGGGAACTCTTGGCCAAACGCGCGGGCATTTTGAGTAAACTTTCATCCCCGGCATCATTGACATGAAGATTGTGATCAAAGCTATCCTCAGAGTCTACCAAAGGGCCATTTCTCCCATGCTCAAATGGATCACTACGGGTGACCCGCAAGGCGCGCTCTGCCGGTACGAGCCCACCTGTTCGCATTATTGTGAGGAAGCCGTTTGTCGTTATGGTACCATGAAAGGTCTCTGGTTAACCTTACGTCGCTTGCTGCGCTGCCATCCTTGGGGTGGGCACGGTTACGATCCGGTGCCGCCCGTTTCCTCATCCTCCACGCCACCGCGTCAACCACTTTCGCACTAACGTTACGCCTCCCCTTTACTTTATGGATAGAACTGCCTGGATTGTCGTCACTCTTTGTAGCATCTGCCTCGTCGTCCTGTTCCAACAGAATGCCAAGCAGACTGCCATCCAACGTGAACTCGCTGCGAATGAAGCGGCTGAGATCGCCAGGAACCAGCCAGAGGGCGTTCCCGAGGCGGTCGGCAACGCCGCAGCCGGACCGGAGGCCGCCAACCCGCCTGCGCCAGTGGCACCTGCGGTGGCGATCAATGTTGACATCGTCCCAGACGAGCTGCTGCGTTTGGTCACGGATGAAGCGGATGTTCAGTTCACGCAGTTAGGCGGTGGAATCAAGTTGGTGACCCTGCCGAATCATGAAGCCCTCTCTTCGGGAAGTATCCGAATCAATGAGAACGGCTTGGCGCCGATCGGGGCCTTCGCCAAACGAGATCGATTGCCTGAGACGCTCATTTCCTACGGCGCCGCGACGGCCGCTGACGGCAGCAGCATCACCTTCACTGGGGTGAATCTTGAGACCAAGATCGAAATCATCAAGAGTTACACAAAGACAGAGGATCCCTACATGTTTGATCTCGCGATCAGCCTGACGAACAAGAGCGGCGTCGCGCATTCTAGCAATGACTACTACCTGCACACGGGAGCGATCGAGTTTCTCCATCAGCGGGAAATGCCGCTCTATCTGAACTACAATTGGTGCAATGGTGGGGAAGCAGAGAAAGAAGATGTCAATTGGTTCAATGGAGGTGGCTTCATCTTTCGCAAGCCGCCACAGGCTCTGTTAGATATGCCGGGGCAAGCGCTTCAATGGGCGGGCGCATCGAATCAGTTCTACACCAGCCTTGTGATAGCGAAAACCCCTGGGGCTGGTCGCGCCTGGGCCGCACGCATGCCAGTCGAAATCCCAGAACTGCCAGGTGACCCAGGCAAAGGAGGCTTCCACGCACTCTACGGAGCCTTGTCTCTTCCTGAAGTGATCTTGCCCATCGATGCGACGACAACCTATCAGTATCAGATTTACACGGGGCCTCGTGAGCTCAAGCGTCTGGAAGGCTTAGGAAATGAAATCCATAAAGTCATGCACTATGACGACATGCCGCTCTTTGGTGGCTTGTTCGGTCTGATTCCCTTGCTCAGTACCACGCTGCTCAAGCTCATGATCTGGCTTGCTGCTCTAACCAATAATTGGGGCATCGCTATTCTTCTCATCACCTGTCTCATCCGTCTCATCATCTGGCCGCTGCATGCCAAGTCCACCGGGACCATGAAACGCATGGCCAAGCTTGGGCCCATCATGACTGAGCTGAAAGAGAAGCATAAGGACGATCCTCAGAAGATGCAGCAGGAGACCATGAAGCTCTATCGAGACTATGGGATCAATCCGATCGGTGGTTGTCTTCCCGTCTTCCTCCAGCTTCCTATCTTCCTCAGCTTCTACAAGATGCTGCAGTCCGCTGTGGAACTTCGCGGGAAAGATTTTCTCTGGGTGAAAGATCTGTCCATGCCGGACGCGATCTATCATTTTCAGAACTTTTCCCTCTTCGGAGTTTCCAGTATCAATCTCTTACCGCTGCTCATGGCGGTGACGATGATTCTACAAATGAAGATCGGGCCCAAGGCAGGCGACAAGATGCAGCAACGCATCTTCATGTTCATGCCGCTCTTCTTCCTCTTCATCTGCTACAATTTCGCCTCCGCCTTGGCACTGTACTGGACGGGACAGAATATATTTAGTATTGCTCAGACATGGCTGATGAACAAACGGCCCGAGCCCGAGCTCGTGAAGCGAGCGCCCAGACCGAAGATGTCACTTCCAGATGGGAAGGACCAGAAAAGCAAGAAAGGGAAGAATCGCCGTACCGGTGGTTGAGCCCACGATTCCAACCCGAAAGGTTACTGATTTCCTATGAGTGAGAAGAGTGAAGCCGTTGGCAAAGGGAAAGAAGTCCTTGATACGATGTTAGGCTTCCTTGGTTTCATGGTTCAAGTCGAGGAGGACACTACCTATCCCAGCGGCGGCTTGCAGGTCTTCACTGAGGAAGCGGAAGCGTTGATCGGGCAGGACGGCAAGCGCTTGGAGGACATCCAGTACTTGGTCAATCGCGTCGTTCATCGGCACTATCCCTCGGCCAAGCGACTCCGGGTCGATGTCGAGCACTACCGCTCCATGCAAGACGACGCCATGCTCAATCGGGTCCAAAAGCATGCGGACGATGTGCGGCGCACCGGTCGCCCGATGAAGTTGTGGCCGATGAATTCCTACCATCGCCGCCTCGTGCACAACACTTTCAAGGAAGACCTCGTGATCCAGACCTCGAGCCCTACTGATTCTGCTAAACTCAAGCAGATCACCATGACCCGAGGCAAGTAGCGAACCCCAGATTGCTTAAGCACTCAGTAATAATAAAGTGCTTTGAGATAGGCGGCCTTTTGATATATTCTTTGAAGTCGCCCTATAATGAATTTCGAAGACCCGTCGTCCCTTTCGCTAGGCGGAAATCTGTTGTTGGCCGATCCTTCGCTCGGTGATTCGAATTTCCGTCGAGTCGTGCTGTTGCTCAATCACCACACCGTGACGAGCGGAGCTGAGGGCTTTGTGCTCAATCGGCCCTTGGGCAAAGTCGTGAGCGAACTCTCGCTGCTCAATGAGGTTCCTGAGCTTGGGGGCGTGCAAGTTTACTCGGGTGGTCCGGTCGGCACAGAGCACCTTGTTTTCGCTTCACTCCACTGGCGCGAGGACAAAGGGCGCCTAGAATTCACCACCAGGATCTCTGCCAAAGAAGCCGTTTCGCGCTTGGCCGAAGGCTTCGAGGTCCGAGCCTTTGTCGGGCACGCTGGATGGGCCGCTGGACAGCTTGAGGATGAGCTGCAAGAACAGGCCTGGATTCCCTTTCTCCCAGATCGCCGAGTGCTTAAACTGAAGCCGGAAGCCATGTGGACAGGCACTTTGGAATTGATGGGCCCCTGGCACCAACTCTTGGCGAGAACGCCGGAGGATCCCTCGCTGAATTGAAGCCGACAACACCACGCCATTTCTAAAAAACGGTTGCGTCCTTTCTCGTCGAGTTCATACTCGAACCCTCGCTCTGAGCGGGGAAAGTGGGGCATTAGCTCATCTGGTAGAGCGCTTCAATGGCATTGAAGAGGTAAGCGGTTCGAGTCCGCTATGCTCCACCACTTTTCCCCTCATTCTGCCAATCCATCACGCGGGAGCGTAGCCCACCACCGATTTGGCGATGTCTGCAAAGATCCGGCTCGCTTCTGAAATCGCCGGATCAGCCAGGGCTACTGGCCTCCCCACATCGCCACCTTCACGCGTGGCCAGATCAATGGGGATCTGACCTAACAAAGGCACGCCAAGCGCCGCCGCTTCACGGGCGCCGCCACCTTCGCCGAAGATGTGGTACTTCACCCCATCACTTGGGCTCAGAAAGTAGCTCATGTTTTCAACGAACCCCATCACGGACACATTCACTTTCTCGAACATCGAGACCGCCTTGCGCGCATCGATCAGAGCGACTTCTTGAGGTGTGGTGACAATGATAGCACCGGTCAGCGCCACCGTTTGCACGATCGTCAGCTGGATATCGCCGGTACCGGGAGGGAGATCCAGAATGAGATAATCCAGTTCACCCCAAGTCACTTGCTTGAGAAACTGCTGTGTGTAGCGCGTGGCCAAGGGACCCCGCACAATCACTGGAGAA
>JBLHHN010000385.1:0-5985 GCA_047616785.1 Verrucomicrobiales bacterium
GCTCTCCGGAACAAAGTCTGATCCTCCTCAAAGCGACTCAGTCCGTCCCTCACGAAGGCGGGAAACGATTTGAACTCGATTCACAAGCTTACGAAGTCATCGCCCAATGGATTCGCGAAGGAGCCCCTTACAAACATGCGGATGATGCGCCTCTATCAGAGATCTCACTGATACCGGACACGCTTCCGGCAGAACGTGGGGCTGAGGTGCCGTTTCGCGTGACGGCACGCTACGAGAATGGCAAGGAACGCGACGTCACCGCTTTGGCTGCTTTCGAATCAAACAAGGAAGCAATCGTGGAGATCGACTCTAACGGAAATGCCGTCGCCGGCAATCTATTTGGTGAAGCCATCATCGTCGCACGCTTTCTAGGAGAGGTGGCGACGGCTCGGGTGACCATCGCACCAGAGAAATCAGCAAGCTTTGCCGACATCGTACCGGCCAACTTCATAGATACCCTGGCATACGCGCGCTTAAAGCAGTTAGGTCTTCAGCCATCTGGAGAATGCTCAGATCACGAGTTTCTGCGCCGGTCATCGATCGATCTCATCGGCCTCTTGCCCGATCCAGAAAGCACTCGTGCCTTCCTCGCCGATCAGAATCCCGACAAGCGCGAAGCATGGGTTGCTCGTTTGTTAGAGAATCCTCACTTCGCCGATCATTGGGCGGTAAAATGGGCCGATCTCTTGCGCCCCAACCCAGACCGTGTCGGAGTGAAGAGCGTTTACGTCCTGGATCAGTGGATACGCGATGCGTTTCGTCAGAACAAGCCGTTGGATCAATTCGCCCGAGAGATTCTGACGGCGCAGGGGAGCACGCATCGCCATGGGCCAACGGTGATCTATCGGGATCGACGGACCCCTGAGGATCTCACTTCGATGATCAGCCAAGTGCTGATGGGCGTTCGGTTAGAGTGCGCCCGCTGTCATCACCATCCGAATGAGAAGTGGAGCCAAGAGGACTACTATCAAATGGCCGCCTTCTTCGCGAAGATGAAGCGGAAAGGCACCGGACTTTCGCCGCCGATCTCTGGTAGTTGGGAATTTGTCTATCATGGAACAGGCGGAGAGGTGAAACATCCCGTCACCCAAGTCGTGATGACGCCGAAACCACCTGACGGCCCTTTGGTTGAAAAGTTAGTCGACACCGAGGACCCACGCGTTTCTCTAGCAGAATGGCTCATAGACCCTAGCAACCCGTTCTTTGCTAAAGCCATGGTGAACCGCGTGTGGGGTGAAGTGATGGGGCGCGGGATCGTGCATCCGGTGGATGACTTTCGTGCGACGAATCCGCCGACGAATCCAGCTTTGTTAGAAGCATTGGCGGAGGACTTCGTTTCCCATGGGTTCGATCTCAAGCACTTGCTCAAACGCATCGCGCTTTCCAATCTTTATCAGCAGAGTTCTGAACCAACAGAATCCAACCTCCATGACACAGAGAATTTCTCACGCTCTTACCGTCGTCGGATGCCCGCCGAAGTTCTAGGAAATGCACTGACGGACATCACCCAAGTGCCCGACCTCTTTGAAGGACTTCCACAAGCTTCGCGGGCAAGCCAAGTGTGGAATTTCAAGATCGCATCAGACACGTTGGATGCTTTCGGACGACCAGATTCCAGCAGCGACTGTCCCTGCGAACGTAATCTTTCGACCAGTGTGGTCCAAGCCTTGCATCTGATGAATTCCGAGGCGCTGCAAACCAAGCTGAACCATGCCGACGGCCGGGTGAAAGCTCTCGCGAGCAGTGAGAGAGCGGAGCCTGAGATCATTGAGGAGCTCTACTTGAACGTCTACCAACGCTTTCCTGAGCCTGAAGAGCGACAGATCGCATTGGCGGTGTTTAACGACAAGGAAACGGATCGCCAAACAGCCACGGAAGATCTTCTCTGGGCGTTGCTCAACTCCGCTGAATTCCTCTTCAATCACTAACATTCAATGATGCATCAAAACTGTCAGGGCATGGGCCGACGCGATTTCCTTCAGTTGGGAATGCATGGCCTGGCGGGCTTGGGACTAGCTGATCTCTTAAGACTGCGTGCCGAGGCGACAGCCAATACAGGGATGGCATCAGACACGCGATGCATCTTAGTTTGGTTAGACGGTGGGCCGACCCATCATGAGAGCTTCGATCCGAAGCCAGACGCGCCTTCGGAAATACGAGGAGATTTCAAACCGATCTCCACTAACGTTCCTGGCATTCAGTTTTCCGAATCGGTGCCCAAGCTGGCGGCTATCGCGAATAAGCTCAGTGTGATTCGTTCCATCTGTCACAAGGATCCCAATCACGGTGGCGGGAATCATTACATGATGACGGGCGCGCCGACACCCGTGCCAGTGAGCTGTGGTGCCTTCGTGACTTTCCATCCATCCTTTGGATCGGTCGTCTCCCATCATCGCGGGGTGCAGAAAGGGATGCCCGCTTACATGACCTTGCCACGCCAGTCTCGATCCGGTGGGCCTAACTTCCTCGGCGCGGAACACGCGCCCTTGGTCGTCGATGGCAATCCGAACAGCAAGAGCTTTCGAGTCCGCGATGTGGTCTTGCCCAAATCGATCAGTGAAGGACGCGCACAGCGTCGGCGTGATTTAAGGTCTTCGCTAGACCGATTGACACGATTCCGCGATCAACAGGCCAATGATCCTGCGTTGGCTTTCGACTCCTACTACGATCAAGGCCTAGAATTGGTCACTTCAAAGGCCGCGCAGGCCGCCTTCGACATCCACCAAGAACCCGAAGCCGTGCGTGAGCGCTACGGACGGAATGATTTTGGACAGAGACTTCTGTTAGCACGCCGCTTGGTCGAAGTGGGCGTCCCCTTCGTCACGGTGTATCACGGTGGTTGGGATCACCACACCGTCATCTTTGATTCATTGAAGAAAAAGATGCCTGCTGTCGATCAGGGCTTAGCGACATTAATCAGCGATCTCGATGATCGCGGGCTGTCTGACAATACACTCGTCATCATGTTAGGAGAGTTTGGCCGCACGCCGAAGATCAACAAAGACGGTGGACGCGATCACTGGCCTCATGCGATGTCTGTCCTCATGGCCGGAGCAGGCATTCCTGGGGGACAGGTCATTGGTGCCACCGACAGAAATGGGGCTTATGCGAGCGATAACATTCATTCTCCAGAAGACTTCGCCGCCTCCCTCTACACCAAGATGGGGATCGATCCTCATCAGATCTTCCACAACTCTGCAGGCCGACCCGTTCCCTTGGTCAATGGCGGATCTTCCATATCCGAACTCTTTGCCTAAGTGCGCAGACGTTGGTTAAGCTTTCTTTGTTGCGTGCCGCTTCTATCAGCCGCACCCCCATCCGTAGATGCGATCTTCCCCGCAGGAGGGCAACAAGGGAAAGACATCCCGCTCAGTCTCATAGGCAAAGCAGACACGGATGCCTGTCAGTTTTGGACCAGTGATCCGGGACTCACCCTGACGAAGCCGGTGAAAGAGAAAGAACCCTGGCGATTGCACGTGGCCTCCAGCACTCCGTTAGGCGCGCATTGGCTGCGATTCTACAACGAGGAAGGCTCTGCCGTGCCCCAGCTCTTCGTCGTGGGAGACGTGCTAGAACGCGAAGAAGTCGAGCCGAATGAATCTCATCTCGTCTCCGATGACGTGGCGGGATTTCCCATCACCCTCAACGGAAAATTGTCTAAAAGCGGCGATGTGGATGTCTTTGCCCTTCGTTTAGAGAAGGGGCAGCGGCTGCGCGCGGAAGTCACCGCCAACCAGATCGATTCCCCGATCGATCCCCTGCTCCGCTTAACGGATACCGAGGGCCATGTGCTCACCTGGATCCACGATCGCTACAGCACCCTCGACCCCGCGCTCGAGTATCAGGCTCCGGAATCAGCCGACTACCGACTCATGATTGGCGGGTTCGTGCACCCTCCCGCTGCCCGCAGCCGATTTGAAGGAAGCGATCAAACGGTGTATCGACTCACGCTCACATCTCCACAGAAACCACCATCGCTCACCGTCGAGGAAGTCTCAGAACTCGCCCTATCCACTGAAGTGGCAGGAGTGATCACGAAGGATGGCGAAGAAGATGCCTACAAGCTCGTGGTGAAAAAGGACAGCACCTACACGGTGCAAATGAAGGCTCAATCGCTCGATTCACCCCTCGATGCGTGGTTGGAGATTCGAGACGAAAGCGGGAAAGTCTTGACCACCAATGATGACAGTGCGGGCGTGGATCCAAACCTCACCTGGAAGGCGCCCGCAGATGCCGAAGTCGTCGTCGCCGTTCGCGATCTCCGCCAGTCAGGAGGCCCGAACTATCATTACAGCATTAAGGTGATCGAACCTCAAGTCACTTTCGAGGCGACGGTTGAGGCTCATGCTTGGTCCGTGACATCGGGAGTTGAGCTTTCCATACCAGTGAAACTAGCACGCTCTCATGGACACGCTCGGCCCGTGACCATCACATGGCAAGCCGCGCCTCCCCTGCTCCAGTGCCAAGCGCTGACCATCCCTGGAAACGCCAACGAAGGAAATCTCATCCTGCGAACACAGGAAATCACGGAACCCTCCTCTCATCTCTTCAGCCTGCGCGCTGATGATGGCTTGAAAGAAGAGGCCGTGACGCATCCCTTCAAAGGGGCAACGACCGATCAGGGAGCGCTTCTCCGGAATGCTCTCACGGACTTCCTCATCACGACCAAGAAAGTAGAAGATTGATTTCGTCACTCTCCTTTTGATGCGGACTCTGGCATCTGCTATAGCGAACGAGTCGTGACCGAATCCAGCCCAGATCCCTCCAAGAAACGCAAGCGCGTGACCATCTACACCGACGGATCGTCGCGTGGAAATCCCGGCCCCGGCGGTTACGGAACGGTGCTGATCGCAGGGAAGCATCGGAAAGAAATTTCAAAAGGATTCAAGCGCACGACGAACAATCGGATGGAACTCATGGCGGCGCTCGCGGGCTTGCGTGCTTTGAGAGAGCCGTGTGAAGTGATTATCCACACCGATTCTCGCTACGTTGCTGATGCCTTTCTCAAGAATTGGATCACAGGCTGGAAGAAGAAAGGCTGGAAGACTGCGACCAAGAAGCCCGTGAAAAACAAAGACCTCTGGTTAGGCTTGGACGCGGCCAATGACATGCACACGATCACTTGGAATTGGGTCAAAGGGCATGCCGGGAATCCGGAGAATGAACGCTGTGATTTCTTGGCCACCGAAGCGGCTCAAGGAAGCAATCTTCGCGTTGATGAAGGCTTTAAAGAAGAGTAGTCCGGGCTTCCAGCCTGGCTCAATCGCGAAGTATCGAAGCCTAGCCAATCGCACCATCCACACAACCTAGAAGGCCGTGCTACATTGCCCGCACCGCTCAAAGAAGAAGTAGTCCGGGCTTCCAGCCTGGCACAATCGCGAAGCGCCGAAGCCTCAGATGCCATCCACACAGCCTAAAAGGCCGTGCTACATTAAACCTCGTTAGTGGGAAGTTCTCATGAGTCATCATGACTGATTTCGTAGTCGGGCAATCTTCCCTTTCGACAACTCGATGCTGAGATCTATCAGCTCGCCTGTCCATTGTTTGAACTTCTTGTATTCAGCAATCTCGGCAAGCAGTTCCTTCAGATGTTCGGGCCTGACATGCTCTGTGCGACTCCTCATCTTGTGCGTGTAACTTAGCTGATAGTAGACGCCTTTCTCATTCTCACGATCTCGGTATTGCTTGCTGATGCTCCCGGGTCGCATTGGCCCGATCCTCACTAGCTTTTCGAAAAGTTTCTCGATTCGCTTCTCTAATTGATTGATTTGTGATTGATTCATTATCTTATATATATGCTAACTATATGAGAACTTCAAATCACTTCTATGGATCTTTGGTTAGCTTTGTGGAATATCGTTAGTCTTCTGGCGGATTCATAGTCCTAGCGCACAAATGAAGCAGGCAGAGGCGCGGATGTGTGTTAAAGCATCATTCAACTTCGAAACCAAACAATGCCAAGCACCTACCGACGCCTCTGCCAAG
>JBLHHN010000386.1:0-5978 GCA_047616785.1 Verrucomicrobiales bacterium
CGCCAAGCCTTGGAGAATGAAGCGCAAGAGTCAGTCCCCGCCTAAAAACAGCCAAGCTCAAACCCGAATCGCAAGCGCATTCATACGGAGGTTGCTCAGGCGCTTACGTATTATTACAAGCATTTGGAAACATTGCACTGCCCAGAGTGAACCTAGGAACATTAGCCAAGACAAAGCTGAGAGGCAACTTTGAGCCACTGCCATAGGGAGTGGCGCTTTCAGCCTTTGATACTTCATTTTTTTTAGAAGGTATCGATCTATCGAGAAGGAGCCCAGGATTATGTTTTGAAACATCTACAGAGATATTTGTATCCGTAATTGCCGTGGGGTTGATGCGTTCTCTTATGGAAAAGATGGCCACCTAACAAACCAACATAATAACTAATCGCAAGCGAATCATACAACAGACGGAAACGAAGATTTGGCTGACACAGTCTAAATTTAAAAGTCTGTTGCCTGTGGCTTCTCATGTGCTTTAAAATATTCGGCGCTATGGGCCCAGTTCCCAACATAGGAATACCTATCTAAGAACGAGATAGCCGAAGATCCCCCAACCGCTCTGCTAACCCCTTGCCTGATAGGGGTTGATTGCAACCGTATTGCGAATTGATTAGCGGTTTCTCCCGAAACAACTACTGATTCTTCAGCTACAGAGGTTATGGCTACCTCGCGGATAGAGTCGAGACCCCCTAGAGGCGCTTCATTGACTACGAGTTGAAATAGTATTTCAGATAAGTTAGGATTGAGATTTTTATCTAATCCATTTTGCAGCGAATCTAACACTTCTTGCGCTTCGCCTATTATGGGCTCTATCTGCACCCACTCGTTTCCGTCATTGTCAGATACGAGCTTCATGTTTCTGGCTTCGATATGTTTGACGCTCTCAATAGTTGATTGAAGAACTTCTTCAACATAGGCGACTTGGGACGCATTTAGTTCAAGAGACTTAGCCAATTCGTCCGAGAGCTCCCCATTTGCGGAAAAAAACATTTGCGAGGCGCTGGTCCAGTGAGGGGGGGCGATTACAACTTTTTCATTGTACAATACTTCAAGCGCGGCAATTTCACCGAGTTGAGTCTCCGGTGCCGTCGTTTCAGTGCTTTTCGAATCTCTAGGTTGCGCGTTAGATTTGTCGTCTGATATCGTCGAAATACCAACGACGACGGGTTGGTGGCGATCATCTGACGGACTAACGGCGTCAAGCCCAATCAGATGATGGCCAAGTAAGAGATAAGTAAAGGCCTCGGCGACAAGAAGCACCCTTTTGTAAACCTTACGTTCTCTCATGTTTAACATTATCTTCCGTCCCAAGAACGCAAAGGTAAGCATTATCTCTCGGCGTTTCATACTCCGTCACAGGATATTCTCGTATCTTTAGCTCTGGCGTCCCTCTAAGTCCCATAGCTTCAGATCTGATCTTGTCGTTTTGAAAAAAAAGGGGGCTCTTCAAGAATATTTTTCGCTAAAATCACCTGCGACTTCCGGACTTCCGACCAAGGGCGAGCTGAAGAAGGATCTTTCCGGTAATGGTCCATACGCTCATTCAGCAGGGCGACGATCTCTGGCCGCAGTTGCTCATGAGTCGAGCCTTCCATTTCGTCGACAAGCTGCCGTTTCTCTTCAAGGCTCAGCTTCTTCACCTCTGGCAACGTTTCTAGGATCACGCCGCAATCTACTCGTGAATCTGTGAAAGACAAATACCAAACCTTCGTCAGGATCCAGCCAGCAATCGCCAGCAGTACCATTGCATGCGCGGCATGTGGAAGGGGCCTTTCCAGAGATTGCCTTTCAACGTCGAAGACACGCGTCCATCTCGATGCACGTACCCATACCATTCGCCGAATTCTGGATCGTGAAAGGTCTTCAAGTTGTAGGTGCGCACTTGGCGATGTTTCTCAGCGTACTTGGGATCATCAGTGAGTTTGTAGGCTAACAAAGTGGCAATTTCAGCTTCATTGTGAGGCCACCAGAATTTCATGTCGTGCCAATATTCCTGAACGGGCTTGCCATGCACGTCTGCGAAGTAGAGTAGGCCGCCATACTCGTTGTCCCAACCGCGTGCCCACATCCAGTCGAGGATTTGACATCCCAGCCTAACCAATTCTTGATCGTCGCGGTGCTTGGCTTCGTGGAGGATGAACCAGGCGCATTCGATGGCATGCCCAGGGTTGAGCGTGCGGCCGTCGAAGTGATCGATGATCGAGCCGTCCGGCGCGACCTGCTCCATGACACACTCGATCTCGGGTTTCACGAAGTCTTGGCGGATCTCTTCGATGAAACGATCGATCCATCCATTGGCAGATTCGTCGCCGATCGTCTCGCGGAGTTGCTGCGCGACATTCATCAAGATCATGGGTCGGCCGATGCCTTTGCTAGGGCGTGTGTTGGTGAATTTGGCAGGCAATTTCTCCGGATGCTCGTAAAAGTCCAAGCATCGGTGGAACAGATCGCGGGCTTCATCCGCCGCTTGCCCATCGTTGGCGCCTTTAGCGTAGGCGGCCAAGGCGATGGAGGCAAAGCACTCGGAGAAATAGTAACGCCGTTTGCGGATCGGTTGGCCGTCACGCGTCATGTGAAAGAACATCCGCCCATCGCCTGACCGATCGAAGCAATGGTCTCGCATGAATTGGATGCCTGATTGCGACGCCTCCAGCCACTCGGTATTCGTTTCCAACGTGTTGTGCAACGTGGCTAGCATCCACGCCACGCGGCCTTGTTGCCAAACGGATTTGTCATCATCGACCAAACTCCCGTCGCGATCTCTGCAAATGAGGTAACCGCCGTGCTCCTCATCGACAGAGCGCGGAAGCCAGAAGGGGAGGATTTCATCGACGAGCGCGGCCCGATACTCGGTAGCAAGAGTCGAAAGCTCGTCGGCGGTGTAATGCGTGCTCATTTCAAAGAGATCGTCATCTCGCCAATTGGGTCTTGTGTCGAGGCGAAACCGTGCGGGATAGTGTCGGCATGAATTCTCGTATTCTCTTCAGTTGTGCGCTCGCGAGCGTTTCTCTCTCCACAGTGGCTCAGGCAGACAAAGCGGCCTTTCTTGGTCGGTGGGCGCTGACCATTCCTGGTGGCGGTGCGGGTTGGTTGAGCGTGACTCAGGAGAAGGGCTACTACGACGCGAGCATTCTGTGGGGTGGCGGCAGTGTGGTGCCTGTGGACTCGGTCTTCTTTTCAGATGAAGACACCTTGGTGGTGACTCGGGTGCGTGAAGTGAAACGTGAGGATGCCAATGGTAAGGAAGTGAAGAAACATCGCTTCACCGAAGCGGTCATGGCGAAAGCGGATGGAGATGTGCTTAGCCTAACGAGGATGAACCCACACGACGACGGCAGCGGCATTGATCGTGAGACTTTCGAAGGGAAACGCATCCCAGCCCTTCCACCAGCGCCTGATCTTTCCAAGGTGAAATTTGGCGAAGGCCAGACGCTCTTCAAAGGCGAGGCTGATCTGGCCCAATGGGAACTCGTCAATCCGAAGAATGACAGTGGTTGGAGTGTGAAGGATGGCGTGCTCATGAATCGTGCGGTGCAAGAAGAAGGAAAGTCGCACAAGCACTATGGAAACTTGCGCACGAAAGCAGAGTTTGAAGATTTCAATCTGACCTTGGGCGTGCGTGTGCCGAAAGGCGGCAACAGTGGCATCTACTTGCGTGGCATCTACGAGATCCAAGTGGCGGATACCTCTGACAAAGGCCTCAACGCGCATCACATGGGCGGCATATACAGTCGCGTGGCCCCGAGTGTGAAAGCGGAGAAGCCGGTTGGAGAATGGCAGACTTACGATATCACCTTGGTCGATCGCCATGTGACGGTGAAATTGAATGGCGTGACCATTCATGATAATGTGGCACTGCAAGGCTGCACAGGTGGGGCGCTTTGGTCCGACGAGATGCGTCCTGGACCGTTCTATCTTCAGGGTGATCACACGGACGTCGACTATCGGAACATCGTGGTTCGTCCGGTGGTCAAGTAAGTAAGAAGCGCACTTCGTGGGACGCACCTCTGCCATCACGCTCTTCGCGATGATGGGGCTTTTCTTTGCCCTGTTCTTTGTGTGGCCGATTGCGATCACGGTGCGGGAAGCATTTGTCGACGGGCAGGGGAGTTTCACCCTGGCGTTCATTGGCGATGTCTTTCAGAACCCACTGTATCGAGAGGGTCTGGTCAATTCCCTCAAGATGGGCGTCTTTAGCACGGCCCTGGCCATTCTACTAGCATTGCCACTTGCCGTGCTGACGGATCGATACGTGTTTCCGGGGAAAGTGTGGTTCTCCTCACTGATCCTCATCCCGCTGATGTTGCCCCCATTTGTCGGGGCGATTGGGATCAAGCATTTGTTAGGCAAGATGGGAGTGTTCAACACCGCTCTGATGAAACTTGGGATCATGGATCCCAGTCAACCTATCGATTGGTTAGGCGAGAGTCAGTTG
Organism: Verrucomicrobiales bacterium; assembly: GCA_047616785.1. Taxonomy (GTDB): domain Bacteria; phylum Verrucomicrobiota; class Verrucomicrobiia; order Verrucomicrobiales; family DEV007; genus JAACDM01. Next base: position 4,436 of record JBLHHN010000386.1, read on the forward strand.
TTGGGCGTGGTGGTGATGAATGCGCTCCATCTCTATCCCATCGTCTATCTGAATGTCTCAGCGGCGCTGGCCAATCTCGATCCTGCCATGGAAGAAGCCGCGCTCAACTTGGGTTGTGGACCTTTCAAGCGATTCTGGAAGATCACTCTTCCACTGACCATGCCGGGTCTATTCGCCGGAGCGACAATCGTCTTCATCTGGGCCTTCACGGAACTCGGGGTGCCTCTGATGTTTGACTACGGACGTGTCACGTCGGTGCAAATCTTCAGTGGGCTCAAAGATTTGTCAGGGAATCCCACGCCCTACGCGCTCGTGGTGGTGATGTTAGCCGTGGCCATGTTCATGTTTGGGTTGAGCAAGTTTCTCTTCGGCTCGAAGGCGCATGCCGTGGCAGGCAAGGCCTCGATTGGGCGTCAAGCGCGGCACTTGGGCTGGCTCGGGGCCACCTTCTGCACGGTGCTGTTCTCGCTGGTCACCCTGGTCGCGGTGCTTCCGCATCTTGCGGTGGTGCTCACTTCGCTTTCGAAGGATTGGTATGCCACATTGCTGCCAGATAGCTTCAGTCTCGCGGCTTATGAAGAAGCGCTTGGGCATCCCCTGACATTGCTCTCGATCAAGAACAGCCTGGTCTATGCCGGTCTCGCCACGGTGGTCGATGTCGTGCTCGGCGTGGCCATTGCCTATGTCGTGGTGCGCACGACGTTGCCGGGAAGGAATTGGCTGGATGGCATGGCCATGATGCCCTTGGCGGTGCCAGGGCTTGTCCTTGCCTTCGGATTTCTTGCCATGACGCGAGAAGGACAGTTCTTTCATTTCCTATTGTTAGGCGAGAATCCCATTCTACTCTTGGTCATCGCCTACGCCGTCCGGAGATTGCCGTATGTGGTGCGCTCGGCAGTCGCGGGTTTCCAACAGACGAGCGTCACGCTGGAAGAAGCCGCGCAGAATCTCGGAGCAAGCCCGTTCAAGGCTCTGCTCAAAGTAACGTTTCCCTTGATCTCGGCGAACATCATCGCCGGTGGTTTGTTAGCATTCGCCTTTGCCATGCTCGAGGTTTCGGATTCGCTGATCCTCGCCACGAAGCAAGCCTACTTCCCGATCACCACCGCGATGTATGCGCTTTTCAATGCACTGGGCAACGGAGAGAAACTCGCCTCAGCCTTGGGTGTGTGGGCCATGGTCTTTCTCGGAATCACGATTATCGGCGCGAGTCTGATTCTGGGGAAGAAGATGGGCGCGCTGTTTCGGGTTTGAGTCGAGAGGACGGCAGAGGTCAGCCTGGCCTACAAAAAGCGAAAGTGTTGTAGACTTGCGTGCTGGACAGGAAGTGTTGATAAGTCGCAGCCATTCAGTAACTGGACAGTGAGTAGTTCTATCTCGGGGATTCAAGCGGCGAAGCGCTCTCCGTCAGCCCGTGTAAAGTCTATTCTGTCGAGGATGAATTTTCGGAATGGAGCCGCTATGACGCTACGCTGCAGAAATTCAGCAAGCGTATTCTTCAGCGCTTCTGACACCACCATCTCAGAGGGCAAGACATCAGGGC
>JBLHHN010000387.1:0-5975 GCA_047616785.1 Verrucomicrobiales bacterium
GCGCTTGGCCTAAAAGGAACAATCTTCACAAGCAAACCAAATCCACCAAACAAGAACACAAGCTAACACTACGCCATCTAAGCTGAATTGCCACTAAATTGCCGGGCAGGGTGCGGAATGTGTGTTTGAAGATGGGTTCATACCCACCTTAAATAATAGCTACAATTAAAAGTAAAAGCTATATTTTTAGCGCGCTTTCATGCGTAAGCCTTGCCTCGACCCGATGAGTGGAGATGAGTGGAGATGAGTGGAGATGAGTGGAGATGAGTGGAGATGAGTGGAGATGAGTGGAGATGAGTGGAGATGAGTGGAGATGAAATTAGGATCGCAAAGTTGTCTCTGCTGAATACCTAACAAAGAGGCACTGTAGTGATTATAGCTGTTTTCAGTCCATGGTAATTATAGGGTGGTTAGTAGTGGTGAGTTAGATTTGACCTATCAGGTGCTCACCACTAACATCAATCCTTTTGAATTCAATCTTAGATCTCAGTTTCCTTAAGACAACGACATTGACTCTCGACTGGCAAAGATCGTCTGGATTTTCCAGAACTTCCCGATGACCTTGGTCTTCTTCTAACGGAAATGCGCCGCTGGCAGGAGTTGAACCAAGTGATCTGTCAGTGCTGCGCGCCCGACATCAAGCAACGGTATGCCAGCGCAGATCTCGTCAATGTTGCCCTCACAAACATTCTCAGTCCTCCGCGTCCAAGGGATGGGTCAATCGCCTTACCAAGAATCCATGGCTGCTGGCATCCGGAATAGCTGCGGCTGGAGTGATCGTTGGTGCGATCATTCAAGCAACGCGTTCGCCTGAATCCATAGAGACGCCAAGTCCTAGCAATGCGGCAGCCGCAGATTCATCGCCCACCCAGGGAACCCTTATCGCCGTGAATCCAGGTCCCAATGGCTCTCCCTCTGATCGGCCAGAATCAGATCCGGCCAGCGACGAGATCGGCCGGATCATCAAGAGCGCAGCCGAGCAAGCACACTTCTACACCAGTGAAGGAAGAGAAATCGGATCTCTGCCACTTTCATCAAATCGATTGCGAGAACTTCCGATTGAGGAAGGCAAGATCAATGCCCCCAACTACGGAGAAAAGACTGTCCGCATCGCTCACTTGTTAGGCACACGGCCCTTGGATCAACCCATCTTCATTGCACTGAGCCGTGCCCCCGAACCTCAGAGCGGTTGGACGAGCCCAACCGGAATCGTCTTCCGCTATGATGTCGCCAAGAGACGTCATGTCTCTAAATGGCCCATTGGAGAACAGCTGTTCCAGCAGTTTCGAGCAGAAAGCCCAGATGAGTAAAGTATCAAGCCTGGCTCCGTAGCTCGCGTGGAAGCCGAAACACTGTTTCCCGGTCAGGATAGTGCTGACTCTCACTTTATCCTTACCACTCCAGCCGTGGCCCAACACTTCTGCGATTGGCTGATCGGATCCTCAGAAATGAAAGGAGTCTTACGTCCTGACCAGACTTACGAACCGGTGATGAAGAAGGTCTTCGCGGGCCGCTCTTACGGATCCAAACTTGAATTGGTCTACTGTGAGATTCCCATTTCCGAAGAAGCTGCCGTCACGAACAAGTCCTAACGAACTTTATACCCAGCCTAGTTCTCAGCCGATGGCGTCGGTGGAGGGGTGCCTCCAAGGTCCTTCAAGGCTGCTACCAATTCCACCTCAAGGCCGTCCAACCAAGAGTGGATGTCTTTGTAATCCGCATGTTCTCGAATGGTTGCTAACATCATTGGCAATCCATCGTCACGGAAGCCATATTCGATAAGATCCTCACACATGGACCACTTCATCTCAGGTAGGGTCTCATCTTGGAAATCTTCGTAAGGATCTTTCTCCTCCTTCGCTTCGGCTCTGTAGCGCGGGTCATTTCGATCACCACGACCTTCACGGCGCTCTTCACGTTCCTTCTCCCGTTCCTCCTTTTCGCGGCCCTTATCTCGCGCTTCCGCAAACTTGGTCATCTGATCAATCTTAGATCGCCAAGCCGTGACGAGCCGCGGGTCTTTGTGTTGGCGCATGTGCGGAAGGATTGCCTGATCATAGATCCCTTGGATATTGGTCGGATCGGATTCCCAATTCCCAGGATCGATTGTCTTCTCTATCTTATAGGCCTGCGTGAATATCGAGCCTTCGCCACCATCCATGTGCTCATAGGCGCGGCCATCCACACTCAGCAGTTTGTCGATGAAGGAGATCAGAGGTGCCATCATCTCACGACGATCTTTCACGCCTCCCGCTTTGATACTGAGGATGAGATACTGCAGTTCCAGCTGCTTTGCTGCTCGATGAAAGACGGAGTTCAAGGTCGCATCTTCCTGCTCGCGATAGTTTCTCCAAGCTTCTGCTCGTTTGCCCTCATCGGTGAAGCGAAGCTTCTTCAGGCATTCCATATAGAACGTATTTGCAGCCGTCGGTGAAGCCCCTTGCTTCGAGAAAGCTCGCAGCGCGACGCCGTTCTGCGTCGAGCTATTGGAAACGACCGCTTTGCGCAGATTCTCCAGAGAAGTGATCATCTTCTCCACATCCGATTTCTCCAAAGAATCTTTGGCCGTCAAAACGGATGGGAAGAGGCCAACAAGACAACACGAAAGAATCACTAATCGTCGCATATCCGGAACTTAGAAGGCTTTCCGTGGGATGCAAATGGAGTATAATGAGAGGCCTAACTCGAATGCCTACAGGCACGACCAGATTTCTCTAGCACGCCTCGCGGTCTCCTCCTATACGTTGCTAGCCACAAACTTGACCCCACCTTTCCCGTGCCACTGACCGTAATCCGACAGAAGATTGATGCCCTCGATGACAAGCTCATTGCACTCCTAAATGGAAGGGCGGAGCTGGTCCATCAAGTCGGAGAGATCAAGAAGAAGGACGGCCTGGAGATCTACGCACCCGAGCGAGAAGAACAGCTCCTGCAGGCATTGGTGGCCAAGAGCAACGGGCGGCTCCCAGAGAAGTCCATTCGCGCCATTTATCGCGAGATCATGTCTGCCGCGCTCGCGCTGGAAGAGGATCTAGGCATCGCCTATCTCGGCCCTGAAGGGACGTGGACCCATCAGGCAGCGATCAGTAAGTTCGGACAAAGTGTACGCTATGTCCCTCAGCCAAACTTTGCCGACGTCTTCAATCAAGTGGCCCGACGCATCGCTGACTATGGCGTGGTTCCAATAGAGAACTCCACAGAAGGCGCGGTGAACCACACATTGGACCTCTTCGCCGATTCCCCATTGAAGATCTGCGCCCAGGTCATGCTCCGGATCGAGAATGCGCTGATGGCCAATGGTCCTCAGCCCGAGATCAAGAGGCTCTATTCGCATCCACAGGTCTTTGGACAGTGCCGAAATTGGCTTCAACTGAATTTCCCCAATGCGGAGAAGATCGAAGTCTCCAGCACCACCCGTGCGGCACAGATCGCGTCACAGGAGTCCAACGCAGGTGCCTTGGGCGGAAAGCTTTCTGCCGAACTTTATGGTCTGAATGTCTTGGAAACAAGTATCCAGGACAGTGCTACGAATACGACTCGCTTCCTCGTCCTTGGCCATAAGACTTGCCCTCCTACGGGAAAAGATCGCACCTCTATCATGTTCTCCGTGCGAGATAAACCAGGCTCACTCTATCACGCACTCACGCCTTTCAATCATTTCAACATCAACCTATCAAAGATCGAAAGCCGTCCATCCAAACGCAAGGATTGGGAGTATTTCTTCTTTGTCGACATCAAAGGACACTGTGAGGATCCAGAATTGCTAAAGGCGTTGTCAGAGCTTGAAGAACACTGCAGCTTCATGAAGATCTTAGGAAGCTATCCTGACACGGATGTCACCGTGGTCAGTTAGGGTAAAGAAGGAGGCGGTGTCGATCCACCAGTGGTATCTGGTGCCTCTATCGGTGTGTTGCTGAAGTAGCCGATGATGTCCGCAGTGGCGGTAGCACCTTCGTGCACGTGGAATACATCTACGGTGCTGTAGCCAGCTGCTCCTGCGTAGACAAACTCCAAGTTCAAGTAGTAGGTCACGCCGCCAAAGAAGGCTGAAAAGTCCGTACTCAATTCGCCGAATCTCACATAGTCAGCTTTCTGATCGGCCGAGAGCCACGGGTAATTCTTCGTCGACTCTAGAGCGAGGACGACGTCGATCGATTCCGTCGCACTTGGCGTAGAGAAATTGAGATCAACCTGGAGCTTCACCTCATAGGGGCTGGTTCCCACTATGGTTGAGGAATTGAGATAGGTCAATTGACCGACCGTGAACGTCTGCTCCGGGATGATGTTTGCGAAATTTGACCCGGTGAAGCCGAGCTCATTCTGATCGCCACCGCTCAATGCTTCTCCATAGTTCAACTGATTGTTCGAGCCACCAGCCGCGATGCTGGAGACAAGGCCACCGGCGCCGATCACTTCCTTAAAGACGCCGGTAGACGATCCAGAGAGCACGAAATCTTCCGAGCGATAAAGCTCGGTCCCGACGAAGCTGTTGAAAATGTCAGGATCAGGTGTGATCAGTTCAATATAGGAGCTGATCTGATCATCATGCTCCAGCGTAATCGGCGCTGTGTATGTCTGCCAGGATCCACCATTCAGAGCATATTTGATGACCGTGGTTCCAGCGTCGTTGGGATTCGTCAGTTCGACGGATGGGGGAAATGAGAAGAACTCGAAGAGATCGCCTGGAGGTGAGAAATCTGGTGGCAGCAACCGGCTCAAGGCGTCAGGAGTGCTAAGGGCTCCAGCATCTGGAGTGTCCGAGGTCGCAATGGTCTGCCCTATCAACGCGGCAGCAGGATTAGGATCATCGAAGTCCCAGATCCAATCATCGACTTTGGCGAGCTGGTTCATTTGCTCCCGGTCGTCTTGTCCGTAATCCACATCCATCAGGGCATCGTTCAAACGAAACTCTTTCACTCCATCCGCGCCCGTGTCCGCCACGATCATAAGTTTCGCCGAATCATCCCAAATGGCGCGCCAATCGGAAGTAGCAGCTTCCGTAGAGTCCTGCATCACCGCCTCCAACCTTGGATCCACATAAGAACCCCTGTAGCCGGCGATGATCTCTTTGTCCGAGGCAGTCGATTTCAACGCAGACAGAACGTTCTCGACTGTGGTGGCAGTGCTCAGATCGCCACCTTCAGCAGTGTATGATTTGATCGCCTGATTCAATGAAGCGACGTCATTGTCGATCTTCACCTTCCGAACGTCCACGAGGAGATGCGTGATGACGGCCAATGCCGCAGTTGCCAAGATCCCTAAGGCCCCGACTGTCGTCAGTAATTCCATCGAGCTAAAGCCTCGAATTCGGGAACATTTAAAATTAGCAATACTAAAGTTCATGGGTCCAGTTTATATGATATTTTATATAAATTGTGAAAAACTCAAATCATATCTGCTTAGAAACAGCTTAATTTGCGAATCTGGGAATCCTCTCGGGAACTGCAAAGTGACATGAGTTCAACTTAGCCTGAATTATTCGCGCAAGATAAGCTTCGCTCATTGTAACTTGTTTATCTACAATGCATTATGGATAAAAAATAGAACAATCCGGATAAGGAAAAGAATATTTCTGGCGGTGAGAAAAATGAACTCAAGCCGCTGCCAACGGGCTCGCTTTTCGGCAGAGCGTGGGACGTGAGGTTTGATGAACCGGAACTTACCAGCGACGCCGATGATGCCAATGATAGCAATTTTATGCGCGACGACGTCGTCATGCGAACGGCATCAGGCAAAGAACTCGAAGAGGGAGGACTCGCGAGCCAACCTACCATCTCGCGCCTTGAGGGCAGCGTCAGGAAGAAAGACCTGCTGCGCATGGCGCGCATACTCTTCAACGACTACCTCAATAGTTTCGATGGAAAGGCTCCCAAGTTGATTTGCATCGATATGGATCCGAGCGCCCATCTCGTCTACGGCCAGCAGCAGCTCGGGCTATTCAACACGCACGTGGGCGACTACGGCATGATGCCTTT
>JBLHHN010000388.1:0-5950 GCA_047616785.1 Verrucomicrobiales bacterium
GGTGATGCGTCGCGGACGAGAGAGATGCCTCGCGAGCCCGCTATCTTACGAGCAAGGACAGTACCTAATCGCGCTTGGCCTAAAAGGAACAATCTTCACAAGCAAACCAAATCCACCAAACAAGAACGCAGGCTAACACTACGCCATCTAAGCTGAATTGCCACTAAATTGCCGGGCAGGGTGCGGAATGTGTGATAGTAGACAACCGTGGTCCGCAACTTGTCATTGGGGACGTAGCGAACCGCACCAGTCGGTTAATGGGCGAAGGTCTCAGAGTCAAAGAAGAGAAAGCCGCTGTCTCCCTCATCCTCACTTTCATACACAAACCGAACCACGCCCTCACACACCGCCAAAGCCATGCCCGCCGTGATCATGGTAATCAGAACGCGCCAGCGCCGCTGTTGTTTCCAGGATTTCATGGACTGATCCTATCCCATCCGTTGCCTATCGGAAGCTTTGATTCGCTCTGGACCATCAGACTTCTAACGCATGTTGATTATCACTTCGTGAGGATCCTTGAGCACGCAAGCGACGCCGAGAATGACGGCGATACATCAAGCACCGCAGAGGCGGGGAGAAGCAGAGACAAACATAGGGTGTTGGGCTTCAGAGGATGTTGGAGAGCAGCCCTCTTCGCAGTCATTCGCGGCCATTCGTGTTGAATAGAATTTCTGAACATGAATGAGCGCAAATAGCCCTCGCCTCTGCTTGCATTGCTATCATTGATAACTACAGGCAACTCCAGCTGATCTCCCAGCCGCCTGAGGACAGGCTGGCCTGCGCCCCCCATGATCTTGTCTCCTCATGATCCTGCCCCCTATTTGGAAGCGTGAGGGTTCTCGTACCAAATAACGCCTAACTGATCTCGTTCTTCACAGGTAAGGACATCCAGATCACCATCGCCATCCAGATCGAGCAGTTTCATGTGATCGTATTTGAGACCAGGCTCGCCACTGACATCGTGCATGATCCAGGGCTGATCTTTCTGCTTCTCCAACCACACGACCCCTCGCAAAGGCCCATCAGCGCCTTCACAGGAATACACCAGATCGACATCGCCATCCTGATCCAGATCTCCCATGCGCACTGCTTTCATCCGGCCCGTGTGCTCGTGCGGAACGATCAACCGTCTCTTCGCCCATTCATGACCGCCCGTTTGCGTGTAGAGCCTGATCTCGGAAGGTTTGACAGGACACACGATGTCCTTTTGATCGTCACCATTGAGATCGCCGACATCGAGAAACATGTATTCTTCCTCGGATGCATCCACACGATGCTCGATCCATTCCACGCCATTCTTCTTTTCCAACCAGAAGACGCCAGCGCCCTTGCCCCTTCGATCGGAAATGACCGCATCCTGATCACCGTCGCGATCGAGATCGGCCAACTCGAGCGACATGATCCAGCCAGCAGGCCGAATGGACGTGTAACGCCAATCGCCGCCGCCTTCCAACCAGCCAACATCGGCACCCTCGCCTTTGGAGCCTAACAAGAAATCTCTCCCGCCTTTGCCATCCACATCCAAACTCACCGACATCATCCAGGCGCGTTCCAGGACTGCGATGCCAGGAACGGGCGTCGTGGTCCACCCTTTAGCCTCCTTCTGATGCAGGAACAGATTGAGCGTCTTGCCCTCGCAGCTGCTGAGAATTTCAAACCGGCCATCACCATCCACATCGGCGAAAACCGCGTCCTCTGGGGACCCTACCTGACCCACATCCTCTCTCGGCCAAGGTTCGAGGGCTTTCGAAGACCCTGGATTCCGATACCAACGCACGACACCGCCTTCCTCCCATCCAGTCACGATGTCCTGGCGCCCGTCACCGTTAATGTCTGCCAATCGCACGCCATCCGCCCCTTGGGAGGTCGCATCGATGGTGTGGCATTTCCATGGCTTGCTCTGGGGAACGCGATTAATCACCTCATCTGCAATCCCTACCGAAATCAAATGAGTGACTGCTAGAATACGTAGAACGAATGATTTCATCAATCTTGCGGGAACTGATCCGGTGCGTCGTTCACCCGATGCGGCACATTCATTCGCTCCAGCTCTAACAAGAGCGCAGCATGATCATGATTCCCACCACCACTATCATGGAAGCTCTGGAACAGTTGACGCATCTGCTCCAGCACTGGAAGATTTAGCCTCAAAGACTCTGCTAGATTTTTCACTGCATTCAAGTCTTTCACCTGATGCTCTGTCGAGCCCCCTGGCCGCCAATCGCGCGCGAGCATGCGTTTCCCATGCTCACGCAAAATGCGACTATCGGCAAAGCCTCCCTGCAGAGCCTCACACACCGCTTCAGGCAGCGCGCCGCCTGCCGAAGCCAGGAGCAGGGCTTCAGAAACCGCTCCAATGGTCGTCGCAACGATGACTTGATTGCACAACTTCGTCAGCTGACCACTCCCATGGGGGCCGACATACGTCACTTTTCCCAGCACTTCGAGAATAGGCCGACAACGCTCGACAACCGCCTTTCTTCCCCCTCCCATGATGGCCAAAGTCCCCTGCTCTGCCCCAATCGTTCCGCCTGATACAGGCGCATCAATGTGATCAATCCCCCGCCCTTCCAATCGCGCGGCATGATCCTTTGCCGTGTCTGGCGGGATCGAACTCATGTCGATGAGCACCGAGCCAGAGGACATCGCCGCATCCACACCCTGTATGAAAACGACCTCTTCAACGACGGCGCCATTGGCTAACATCGTGATCACAACATCCGTATCACGCACCGCCTCCTCGGCGCTCGTTGCGACTTGGACACCCGTGCCTTTTAAGACTCCGACCGCCGCTGCCGTGCGATTCCACACCGTCACCGCAAACCCAGAGTCTAACAAACGCCTGGCCATTCGCGCTCCCATCCGACCAACGCCTAACAAAGCGATTTTTTCTGATTTCATGCTGTCTTCTCCACTGTCTTTACCAGAGCTTTGTAGAACAATGCCAGAGAATGTTCTTTCTGCTTCTTGAATCGTTTCGTCACCTTTTCAAACGGGTAGACCGTGGCCATGCCGCCGACATCGTGAAGGCAATAGCCGCGTTCGGAATCGTAGTCCCAACGCCCGCCTCGCAGCTTGCGGAGCGTTTCTCCGAAATAAGCTCCAAAGATGAGTACGAGCGCGTCCAGATTCTTCGGCAATTCCTCACCCCAGGCCTTGTCGATGATCGCGTCCAATCGCGCGAGATCTGATTTCTGATAGTTTAACTTTTCCCCAAAGCTGTCTTTCATCTGCCGACGATGTCGCTCAGCGATGTCAGGGATCTTGGCAATGAAGGCAGGATGATCTTGTCCTGAATTCATGAGATCCAACGTCTCTCGATCGATCTTCGAGGAGCGCTTCCAGGACTTGACCCCGATGATGACACGACGCCCAAAGAGCAGACTGACAATCATGCCACAGAAGATCACAAGGATGGTGAATTTAAGAACCATGATATCGGGTTGGGGGCACCTCAAAAGCACTTGGCACCATTGCCACGTGCATTAAGCTGCTCCTTACTATGAGATCTCTCGCCTCCCCTGCAATCCTCTTCCTCATGGCATCCTGCTTTTGCCAATGTGCTCACCTCGTGCAGAAGCGCGAAGACTACGCCATCTCCGGCGATGAACCCACCGTGAACGGGGCGCGCTTGACCGCCGAGATGCTCACGACGGACGGCAAATCCAACTTCTCGTTCTCTGCAATGGTCTACTTCATGGCTGGCGAGACGGAGACGGGACCCTATAAATGTCTCTTCACCGCATGGGACGATCGTGGGATGCATCAATCCATGACCGTAGAGAATCTGACTTTTCGCACCGCAAATGGCCAAACGGCGGCCGCCCCGAAGAGTGGTCGACTGCCCTTCGCTGAAAGAAGTGACGGGCAAGGTTGGCAGGCGACCTACGTCATGCCGGGCGTATTAAGTCTCGACTACGCGAAAGACGGCGATGTGACGATCGACGCCACGGTGGCGATTCGCAGCAAGCGGCGCACCACGCGCAAGAAAGTTAGGCTCGTCTTTGTGCCAACGGAGTCGAAGGAAGTTCGGTTTGCCACGATCCTTGATGAGTTCAAAAGGGGCAAAGACGAGGAATTTTAGTCATAGTAGTCGGTCGACTCAGCCCTTGCTTCGTGAGGGATCGGTGACAGATGGCTGAGATCGAATGGAAAAAACGTTATGTGGCTAACACAGCCAGCAGCTATGCCAATTTCGCGGCAAGGATGCTCACGGGCATCCTCGTTTTCACGGCCATCCTCAATGGGTTTGGCAATCAAGCGTTCCTGTTCTGGCAGTTGCTGTGGTCCTTCATCAGCTACTCCATCGTGCTCGACTTTGGCATGGGCTTCACCATCCAACGCCTCGTCGCAACCAAGAGTGCCGAGGGTAAGATGCATGAAATGGATGGATTTTTCACCACGGCATTCTGGACATTCGTCGCTCTCGGGATCGTTAGCTTCATCGTCGCCTTTCTTCTCAAAGATCCGTTTCTAACATTCTTTAAGATCAGTGATGACAATCGGCCAGACTTCGGTCTCGCTTATCTGTATTTCGTTGGGAGCGTGGCCTTTTTCTTGCCCATCGGTCTCTTTCCCGCCGCTCTCATCGGGATACAGAAACAGTATTGGTACAACTGGTTCTGCGTCGCTTCATCGATCGACTACCTGATCCTTGTGACTCGAGCCATCGCGGCGGATCGCCCGCTGAGCCAGATCATGCTGCTCTCGATGCTCCTCACCATCCTACCCTACATCCTATCTGCCGCCTTGGTCCTTCCGATGTTGAAAGTGATCACGCTGAACCGTCGGAAGTATCGGCTGAGCGCCGTGCGCGAACAGCTCAGTTTCTCGCTCATCGCCTACTGCAACACCTGCAATAACAAGTAAGGTGGCTGAGTAAACGGAGCCAATCGATACCCAATTTTAAGTAGGATCTGAGGTAGAGTTTCTTGTTAGTTCATGCGGTGCGATTTGTCAAAGTATGTTGTTGTCATAACGCAGAATGCGCAATTGTTAGAATTGAGGACGAGACCAAATCCTAACGATTGCGCGTCCGCCTTCGACTGCCTCTCTGTCTCCAGCTTTGGCAACAGTCTTCAGTAAGCCTGCCAGGGTGTTTGTCCTCCATTCGCGGTGTGTGGTCTCCACGTGTTGTAACGCTCGATCCACTCGCTCAGCAACGCCTCCAGTTCGGGTATCGTGTTGTATTCGTGCACCAATACCCATTCGTGTTTCACGCTAGGCCAGAGCCGTTCGATCAACACGTTGTCCATCCAACGTCCACGTCCGTCTACGTCCGTCCATGCTTACTTGCGCTCCCAGCGCTCTCCACGGCGCTGAGCCATTCGACTCCTATGAATTGGCTGCCTTGATCCGTGTTGATGATCGTCGGGACCTTTCCGGCAACGCCCACTGCTTCGCAGAGGACGTCTAGGCAGAAGTCCACATCCATAGTGTTGGACACTCGCCACGCTAACACTGCTCGAGTCTTCCAATCGATGATCGCCACCAAATACACGTGACCTCTACTCCAAAGGATGTATGTGATGTCGATCGCCCAGACCTCATCGGCTTCGGTGATCTTGCGCCCCCGCAGTAGATAAGGATACTTCGGATGATCAGGGGCCGCCTTGCTTGTGCAGGGCTTGCAGTAGATCGCCTTGATTCCAAGGTGTTTCATCATCTTTCCTATTGTCCAACGTTTAACATGATAGCCGTCACAAACTAGCGTTTTTCCTAACTGACGTGTTCCCATCGTAGGATCTTTGGCGTGAATGACCGGAATCAACGCAAGCATTTCTTCATGCTCGGGGCCGGGGTGCCAATCTGTCTTCGCCTTGGGCTCTAACCGATTGCGATTCACTCCGAGAAGATCGCATTGTTGGCGGACGCTGAGCTGAGGATAATCCGCTTCTACCATGGCTTTTCTCATGGCTCGATCCCCAGCTCCTTGCACTTTTTCACCCAA
>JBLHHN010000389.1:0-5947 GCA_047616785.1 Verrucomicrobiales bacterium
CCAGTTGTCCAGCCGAGTATCTAACAAAGAAACGCTACCGTGACAATTGGCTAGAAAATTTCAGAGTGGCCTCCTCCTCTGCTGGTTGCCAGCCATTGATCACCCCGAAAACGTCATAGTCAGAATTAATTCTACCACTGAAATGCATCGCGGTGGTGTGTATGTGATTCGAGGAGGAACTCATGTGACCCAGCTTGGAGGGGAAGTGGATCTTGCTGACTTTGGTTCCGCTATCTTTCCTGCCGCGCTACAGTCACGAGTGGTATTAGTGCTTCCTCCTGCAATGGCAGAAGGCTACCACTTTGGCGCGACCGTGACTGTCGGTGATCTTGATGGGAATGGGCGTCAGGAAGTGATTGCAGCCGCTGCGTTGAATCGTTAAGGGGCTTTGTTAGTGCTGTTTGGGGCGTTCACCTCTGATGGGAGCTCTCATGCTACTGGTGACGGGGCGAAAGGTAGTATGTTCATTGCTTGGGATGAGAATTTCCCTGCCTCGCCATGGCCTAACGGTTACACTTTCAGTCTGACGGATTCATTGCTGGGGGACTTCACGCGAATCGATGGTGGGGCTCTCAACGGGTCTTTTGGCGAAGAGTTGCTTGCCGGAAAAGACTACAGTGGCGACGGCTTCCCTGATTTGTTTGTTGGTGACTTGGTGGGGGACTCGCCTAACGGATCGAACTCTGGTTTGGGCTACGTGTTATACAATGCGTGCAAGCTGCGTGCAAGCTGCGTGGTCGTAGCTTTTCCATGGATTCGCCGCCGGCTGATATCGCATTCACACGAATCTACGGGCCGATCGCATCCGCTATAGGTGCTGATACCATGGCACACGGAGACTTTGACAATGATGGCTATACTGATCTGGCTTGTGGGAATCCACATGATGCTCCTCAGGGGCGAACCAGGGCAGGTTCGATTCATGTTTTCTATGGGCAGCCTGGTGGCTGGCCTCCTCTTATAGACCTTAAAAGGGATGCGTTGCCTTCGCCGGAAGAAATGAGAGTCGTGAAGATCGATGGTGGACAGGCTTTCGATACGTTGTGTTACAGCGCTTCTGCGGGATTCATCGATGCTGATGCTAACGAAGACCTCATCGTGAATGAAATGACAGGAAACGGCTTTGGAGGAACCCCTTTGGGTGTGGGCAATCTTGTGATTATTCGTGGGGCTGCGCTAGGAAGTGCGCCTACGACTGAGCTGGTCTACTCACCGTCATCTATTCTCGACTTCGGCTCGGTGCAGATAGGACAGTCGGCGATCAAGACCGTCACGATCTCTCACGCTAACTTACAGGCTCTTTCATTCATTCAGTGGCCTGCCATCGTGAGGCCTGAAGGCGCTAGCTTTGTGATTGCGATAGTTGGCTTGGTGAGTAGTAGTAGCGTGAATGTTGAAATCACATTCACGCCTACGACTGCTGGACCCTTTGGTGCGGCGGTTTCCGCGAGGCTGGATGGCGAGTCTTTACCAGTGCGGGTTGGCCTTCGAGGAATCGGAGTGGCTGCGGCTGCTGAACCCTATTGCGAACTTGATTTCTACGAGTTCGGCGGGAACGAGCTGATTCAGTTTCGGAGTCGGCTTGGCATCGACTATGATGGGCAGCGTTCGATTGATCTCAATGCTTCAGGCTGGGTTCCTCTGGCCAGTGATTTGCCAAGCACCGGCGGGCTCATTCGGCTTTTCGATCCAACGGTGATGCCCTTGACGGAGCGAGCCTTTTACCGGATCCTTGAACAGTAGAATCAAGAGAAACTCCATGTTGTTGTGTTTTTTACCAGACTTTGGCATGGATCTTTCTTGAAGTCTGAATCTAGAAGGGAAACCTTTTTAAGATAGACATTTCATTCCTTGCCAACTGAATCAAGACAACACAGAAAGTGACATCATTATGAAGAAGATCGAAGCAATCATCAAGCCGTTCAAACTCGAAGCCGTGAAGGAAGCCATCAGTGAAACTGGAATCCAAGGCATGACCGTGAGTGAGGTCAAAGGGTTTGGTCGCCAGAAAGGCCAC
Organism: Verrucomicrobiales bacterium; assembly: GCA_047616785.1. Taxonomy (GTDB): domain Bacteria; phylum Verrucomicrobiota; class Verrucomicrobiia; order Verrucomicrobiales; family DEV007; genus JAACDM01. The sequence continues at coordinate 2,018 of JBLHHN010000389.1, forward strand.
ACCGAAATCTATCGTGGAAGTGAATACACCGTCGACTTTCTTCCTAAAGTGAAGATTGAAGTCGTGGTGGACGACGAGAATGCTCAGGCAGTCATCGATGCGATCGTGAATAACGCGAACACGGGTAAGATCGGTGATGGCAAGGTGTTTGTCAGCCCGGTGGAAGAGGCCATTCGTATCAGAACCGGCGAGAAAGGGTCTGCGGCCGTGTCTGGTTCGGCTTCCTAGCGGATACCACTCCCCTTAAAATTTCGAAAAGCCCGTTCCAACGTTGAGGTGGGCGGGCTTTTCGCTTGCTTGTTCTAGGGAAACTTTGCATCAAGCTGGGGGTTTCTTCGAGAAATCGTGGAAACCAATAGGCGCTTGACTTCGTCTGGGTGCATGGACCACCGTTGAACTATTCTTTAAATACTATGAAGTCCGGTCGTTTGCTCATTTCCCCTCTTCTTGCATTGCCACTGCTCGCTGTCAGCAGTGTCTCGAGTCTTCAGGCTGCCTCTGATGACACCATCTATGCAAAAGTGATTCACCCCATCCTGGAGGCGCGGTGCATCGAGTGCCATGGGGAGAAGAAGTCGAAGGGTAAGCTGAGGCTGGATAGTCCGGAGCACATCACGAAAGGAGAAGTGGTGGTGGCTGGAAAATCAGGAGAAAGTGAACTTTTCAATCGGGTCACGTTGCCGAAGGACGATGATGACATCATGCCGCCTAAGGGTGATCCTCTGACAAAGGATCAGATCGACGTGCTCAAGTGGTGGGTGGACGAACAGAAGGGATCTTTCGAGGCGAAATTCGTCATCGCAGAGGTGCCAGATGTCGTCAAGAAGCTGGCTGAGAACGCGCCTGCGGCGTCGGCTGCCAAATCGAAGGAGCCGGAGCTCCCTGAAGTCGCGGCTGCGGATCCTGCGCTGCTGAAGCCTCTGCAAGATCTGGGGGTACTCGTCCTGCCCTTGGCTCAGAACACCAACTTGCTTCACGTGGAGTCTGTCAGTGTCGCGAAGGACATCAAAGATGAGCACCTTGCTTTGTTAGGGCCGTTGGCGCCGCAATTGGCTTGGCTCTATCTGAATAAGACGCAAGTGACGGATGCTGGCATCAAGCACCTGGCTGGTCTCAAGCAACTGCGTCGTCTTCATCTTGCCAATACGGGAATCACCAATGCCGGAGTCAAGCATCTGGAAGGCTTGGAGAATCTCGAGACTCTCAATATCTACGGGACCAAGGTTTCCGACGATGTCCTGGCCAGTCTTGCCAAGTTGCCCAAGCTGAAGAAAGTCTTTCTCTACAGCACGGAAGTCTCTCCTCGCGTGGCGTTCCGTTTTCTGAATAAGAATCCAAACCTTGATGTCAATCTTGGTTGGGACTTCGAGGCATTGAAAAATCTTGATGTTGGCATGACGCATCAAGATGCCTTCGATGAGAATGCTTCAGGTGCCGTGCAAGGAGGGAAGCTGACTTATGGCGACGGACCTTCTGGCAAAGCGGCGAAGTTTGATGGGAAGGCTTTCATCGTTGCTGGTGATTTGGCCAACTTCGAGCATACGGATGCCTTCAGTGTGGCCGCTTGGGTCAAAGGAGAAGCTCAGGAAGACGGGGTCATCGCGGCTCGCTCAGATTCCTCCGATGCCGATCGTGGTTGGGCCGTGAGTGTAGCCAACGGTACGATTGGCTTTCAGTTGGCGAGCAACGTTGCTGACAATGCTATCAAAACGCATGCGCACGCGACGATGGACAAAGACGCCTGGTATCATGTGGTCGCGACTTATGATGGGTCAGGCAAAGCTGGGGGCGTGAAACTCTATATGGATAGCGTGGTCCTGAGCGGTGAGGTGGATCAGGATAATCTTTCCAGCACGACGAAGACCTACAAAGTGATGAACGTGGGCCGCCGCAGTGATGGCGCGATCTTCAAAGGGGAAATGGATGATCTGCGTGTCTATCCTGAAGCGCTATCGCCAGATCAGATTGGCGCTTTGTTTGATCGTTATGGTCACAAAGAGGTTCCAGCAGTCAAGGCTGCTGAAGGTGGTGCCGCTCAAGCTGACAATGGCAAAGTGGATGTGGTGGTTGCCTTAGCGAGCTTGTTTGATGACGGGAGTTGCTGCCATAAGGCCCATGCGAAGGACGAGGCTTGCGCACACGAATGCTGCATCAAAGCCGCAGCTGAGGGTAAGGTTTGTTTGAAGTGCAATCCTGGAGCAGAAGGGAAAGCAGTTCCTGCAGCAAAGAAGCAGGCTAGCAGTGATGCTAAAGGTGATGTGTCTGTCCTTATCGCGCTCTTCGATGACGGTAGCTGCTGTCACAAAGCTCACGCGAAAGAGGATGCCTGCAAGCATCCTTGTTGTGTGAAAGCTACGGCTGCTGGTGCAGTTTGTTTGAAGTGCAATCCAGGTGCCAAGGGTAAGGTCCCTGAGGCTAAGAAGGCTTCTTGAGTTGATTCGCCAGTATCATCTCAGTATCGGGCTCGCGGCCTGTCTTTGTCTTGGGCCGTGGTTCGCGCAGGCGGAAGCGCCTAGGGCCATTCCTAAGCTTTTCGCCAAAGCTGCGGTGGCGATCGATGCGAAGACGGGGACATTTCTCTATCAGAAGAATGCTGGCGATAAGCGTGCCGTGGCCAGCACGCAGAAGTTACTCACGGCGCTTGTCATATCAGAGGCCGGTGGTTTCGAGACCATGGTCAAGGTGGAGGCAACGGACACGCGAGTCGAACCTTCGAAAGTGGGGATCAAGACAGGCAGAGAGTATCCCAAAGGATTGCTGTTTCAGGCTTTGCTAGTGAAAAGTGGAAATGACGTGGCGCGTTGCTTGGCTCGCGATCATTCTGGAGGGCAAGACAACTTCCGTCCCGTGCTGAATGCAAAGGCTCGTCAGTTGGGCATGGGCGATTCGAATTTCATGAATGCCCATGGTTTGACGGTAGACGATCAGTACTCCACTGCCCGTGACATGGCCAAACTCGCTTTTATGGCTTATCGGAATGAGGATATTCGGCAGGCTGTGATGCTGAAGGAATTGGAGTTCCCCAAGAAGGATCGGGTGGATAAGTTTGAGAATACGAACCAACTTCTTCAAAGATATCCGTTCGTCACGGGAATGAAGACCGGCTTCACCAATACGGCAGGACGTTGTTTGATCAGCAGTGGAAGCTTTGATGGCAGCGAGGTGATTGCTGTGGTTCTTGGGAGTGACGAGAAGCATGTCTGGGATGACAGCGAATCCCTCTTGCGATGGGGGCTGAGGGTTCCAGATGAACCTGTCGAAGAAGAGGCCCAAGATACGGAAGCTGGTTCAGACTCGTCATCCTGAAGATCATGGGTTCCACAGGCGTCGCCACTTGGGAAGAGGCACGTGCCGTGCGGGATCGTTTGGCCAGTAAAGGCAAACGCCTGGTCTTTACGAACGGTTGTTTCGATGTCTTGCACGTGGGGCATGTGCGCTATCTGAATGAAGCAAGATCACTGGGTGACGCCCTTTGCGTCGCCATCAATGCAGATGCTTCCGTGAGAGCATTGAAAGGCCCTCAACGGCCTATCAATAATCTTGATGATCGAGCGGAGGTCTTGTTAGGATTGCGTTCCGTCGATCTTGTGGTCGTCTTTTCGGCAGAACGCGCCACGGGTGCTATCGATGCCATTGCCCCTCACGTTTATGCGAAAGGCGGGGACTACACACCGGAATCGCTCAATGTTGAGGAGCGCGATGCCTTAGATCGTGTGGGTGCTGAGATAAGAATTCTCCAACTTGTCGCTGGCAAGTCCACGACCGAGACCTTGGCCAAATTAGGGCATTCCAAGCCTCGTAAACGACGACTGGGTATCTAGCCTGAATTATTCACGTAAGATAAGTGTTGTACATTGTAACTTGTTGGTTTACAGTGTTTTATGGACACAAAAGAGGGCAATTCGGATAAGGAAAAGAATATTTCTGTCG
>JBLHHN010000390.1:0-5940 GCA_047616785.1 Verrucomicrobiales bacterium
AAAGATTTATTGGGAAAGTCAGTATTTTAAAACCCAACCTAACCTACCCTAACCTAACCTAACCTCACCCAACCCAACCCAACCCAACCCAACCCAACCCAACCCAACCCAACCCCACCCAACCCAACCCAACCCAACCCAACCCAACCCAACCCAACCCAACCTCTCATCTATGCGACAAATCTCAGGATTCCTTCCTGAATTTACAAAACACGTTTGATTATTGAGTCTGATTTTCACAATTATCACAACATGACAGATTCTAGACTCCGCATCTTTCTTCTCGCGGTGCTGCCCTGGCTCAGCGGGCATGCCAATGAAACCCAGGCGGACACTCGGCAAGAGATGGCCACCGGAATGGTGAATCTCTATTTCAGCGCCCCATTGCTCGCGGAGCGTCCTCGCGACTCTAGCTCTTGGGAGCGCCACACAAGTCTTTCTTCTTATGATGTCAGCGATCTCACTCCTGTGATTTGGAGATCTTATCGCACCAGTGAGCGCAAGGCCTCGAAGGACTTCACCGAGACGAAGCAACTCATCATCGGCGATGACAAGATGGCTTTCACCATCACCAAACACGGGAAAGCCAAGCCAGGAACCAAGTTGCCCGTCACCATCTCGCTGCACGGCGGCGGCAGCATTCCTAAGGACCAGAACGACCTTCAATGGCGCGCCCAACAAGAACGCTATCCCGATGCCCCAGGAATCTATGTCTGCCCACGGGCTCCACGTGACACCTGGAATCAGTGGCATGCCGACCACGTCTATCCGCTGATCGACGAGTTGATCCAGAAGCTGATGATTCACGAGGAGGTCGCCCCTAACCAAATCTACCTCATGGGATTCTCTGCTGGTGGTTACGGTGCGTTCAGCATCGGGGCCTCCATGCCAGACCGTTTCGCCGCTGTCGCCGCATCTGCAGGCGCGCCTACGCCAGACCACACCCCAGCCGAACATTGGCGGAATCTCCCACTACGTTTCGAGATCGGTGAAAAAGACATGGCCTATGGAAGAGTCAAAGCGTGCCGCGATTACGAACAATCTCTGAACGCGCTCCGTGTTTCCGAAAAGGACGATGCTTTCAAGTTCACCTTCATCGAACACGAAGGCGCCGGTCACCAGATCAAAGACCAAGACTGTGCGAAATGGTTAGGCCAACACCGTCGCAACCATCGCCCTTCCTCCATTGCTTGGCATCCCACGGCTTCCAATGTGCGTCAGTTCTATTGGCTCGCCAGCGATGAACCGATACCAGGCCAACAAATCAACGCCGACATCAATGGCAACAAGATCACTCTCAACACAACCGACGTCCATCGGCTTCGCCTGCGACTCGACGATCAGTTAGTCGATCTCGACCAGCCTGTCACCGTCATTGCCAACGGCATGAAGATCTTCGAAGGCATGGTGGAACGTGAGCTGCATTGCCTCGTGAAGACTCTTGAAGAACGGGGAGACCCCAAAATGATGTTCTGCTCAGAGATCGCGCTCTACATCCCGTAATCCTAAAGTAGCGGAACTGGTGACAGTTCTGGGCGGAGCGCTTAGTTAGACTGGGAAAGAGTAGCGGAACTGGTGACAGTTCTGGGCGGTACCCTTCGACTGCGAAAGAAGTGTCACCACTTCTGCTACGGGTCTTTCCACGTCCTATGTGATTCGATACTCGCGACGCCGCTGCACAAACTCGTCCGCCAAGGCGCGGTATGCAAAGGCCCCCACACCTGATGTGTCGTATTCGATGATCGTCTTCTGGTGACTCGGAGCCTCACCAAGCCGCACAGTGCGTGGGATGATCGTTTTGTAAGTCTGTTCTGGGAAATGCGTGCGCACTTCTTCGATCACACTGCGAGCTAATCGCGTGCGACCATCATACATGGTCAGAACGATCCCTTCCAGACGCGCATGAGACAGTCCGGCCTCGACCATACTGTACAACACTTCTTGATAAATTCCAGCCAACGCTTGGATCCCAAAGAACTCACATTGCACTGGCACTAACAGATCATCCGCCGTGGCCAAGGCGGAGGTCATCAAGATTCCCAGGGATGGAGGCGAATCCATGATGACGTAGTCGAGCTGCTCAAGATCACGCAAAGGTTCGAGAACTTCACGCAAACGGCTGTGGTGATTTCCCCGCTGGGCGAGAACGACTTCCACGCCCGCAAGTTGAAGTGCTGACGGAAGAAGAAAGAAATTCTCCAGATGCGTCTCACGAATCTGTTCCTCCACGGGAGTGTCGTCGACGAGCGGATGATAGAGATTCGTCTCCGGGTCTGGTGCAAACCCTAAGGTCGTCGTCGCATTGGCCTGAGGATCCAGATCAATGAGGAGGACACGTTTGCCAAGCTCCGCCAGGCAAGCGCAAAGGTTGACGGCGGTGGTCGTTTTCCCAACACCTCCCTTTTGATTTGCAATGGCAATGATTTTCATGAGAGTCCGAATCTCCTTCCGTCCTGAGACGCCTGATAAGTGCATGGCAGGCGGATGTTAAGCAAGCTTTAGAATTCCAGGGTGTCCAATTTCGAAATCACAGAGAAGTGGCTCATGGAAGCCGGTGGGTGGCAGGTCATGAAACGGGCGCGAATGCTAGTGGATCAAGGCCGTGTGCTCGATGTCACCTATGACGGCAAGCTCCTCAAGGGCACGGTCGGCGATGACAAGCGCAACCTGCCCTCAGGCATGCTCATCCGAGGACGAACCGACGTGGAGAATCTCTGCAATTGCCCCGAGGCGCGTCGATCCGGCATCCTCTGCCAGCACGCCATGGCCCTCGGCGTGGCCTTAGCCCGAGGCCAGCAAGGCGCTGGCGGCGTCCCCGTGGAGAACAAGTCCACCAAGCCCGCCCAGAAGAAATCAGCCAAGCCGGAGGTCGCCTTCCAAGCGCCAGTGAATGCGCTGAGCTTTCACTTCGCCAAGAATGCTGCCCAGGGATTCGGCCGTGGCTCGATCTCTGTCAGAGTCGGCGACACTGGCTCGGAGGCAGGCTTCGAAAACGACCTTCCCGTGCTCGCTTGGCTCCAGAAGCTAAGCCAAACGAGCGTCCCGCCGCAGTTGATGCTTCAGAAGGCCGATCTCTCAGGTTTCTTCAATGCGCTGCAAGGGCATCCACGCATCTTCGTCGGAGACGATCCCTTGCGTATCGATCCCATGCCCCTGCGATTGCCACTCGTTCTGGAATCTGTAGGCGAGGAACGCGTGGCGCTTCGGCTAGAGATTCCGAAAGACGTCGCCATTGCCATCTCTGAGGAATCCGTATGGGGCTATCTGATAGAGCGTCACTACATCCTGCGCGTGCCACGGACGCCTGATCTGCCGAAAGCGGATCAGGAAAGCTTGTTCGCAACGGCCCAGCCGCCGCATCGCCCGTTTGAACGCACCTGGCGTTGGTTCTTCCAACATGCCGAAACGCTGGAAAATGCATTTCGGTTAGACAGTTCGGCACTCCCAAAGATGCCCAGCCTTCTCCCGGCGCGTCCTACGTTCCAATTCGAGCTCGAGGGCAGCCTGAATCATCTGGCCGGGGTCCTGACATGCCACTACAGAGATGACTTGAAAGTGAAGATCGGCGAGAACTCAGAATCCTTTCCCTTCGCCTTGCCCGGCAAACCATGGGAACTTTTCAGCCGTAATCTCAACGCGGAGTCCGAAGCTCTCGCGCGTCTCACGGCCGCAGGCTTTTCCGAGCCTAACAAGCAAGGCGAACACGTCTTAAAAGGCGAGCAAGGGACGCTCAGATTCTTCGCCAGCACCCTCCCCCGCCTCCAACGTGATTGGACAGTGACCCTCGGCGAACGCTTCGCCCACGTCACGCGCGACATCGCACGCATCACCCCCGAGATCAAAACGGTCCCTCATGCGGACGGCGGATGGCTGGATGTCGATATCGGCTATTCCAGCGAGCAAGATCACAGTTTGCCCAGGCACGAGATTCAACGCCTTCTCCAAGTTGGCCAAAGTCACACCCGCTTAAAGAATGGCACACGCGTCGTCGTCGATTTGGAAGCTTGTGAGGAACTGAACGCCGTGCTGCAAGACATCGAGCCGGATCAAGACCATGGCCGCTATCGCATCGCCGCCAGCCAGGAAGATTATCTTAATGAAACGTTAGGAGAATTCGCCAACCGCGAGGTCGAAGACATTCCACAAGCGCCGTTCCCTGAAGAGGCCCTGGCGGATCTGGCGAGTATCCTGCGAGATTACCAACGCGAAGGCGTCTGCTGGATGTTAGGGCGGACGGAACGCGGTCTCTCCGGCATTCTCGCAGACGAAATGGGCCTTGGAAAGACGCTGCAAAGCCTCTCCGTCATCCAAGCCCTTCACATTGCCAATAAAGATGAGCATCGTCAAAGCCTGGTCGTGTGCCCGACAAGTTTGTTAGACAACTGGTGCGCTGAGGCCGCTCGTTTCACACCTGATCTGCGCACCCTGAAGATTCATGGAGCACAGCGCGAGCGTCTTTGGAAAAAAGCCGACAAGCACGACCTACTCGTCACCAGCTACGGCATGCTCGTCCGCGATCTCGAGCAGTTCCAAGCACAAAACTTGTTAGGCGTATTTCTCGATGAAGCCAGCGCCATCAAGAACCACTCGACGAAGAGCGCCAAAGCCGCCTGCGCCCTCGGTGGGCAGTTTCGCTTTGCCCTTACAGGAACACCGATCGAGAACAGCGTGCGCGACCTCTGGTCCATCATGCAGTACGTGGCCCCTGGCTATCTCGGGAGCAAGCAGACCTTCAAAGAACGCTACGAACAACCTCTCGCCAGCGAAGCGGGACCTTCACGCGAGGTGCAAGACCGTCTGCGTCGCCGCCTGCGCCCATTCATTCTCCGCCGCACGAAACGCCGCGTGGCCACCGAGCTTCCAGAACGCTTGGAGAAAGTCCTCACCTGCCCTCTCACACAGAAACAACGCAATACCTACACCAGCCTCCTCCGTGCAGGACGTGAGAAAGTGCTCGAAGCGCGTGATCAAGGCGAAGGCGTCGCACGCATGACCATGCTCACCACCCTCCTCCGCCTGCGACAAGTCTGCTGCGACTTGCGTTTGTTAGGTGCCACCGAACCAGAGTCTAAAGAGAAGACATCAGGCAAACTCGAAACCATCCGCGAGCTCCTCCAAGAAGCGCAGGAAGGGCAACATCGCGTGCTCATCTTCAGTCAGTTTGTCAGCATGCTCCATCTCCTGCGAGATGAACTTGAGGCCACCGACACCGGCTTCTGCTACCTCGACGGCCAGACCCGTCATCGCCAGGACGAAGTCGATCGTTTCCAGAAAGGCGACGTGCCCATATTCCTCATCAGCCTCAAGGCCGGCGGTTACGGACTGAACCTCACTGCTGCTGACACTGTCATCCACTTCGATCCCTGGTGGAATCCAGCGGTCGAAGCCCAAGCCACCGACCGCGCGCACCGAATCGGCCAGCAGAACGTCGTCACGTCCTACAAGCTCATTTCTGAAGACACCGTAGAAGAGAAGATCCTCCGCCTCCAGCGCCGCAAACGCCAGGTCATCGATGCCGCCCTGGACGACGAACAGCCGCTCATGCAAGGACTGACGACAAACGATCTTGAAGACGTCCTCGATCTTTAGAGAAGTAGTATAGAGACTCAATTCGCGGAAATAGTCAATATTCTCGAAATATTTCTGTTACTATTTCGTAAAATTTCGGAACTCAAGAGGACCAACTCTCTCAACCCCCTCCGACTGTCGTGCCGACTTATTCCTATCTAGTGCCTGAGAGAAAACAGGCTTAGATTCGGCGATCGTTCGCAGTTATGTTAGCTCCGAGGTTGGCTGCGCTTCAATAGAGTTCTGCGGACCCGGTTTTTTTAGAAATCAGGCCATCTGGAGAGTGAGTAGTTCTATCTCGGGGATTCAAGCGGCGAAGCGCTCTCCGTCAGCCCGTGTAAAGTCTATTCTGTCAAGGATGAATTTTCGGAA
>JBLHHN010000391.1:0-5938 GCA_047616785.1 Verrucomicrobiales bacterium
TTACATTCTTCAGTTCGTTCCCTAAACATCTGAGCATCAATCTCCTATATGAAATCTACTAATCCGCTCTCAAGCCTACTGCGAGGCTCTCCCTTTGAGCCTATCCAAAAGCATATGCAGGTGGTTTCGGAGTGCGTCGCTCAGATCCCTTTGCTCATCGAAGCGTTGATCGCCGGCGACAAGACGGGATTGGAAACCGCGATCCAAGAGATCGATGTCCTGGAAACCAAGGCCGATGAGAAGAAGAACGACTTTCGTTTTCATCTTCCATCCACCCTCTTCATGCCAGTCAGTCGACGTGACCTCCTGCGACTGATCTCCGAACAGGACAACGTTGCGGACACGGCAGAGATGATTGCCAAGCTCTTTAATGAACGGGAAATGATCGTTCCTGCGGCCCTTGTTGATCAACTCAGAGAACTGACTAGCGTTTCCGTCGAAGCGCTTGGTCAGGCGAGCAAGGTCATCAATCAGTTGGATGAGTTGCTTGAAGTCGGTTTTGGCGGCAAGCAATCTGTTAAAGTCATTGAGATGATCGGGGAGCTCCGTCATTTGGAGCACAAGAACGACGCCATCCTGACATCGATCAATCGAGCGCTCTTCAAGATCGAAGACGACCTCAAACCCGTTGATGTCGTGTTCTGGTACCGAGCCTTCGAATTGTTAGGTCGCATCTCAAACAAAGCAGAGAATGTTGGCGACCGCGTGCTCTTGGTCATCGCCAAGTAACGAACCATCCCCACACTTTACTCACACGATTAAATGGAAATTATTGCCAATTACGGGTGGCTCTTCATTGCGCTAGCAGTTTGTTTCGGATTCTTCATGACCTGGGGCATCGGTGCGAATGACGTCGCCAATGCCATGGGCACATCGGTAGGCTCAGGAGCCATCACCGTAAAACAAGCGATCATCATCGCGGCCATCTTTGAGTTCGCCGGTGCCTTTCTTGCAGGAGGCAATGTGACTGACACCATTCGAAAAGGAATCGTCGACCCAACGATGTTCAAGGATCAGCCCCACCTGCTCGTGTTTGGCATGTTGTCGGCTTTGTTAGCAGCAGCAATTTGGCTCTTGATTGCCACGATGAAAGGATGGCCTGTCTCCACAACGCACACCATCGTCGGTGCTTTGATAGGCTTCGCCGTCGCTGGCCTCGGCGTCGACTCCGTCGATTGGAACGTTGTGGGTAAGATCGTCGCGAGTTGGCTGGTTTCGCCACTACTCGGCGGGACGATTGCTTTTGTCCTCATGATCAGCATCCGCAAACTGATCCTCAATACCGAAGACCCCTTCAAGGCAGCCAAAGCTTGGGGGCCCTTCTATGTCTTCCTTGTTGGCTTTGTCGTCAGCCTCGTCACCATGTTCAAAGGGCTGAAGCACCTCAATCTGGAGCTGAGCACGCCCATGAGCTTCGGCGCGGCCGCCGTGCTAGGCACTCTCATTGCGCTAGCCGGCAAGGTCTTGATCAATCGTGTGCAGAAGGTAGAAGGCGAGAACGAGGAGTTTCAGTTTACGAGCGTCGAAAAGGTGTTCGCACCAATGATGATCTTCACTGCTTGCGCCATGGCTTTCGCACACGGATCTAACGATGTTGCTAATGGAATAGGGCCGCTTGCGGCAGTCGTGAATATCGTTCAAGCCAATGGCGAGATTGCCTCTAAGTCTGGCCTTCCTCTTTGGGTCCTCATCGTCGGTGGCATTGGGATTGTTGTCGGTCTCGCCACCTATGGCTATAAGGTCATGCAAACCATCGGCACGAAGATCACGGAACTCACACCATCTCGAGGCTACTGCGCCACCATGGCGGCAGCTGTCACCGTGGTGATAGCCTCCAAACTCAAGCTCCCAGTTTCCACCACGCACATCGCCGTGGGTGCCGTCATGGGTGTGGGCCTTGCGCGAGGCGTCGGAGCCTTAGATCTCCGCGTGTTGCTCAACATCGTCGTTTCCTGGATCATCACGCTGCCTGCCGGTGGGCTTCTCGCCATTGCGTTCTTCTACATCCTTAAAGCCTGCTTCTAACAACCTGTCACGCAATCGGATCCGGACAGACGTCCCGCCGACCACAGCCTTGACAGTGTCGTCCCAGATAGAGATCATCGATGAAACTCATCAGTGGATCGATGATCTCTGCCTCGTCCGTGAAGATCCCGGCTTCAAAGTTCCGCCGGTGCTCGGACTTGGAGCCGATGCCCGCGCCGGTGAGATTGGCCGAGGTGATGAAGGCCTTCTCTCCATCGATGATAATGCATTTCATGTGCACACGCGGACAGAGCAAACGCTCAAAGAGTCCATTGTCGATCAAGGCAGGACAGCGATCGAAGTCTTTGCGGAACCTCGGACCCGGTTCCTTGGCATGAAAGAGGCGCACATGGACACCATTCTCGACCAGCTTGTTCAGCACGCCGAGAAAGGGCACATACTTGCCGGCACGCTCCACATGCAGATCCTTGATATCCGCCGTGACTAACCACAGAAACCGTTGTGCTAGAGGAAGCTCGCCTTGGAGGATCTCGGTGTAGATATCTCGATTGAGAACGAGGCGATGCATGAGGACGTAGCTTCAGGGTGATATCAAGACCTGACAACCCATGATAGCCATCCACTGGTCAGTGTTTGATCGAAGCCAGCGCTTCCTCCCGGGATTTGGGATCCTCGATCCGATGGCGGCTTCAGGTTCGTGACCGGCGATGGTTTGCACGAAGGTGCTTGTGGCTTGGTCTCGCTCTTCACCAGCGGGCATCTCAGAAAGGTGGTGTGCCACGGCGTTGAAGTCCACTTTCGTCCAGGCTTTGATGAAACCAGCATGGTTCGCAAGTTTGTCTTTGGGAAGGGTCGCCTTGAGCAACCATGCTAGCTTCGTCTTTGAATCGCGTTCGATGTCTATTCTAGCAATCGCATACAATTTCTCGGGATAGTCCGCGAGAAATGAGAGATAGGCGTCTGCCAATGCAGATGCCTGATCGAATCTTCCAGAATGAGCAAGCTTCATCGCCCTCTCTTCGACAGCATGGGGAGCGAGACGTTTGTCAAGGCTAGCGAACTCTTCGATCAACAGCGCTCCGAGATCGGAACCTGGCTTGTCGGAAAGTGAGGCGCTGAGTTTGCTCACTGTATTGCTATGCTCCGTTATTCTCAGGGGAGCCAATTCCGATTCCAATCGAGCCAAGTCATCGCTTATACTCGTGATGTTTCGCTGCTGCCACAGAAGCGCGGCAACGGCGAACACGAGACCTGCGATCTGAATGCGCTTCCGATGGTTCATCGATTAGCGGTGCATCGTTTTTATCTGTGATAGAATCTTTGCGATCGACTGGAGGGTTTGAGCGCGAATGTTGGGATCTTCAATTTGCGCAACCCATGGTGTCCACGTGCCTTCATTGGAGAACATTGATAGACCGCTTGCCAGACCAGCACAGGATTGGGAGCGGACTTCGCCGGGCTCAAGCGATTCGATCCAATCGACGGCCATTTGGTAATGCACTCTCGCCAAGCGGCCCACGATGTTCTTCGTATTCTCAAGGCGCCTCTCATCGGAAGACCAAGCGAGAACGCGAGCAAGCGCGGCCTCACCATTGCCATCCCCCACAGAAGAACCTGTCAATCGATCCCCATAGGCCATGAGGAGCCTATTCTTCTCCGTCGCGGAGACCGGCACACGATCGAGGAATTTCTTGATGAAGGCCTCGGCGGGAATGTCTTTTGTGCGAACAATGCCAGCAGCGAATTTCTTGAAAAAGTCAAAGCGCTTGTCTTCGACAACCATGTCCTTCACCAAATCCAGGTAATCGGTGAGTTGATCCTTGGATTGGGACTGACTGCCAACATGCACGAGCGCTTTCTCTAACGCTACTCCCGAAAGCGAGCGGGTGAACTCCATGGCCCGCGGAAGATCCTTCCCGGACAGGACCATTACATAACTCGATAACAACGAAGTCTCGTAGTCCTTTTCCAATCGCAGTGAATCTGGCAGACCTTTCTGGCGTTGCTCCGTGAGCCAGTTTTCCGCAGCGTCGAAGTCTTGCCCAGCCCATACGGTGAAAGCGTTCATCGCCTGATAGGCAGGTAGCTTCTGGCTGAAGATCATGTCGAACGCCAGCAGTGGAGCTGTCTTGCTGATCGACGACGTGAAGGATCCAAGGGTTCCATCTCGCACCTCTTGAGACAGATCCTTGAACATTCCCATGCGAGCGAACAGACGCGGCCACTCTTCTGCTGTCATGGTATCTAGCAGATATTCCAAACGTTGCAGGACTTGACGAGAGGGCTCTTCGTCTCTTGCCGTTATTACTTGGTAAAGGATGTCAGCAATCTCTTCGACGTGATCTTTCTTCTCCGTGCCAACTGCGACGAACGAGGTGGATGGTAGAATGGTGGTCGTTGAGTCCTGCTCAAGGCGGTGTCTCTCCTCTTCGAGCGCACCTATCTTCTGCTTGATCGATTGGGCCGAACTCCATTGCCAGGCCATGGGAAACATTGCAGCGATCAGGGCGAAAGTGCCGAGATGTGGCAAGGATAGAATGCAATCTTGCATCAGCATCGAAGCCGCCGGTTTCCCTTGAGCGCACGTCTCCATGGCCTGAGTCGCCCAATGCTGAACGGTCGTTGCCGCGCAATCGGCGTGCAATCTCGTCTCTAGCATCGTGGCCAGCGCAGTCACGGAAACAGTCACGCGATGCTGATCAAAGAATTTGCCAAGTTTCTCAAGAACTCGATGGCCTTGACGTTGCGCTGCAGTTGCCTTCTTGCCTAACGTTTCGCCGATGGCTGTGAAATCGAAGCCTCGATAGAATCGCATGAGAAGAAACTCCCGATCTTTCGCTGACAAAGCATTCAAGCCATCATCAAGGATGGGAAGAACCGCGTCCCACGGGGATTCGCTGGGAAGATCGCCATCGACCGCGACGTGCTCGGCGAAGGCAGTGATCTTCCGTGATCTGGCCGATTCTCGTCGCAAGATTCTAACGGACTCCAAAGAGGCAGCACGATGAAGCCAGCCTCCAAGGCAAGGGTGATTCTCCAACCGAGAAGCTTTTGTCGCCAGAGCCGTGAAGACGAGCAGAGTGATTTCCTCTGCCAGACGATGATCTCCCGTCTTGCGCCTGGCAGTGCCCATGACGAGTCCGGAGTAGCGCTCTACCAGAGCCCTGAAAGCATCTTCGTCGTGATGTCGCGTGTAGGATTGGAGTAATTCAGTATCGGTCGAAGTCGTCATGGCATGTGTTTGGTATTTACCGAACTACTGCGCCCAGAGTGAAGATCAGACAGATCATTCTCAAAACTTCTGTATCCCCCATGAAGTGTGACCACTTCAGCCACGCAACTTAGAAATATACTTCATGGTGATGCCACTGTCTCTGAAACGTGTGCCGATAGGAATCCACACCTCCTCTATAGCGCGCACCGCGGAGATCGGCTGAAGGTCGCGTCTTACTTCGACCGTTGACCATGAAGTGGAAGGTTTTCTAGACTTCAGAAATGAACCCATTTGTCGATCACCGGACCTTGCGTGCCGTCTTTGCTTCTTTTGATAGTTTATTTCAGGAAGCCGCTGAGTTTGCCACCCAGGTAGGGCGAGAGGATTTGATCTCGATCTCTCACAGCGAAGATAAGGATGACGGGGTGGTCACAGTGTGGTTTTGGAATGATAAGAAGGGGCGATCCTACTAGCGTCATGGTCAAGACGTATATCATCGTCAGAGTCGCCATCCGTGATCCAGCGGACTATCAGGAATACATGAAGCACACGCCCAGGCTTTTCAGCCTGGCGGCAAGATGATCGTTAGAGAAGCGCTGTGGAAGCGCTGTGGAAGCGCTGTGGAAGCGCTGTGGAAGCGCTGTGGAAGCGCTGTGGAAACGCTGTGGAAGCGCTAGAAGGCGCTATACTGCCCCGCGTATAGATTTGTGAAAAGACAAGTGATGTAAATCGGCCACT
>JBLHHN010000392.1:0-5912 GCA_047616785.1 Verrucomicrobiales bacterium
TTCGCGTGCTTTGTCACCTCCACACGCCGGTGCGTTACTACATGTTGAATGGTCAATTAACATGATTCATACTTTTCAATGGATTGGAGAAACCGGCCATTGCCGGTGTAACCAAAGACACAAAGGCGCCAAGGATTGTGTGGACGCCATATAATGAGTTCACGGTTTTCAGGGAGAAGCCCTGACGACACAGGCGGGGAAAGTTCTCAGGGTAGCTGATACTGCCCACCACTCTGGCTCGCCCATCAAAGTGGATGCGGCCATGCGAAGCCGCTGCCTTTAGTTTAGCACCAGCGGCAGGAAGGTGGAGCCTTCGCCGCCCACGGCCTCCGCCCCTGCGTCCGCTTTTCCGCCGCTTCTCCGTAAGACTTGTCACCCTCGGAAAAGCTGCTTATCTAGGAGCCTTTCCCTAGAGCTCATGCCCCGCGTCTACATCAAAACCTACGGCTGCCAAATGAACGTCCGTGACTCGGAACAAGTCGGGCAGATGTTCGCAGAGCGCGGCTACACCATGACGGGCCAAGAAGATGAGGCGGATGTGATCCTCATCAATACATGCAGCGTCCGGGATCAGGCCGAGCAGAAGGCCCTCGGCAAGATGGGCATCATGGGCAAGCTTCGGGAAAAGACGCCGCATCTCGTTTATGGATTCATGGGCTGCATGGCGCAGAGCCGTGGCTCAGAACTCCTCAAGACCGTGCCTCACACCGATCTCGTGGTGGGCACCCAGAAGTACCACAAAGTCGTCGATCATGTGGACGCCATTCTCAAGCCGCGACTGGAGAAGAAGATGGATGACCTCAGACACTCCATCGTCGACATCGAAGAGGAAGAGGCGAGCCAGAACACCATCCGAGATCACATCTTAAAAGAGAAGCAAGCCACAGCCTTTGTCTCCATCATGCAGGGCTGCAATATGAAATGCACCTTCTGCATCGTGCCCTACACGCGCGGTGGCGAGCGCGGACGGCCCATCCTGGAGATCGTCGATGAAGTCAAGAAACTAGTCGATCGCGGTGTGAAAGAAGTCACCTTGTTAGGCCAGATCGTCAATCTCTACGGGCGCCATGAATTCCCCAAGGTGGACAACAAAAGCCCTTTCGTGCAATTGCTAGAAACATTGCATGCGATTGATGGCCTGGAACGCATCCGCTTCACCTCGCCTCACCCGATTGGCTACAAAGACGATCTCGTGGCAGCCTTCACTTACCTGCCCAAGCTCGCCTCACATATTCACTTTCCGATGCAATCGGGATCCGATCGCATTCTCAAGTTGATGCATCGCCCATACAAAGCGGCGAAATTCCTTGAGATCTGCGAGAAGATGCGTGGCGCGCGATCTGATCTCGGCATCACCACAGACATCATCGTCGGCTTCCCTGGAGAAACGGAGGAAGACTACCAAGCAACGCGTGATCTTGTCAAGCAGATCCAATTCGATAACGCTTTCGTCTTCCGCTACTCCAAGCGCAAGAATACGCCTGCTGCCGAGATGGACGAGTCGCTGCAATTGCCGGAGAAAGTCAAAGAAGAGCGCAATCAGGACCTCCTCAAAGTGGTCAACGAGATCTCTATCCAGCGGAACAAAGCCTTCGTCGGTCAGACACTACAAGTTCTCTGTGAAGGCCCGAGCAAGACCAACGCGGCACGCATGGCGGGACGCGCAAGCAACAATAAGATTGTCATCTTCGATGGCAATGCCCAGCGTCACACCGGAGAGATGGTCGACATTCACATCCGCGCGACCACAGGTTTCAGCCTCTACGGCGATCTGGTCATGGCCGATGAACCTGCCCTGGCCATCCATTAATATTTCTACATGATCTATCAAAACACTGACATCAAAACCACAGGCATCGTCCTGGGGGTAGCCCTTGTGGCCACGCACATCGTCGCTCTGCTCAACGGCAAATCGATGCGTCCCATCCTCAAAGACTTTCCCCGCAATCGCGCCATGGGCGTGCTGATCATGACGATCAACGCGCTGTGGGCTTACTGGATCGTTTCCTCCATGGATCTTGGCGAGTTCTCCGCGTTGCGCGTGAAGATTCTCATCGCGATTCCGATTGCTTATTTGTTAGTAGTGTTCTTCGTCGAAGAATTCCTTTCCGTAAGAGCGTTAGGGACGCTCATGCTATTAGCCGCGTGTGTGGTACTGGATGCTGCCTGGTTCAAGGTCCCAGAAACCATGGCGTGGACGAAGCTCTTGCTGCCCATTCTAGCCTATGCTTGGATCATCCTGGGCATGTTCTGGGTTGGCATGCCTTATCTCATGCGCGATCAGATTTCCTGGCTCAGCCACAATGGATCTCGATGGAAAAGCGTCTGCATTGGCGGACTCCTCTACGGCCTTCTCACCCTCGGCTGCGCCATCGCTTTCTGGAGCTAAACACGATTTCATCATGCCAACCACTGCCGGAAAGAAGCGGGTCACGTTCTCTCTCCGAGCACCGGTTGGTAGCGTTGTCTCTATCGCAGGATCCTTCAATCGCTGGGATCGCGACGCGTATCCGTTAGAGGATAAAGACGCCTCAGGAGACTATCGCGCGACGATTGCCGTCTCTGCAGGTGAGCACGAGTACAAGTTCCTCGTGGACGGGCGATGGACGCTCGATCCCCGTCGCCCTTGGCGAGCCAATAGTCAAGGGTCCTGCAATCACGTCTACCCAGAGCCAAGTGGCCACGGGCGCATCCTCGCTTCTTTGAGTGCCGATGCTTATCTAGCACCCTTCCAAGACACGCTGACCCGCCGCAAAGAACATCGTCTCGAGACCAAGCGCAAGCTCACGGAGGGTGCGCTCGCCGACTTCGCTTCCGGTCATGATTACTACGGTCTTCACCAGACCGGCAACGGCTGGACCATGCGCGAATGGGCTCCGAATGCCACTTCCATGCGCCTCTTCGGTGCTTTCTGCGACTGGGATCCTCATCGCGGGCACGCCTTCGAACGCATCAACGAGAAAGGCGACTGGGAAGCCCACTTCCCGAGAGAGTTGCTCTCGCACAGCGACCTCTACCGTTTGCACCTATTGTGGCCGGGCGGGGAAGGTGATCGCTTGCCTGCCTACGCTCGCCGCGTCGTTCAGAATGATCAGACCAAGGGATTCGATGCTCAGGTTTGGTCACCCGAGCAGCCCTATTTGTGGAAACACGAAAGACCTTCTTTAGGCGATCAGACACTCCTCATCTACGAAGCGCACATTGGCATCGCTCAAGAAGAAGCCAAGGTCGGCACTTACAACGAGTTCCGGGAGCACACGCTTCCTCGCATTGCCAAGGCCGGTTACAACGCCATCCAACTCATGGCGCTGATGGAACATCCCTACTACGGATCCTTCGGTTACCACGTGGCGAATTTCTTCGCCTGCTCTTCCCGCTTCGGCACGCCGGAAGAACTCAAGGCCCTCGTCGATGAAGCGCATCAGTTAGGCATCCGCGTCATCATGGATGTCGTGCATTCCCATGCCACGAAGAATGAGAGCGAAGGACTTTCCAAGTTCGATGGCACGCCCTATCAGTACTTTCATGACGGCCCGCGTGGCGATCACGAAGCCTGGGACTCACGTTGTTTCGACTATCACAAGCCCGAAGTCCTCCATTTCCTGCTCTCAAACTGCCGCTATTGGTTGGATGAGTTTCAGCTAGATGGGTTCCGATTTGATGGCGTGACCAGCATGCTCTACACCCACCACGGCCTGGGAGCAGGCTTCGGTGATTATGATAGCTACTTCAATGATACGGTCGATGAAGACGCCTACGTCTATCTCGCTCTAGCCAATCAGCTCATTCACGAGATATGCCCCACGGCCATCACCATTGCGGAAGATGTCAGTGGCATGCCCGGCCTGGGTGCTGTCCTTGAAGAAGGCGGCTGCGGCTTCGATGCGCGCATGGCCATGGGTGTGCCAGACTACTGGTTCAAACTCACGGACAAGCGCGACGAGGACTGGAACGTCGAGCAGCTTTGGTTCGAGCTGACCAATCGACGCCAAGACGAACGCACCCTCAGCTACGTCGAGAGCCATGATCAAGCTCTCGTCGGTGGCAAAAGCTTCATCTTTCAGCTCATTGATGCGGCCATGTATGATAGCATGGCCTGCGATAGCAACAATGCGATGGTCGACCGCGGAGTCGCTCTCCACAAACTCGCCCGACTGCTGACCCTGGCCACGTCTGACGCCGGCTATCTCACTTTCATCGGAAACGAATTCGGTCACCCTGAATGGATCGATTTCCCTCGCGAAGGCAACGACTGGTCCTATCACTACGCAAGACGGCAATGGTCATTACGTGAGAATGCCGCACTCCGCTATCACGGTCTCGCCGAGTTCGATCAGGCCATGCTCGAAACGGTCAACCAAGCCAGTTGCCTCAATCGACCGACAGAACTGCTCCACTCCCATGCGAGCAATCAGGTTCTCGCATTCACCCGTGGCGAGTTGATCTTCCTCTTCAGTTTCCACCCCACACATTCCCACCAAGACTACCAGGTCAACGTCCCACCTGGAGACTATCAGTTGGTCCTCGACAGCGATGCCCAGAAATTCGCGGGCCACAATCGGCTGGAGCCTAACCAAAGTTTCATTCCTCAGGACGGCACCATCCAAGCCTACCTGCCTACCCGCACCGCCCTGGTCCTACGCAAGTCTTAACGATGACCCTTGACGAGATCCAGACCTCGCCCTGGCGCTTGTTTGACGCTGTTTCCGGCAGCCGAGCTTATGGGACGGACACGCCCGAGTCAGACATCGATATCCGCGGCGTCTTCGTCCTACCCCCAGAGCAGTTCTACGGATTCTCACCTCCGGTTCAGGTCAGTGATGCCACCAATGACATCACCTTCTACGAGCTGGGCCGTTTCATCGATCTCCTGACAAAGAACAATCCCAACGTGGTCGAATTGATAGGCACGCCCAAGGATTGTATCCATCATCAACACCCACTCTGGGAGCGGCTCGAACCGCGTCTCTTTCTATCCAAGCGTTGCCGCGATACTTTCGCAGGCTATGCCATGGGGCAGATCCGCAAAGCCCGTGGGCTCAACAAGAAGATCGTCAATCCCTTCCCCAAGGAACGGCGGACCACCCAAGACTTCTGTCACGTCATGGAAGGCCAAGGCTCCATGCCCCTCAAAGACTGGTTGGCCGAACGTGCGATCAAGCCAGAGGATTGTGGGTTGGTGAGTATCCCGCACATGCGCGACGTCTACGGGATCTATCATGACCCCACAGAAATGGGCGAGTATCGCGGCATCTTCGCCGACTCGGAAGCGAGCGAAGTGCGGTGCAGCAGCGTCGCCCAAGAGGCCCAGCCCATCGGGTGGATGGCGTTTAACAAAGACGGCTTCAAGAAATACTGCCGAGAGTACCAATCCTACTGGGACTGGGTCGAGCATCGCAATGAAGCCCGCTATGCAACCAACATCGAGCATGGTCGCAACTACGATTCCAAGAATCTGATGCACACGTTCCGATTGCTAGACATGGCAGAAGAGATCGCGCGCGAAGGCGAGATCCGCGTGCGACGTCCCAATCGTGACGAGCTGATGCGCATCCGTCAGGGTGAATTTGAATACGAAGATCTCGTGGATCAAGCCGAAGCCAAGGTCACCAAGATCGATGCCCTCTTCGAGAAATCTCCCCTTCCCAATGAACCTGACAGAGACGCCATCGAGCGTCTGCTCGTTGATATTCGGCAAGCGTTTTACAAAAATGGTTGATGTGGAAAAGACAATCGCGCTGGCATCGCTTCGTGGACCTTGCCGTTCGGTAGCTTCTTGCACGGCTTTGAGCACACGTTCGGCTTTGTTAGGGCCTCCTCTGGAGACGATGCGCTCGCAGGCCCGCTTGGCATTCTTAACTTCACTTTTCCAGTAGGCATTCTTGCGCCAACCACCAAGATTACGTTTTTCG
>JBLHHN010000393.1:0-5892 GCA_047616785.1 Verrucomicrobiales bacterium
GCTCCAATACCTCTCCATGACGCGCGACGAACTTGTATGGAAACACTTTGGCTCTTGGATACGGACGATCCGCCCTGATGTCCTGCCCTCCGAGATGGTGGTGTCGGAAGCGTTGAAGAATACGCTTTCTGAATTTCTGCATCGTAGCGTCATCGCTGTTCCATTTCGAAAATTCATCCTCGACAGAATAGACTTCACACGGGCCGATGGAGAGCGCTTCGCCGCTTGAATCCCCGAGATAGAACTACTCACTCTCCAGAAAGTGTATAAGCATATCGTTTCAAGGCTGTAAGCAAGGCTCTCAGAGTGATGCTCTATAGGAAATATGGTAAGTTATTGTTTAGCCGCGCCTTAGGCTAACGATATGCTAAGTGGACTATCGAGACGAAAGTTGGCTCCTTATCCGATATGAAAATAGCTCGAAGGTGAATGTTAGTGTATTCTTGATGTCGATGAGTTAAGGGGTTGCCGCCTGTTCCTCAACGACTTACGAGAAACCATCGCTTTCGATTCTTCGCGACTTTCAATTGGTTGATAAATTTTCCATATTCAATGCAATGGCAGAATCGAAGCCAGGAAAACATTGCTCGATTAGGATCAGGGTTTGACGCGTAACTGATTTATTATTAGAGGGTTGCGCTTAACTCGTCGACATTAACTATCTACTCAGGTCGCCCGTAAAATAAATTCTGAATAAGAGTTGCTCCAAGAAAGTGCGCCCTTCTTTCAACGAATCGCTCCTATCGGGTCTTCAGGCTTCTACTTTCCTTGCTCGATATTCGATATTTTCCAACACAGTTTGATTCGCGTTCATTCGCAGTTTCTCGCGGATCTCCCACAGGACGAGCTCGTTTCTGGATGGGCTTGCTCTAGGCGAGACCTGCTGCTAACGGGAGCGATGGCATCGCAGCCGGCTCTCCTTTCAGCTCATGAACTCCTCCTCTCCTTTGGTCACCAACACGTCTTGGATGGGGCGACGGTGGCTGTGTACCCAGGAGAGAAGATCGGCGTCGTGGGGCGCAATGGCTCTGGGAAAACGAGCCTTTTGAGGATCATCGCGGGCGATGAAGCTCCAGATGCGGGTCAGGTCTCTCGCCGTGGTGGGTTGGTCGTGGGGTATCTATCTCAGGAGTTCAACATGGATGACGATCGCTCGCTCGTCGACAACGTGCGGGACGGGGCGCAAGCGATTCTGACATTGATCGAGCGCTATGAGTCGGGGGATGCTTCGGCGGCGGCCTTGGAGGTGCTGGGAAATGAGATTGAAATCGTGGATGGGTGGAATCTGGAACAACGGATCGAGATCCTCTTTCAAATGCTCAATCTGCCTCCGAAAGATCGTTTGGTGCGCTATCTCTCTGGAGGCGAGAAACGGCGAGTGGCCATGGCGCGTGCGTTGGTGGCGCAGCCCGAATTGCTCATCCTGGATGAACCGACGAATCACTTGGACACGGAGACGATCAATTGGTTGGAAGACTATCTGATGTCTTACCGAGGTGCCTGTTTCTTTGTCACGCACGATCGCTACTTTCTGGATCGCTTGGCCACACGGATTGTGGAGGTGGCCGATGGAAAGTGTTTCACTCATGATGGAAACTACGGTGATTATCTCGAAGCGAAGCATATACGCCGGCAGCATGATCAGAACACGGAGAAGAAGCGGCAATCGTTTCTCCGACGCGAATTGGATTGGGTGAGAGCGGGGGTCAAGGCGCGCACCACGAAGTCGCGCAGTCGTTTGGATTCTTTCTACGAGATCAAAGGGAAAGCCGCACCGACGGAGGAGCTTGATGTGGATCTGATCATTCCTGAGCCGCCTCAGTTGGGCAACGTGATCGTCGAGATGAAGCAAGCGGGGATTCAGTTAGCTGATCAGTTCCTCATCACAGGCTTGGACCTGGCGTTTGAAGCCGGGACGTGTACGGGCGTTGTCGGGCGCAATGGATTGGGCAAGACGACGCTGCTCAAGCTCCTCATGGGTGAACTGGAACCGACCGAGGGCACGGTGAAGATCGGCAAACGCACGGAGTTCAACTACGTCGACCAGAGTCGGGTGGCTTTGGATCCTAATGCCAGTGTGCTAGAAGAAGTGAGTGATCAGTCGGAGACGGTTCAGTTAGGTAAGGAACAGGTGAGTGTGCGTGGCTACTTGCAACGGTTTCTTTTCACGGATGAACGCATCAACACGCGTGTGGAGCTTCTTTCCGGTGGTGAGAAGAGCCGGCTGATGCTGGCGAAGATCTTGAGACGCAGTGGCAATGTGTTGATCCTTGATGAGCCTACCAATGATCTCGATCTGCCGACGTTGCGGTTGTTAGAAGAAGCTTTGTTAGCGTTCAGTGGGTGTGTCATTGTGGTGAGTCATGATCGCTACTTTCTCGATCGGGTCTGTGATCGGATCGTAGCCTTCGAAGGAGCCGGGCAAGTGCATGTTTCGGAAGGAAACTACAGCTACTACTTGGAGAAACGGACGCAGCGAGAGAAAGCTTGGAAAGCTCAGGCTGCGGTGAATAAGGATCCTGCTCAGAAGAAACGTTCTGGCAATCGCCCTCCCAAGTTGACTTGGAAAGAGGAGCGTGAGCTGGAGAATATGGAAGAGACCATTCTTGAGGTTGAAGGAGAGGTGGAACGTCTGGCGGCGCTCCTCAATGATCCAGAATTCTATGCCACGCGGGCGGATGAGGCGGATCAGACGCACAAGGATCTCGATGCGAAACGGCAAGCGGTGGCGACTCTTTATGATCGATGGGCGGAGTTGGAGGCGATTCAGAAAGCGTTTGAGGAATTCAAGGCGGGTTGATTCCGACACTTCCTGGAATGGCGGGGGTTTTTCCAGAACACCAACTCACCGCATCCTTTCCAAACCATGAATCAAGATCAGCCTTCTTCCCTCACCAGTTCACGCCGGGACTTCATGAAAACGCTCACGGGAGCCACGACGGTGTCTGCTCTGGCAGGGGGCGCCGTCCCCTTTGTGCATGCTCAAGGAAGCAGTGAGGTGCAGGTCGCTCTAGTCGGCTGTGGTGGACGAGGCACGGGAGCTGCGGCTCAGGCGCTTGCGGTCAAAGGTCTGCCCACGAAGCTCGTCGCCATGGCGGATGTCTTCGAGCACAAGTTGAATGACAGTGCGAATGGTCTCGAACGTAAGATGTCCAAGAATGAAGAGGACAAGGGCAAGTTCGAGGTGCCCCAGGAGCGGCGGTTCGTTGGGTTTGACTCTTACAAGAGTGCGATGGACGCCTTGAAGCCAGGTGACCTTGTCATTCTCACCACGCCACTTGCTTTCCGTTGGGTGCATTTCGGCTACGCGATCGAGAAGGGGCTTCATGTTTTCATGGAGAAGCCATTGACGGCTGATGCTCCGACATCGAAGCGCATGTTAGAGCTGTCCAAGAAGGCGGACGAGAAGAATTTGAAAGTAGGTGTGGGACTGATGGTTCGTCATTGCCGCGGCCGGCGTGAGCTGTGGGATCGGATCCAGAATGGTGAGATCGGTGACATCATCACGATGCGTGCCTATCGCCAACATGGCCCGGTAGCTTCTGCGTTCTCCACGAAGAAGCCCGATGATAAGTCGGAGCTGATGTACCAGATCGATCGCTTTCATAGTTTCCTCTGGGCAAGTGGCGGTCTTTTCAATGACTTCTACATTCACCAAATCGATGAATGTTGCTGGATGAAGAATGCCTGGCCGGTGAAAGCGTCAGCGTCAGGTGGTCGTCACTACCGTGGGCTGAAGGATGGTCAGCCAGATGCTTTTGCAAATGATTACGTGGATCAGAATCTGGATACTTACAATGTGGAGTACACGTTTGATGATGGCACGAAGCTTTTCTTAAACGGACGCACGATGTTTGGTTGTCGTGATGACATGTCGAGTGTGGCGCATGGTTCCAAGCGATCTGCGGTCATTTCTTCGGCGGGTCATAGTCCTGGCAAGGTGCGCATTTTCGAAGGGCAATTGCAGCCTCGCCGTGGCGGTACGATCTGGGGGTATCCGCAGCCGGAAGAGAATCCTTACCAACTTGAGTGGGATGATCTCGTCGAAGCGATTCGCGATGACACGCCTTACAATGAAGTGCCACGTGGTGTGGAAGCGAGCCTCGTTTCCAGCATGGGCCGGCACGCTGCGCAC
Source organism: Verrucomicrobiales bacterium (assembly GCA_047616785.1). Lineage (GTDB taxonomy): Bacteria > Verrucomicrobiota > Verrucomicrobiia > Verrucomicrobiales > DEV007 > JAACDM01. The sequence continues at coordinate 4,136 of JBLHHN010000393.1, forward strand.
ACTGGGCAGGAAGTGAAGCTCAAAGATTTCTGGGAGCACGACCATGAGTTCGCGCCTGATGCGGATAAGCTGACCTTGGACGGTGTTGCGCCGATCAAGGCAGACGCTGATGGGCGCTATCCTGTGCCTTTGCCAGGCATCAATAAGAAGCGCGAGTACGTTTAGGCGAACTTCGATTGAACTTCGATTCAGGTAGGGTCGTCTGTGATAGTCGACGCTGATTGCGATGCCTACACCACGGATCCCTCGAAGCGAAAGAAGAGTCCTCTATCCCTCCGGATGGAGACGGTTCTGGAGGCGGCTGTTGAGGTTACCATTGGACGACGCGGCGTCTCTTGGAGGCGGTGAGGTTGGTCCTTGCTCTGGGCTTTGGCCATTCACGGGGGCCTGCGGTTGCTCGTTTCGCTGCTTTACATGGCTCCGAAGCTCATTGCTCACATAGGCAATTCCGTAACGACGTCGACCGAACCTGCGGTGGATCGGCAGCAGGAATCGCGGGAGAAGCCGATGGAAGAGGTGGTCATTTCGGGTTCGGAAGCGCCTCCGCCGAAGCCTTCTGAAGCGGCGATTCCAGAACTGCTTCCCATCTTGCAGCCCATCGATATCGCGCTGCCGCTTCCAACGGAAGCGATGGAGACCATGGAGATGGATGCTGAGATTGTCGATCTTGGGACGACCTTTGGTGAAGGGCTTGAAGGTGAGGAGCCTGAGGAGGAAGTGTTAGAGGTGAGGATGTTCAGCGCGCCTGCGAAAGGTGACTGCACGATCTTCGTCATCGATGTGTCGACTAGCATGCCACGTGAATTGGGCAAGGCTGGGATCGCGTCGATGCGGCATGATTTGCGCCTAACTATTGATGCATTGCCGAAGGAGCAGCTTTTCAACGTGATCTGTTTCGGTGACAAAGCGGATGGATTTGCCATAAGTCCAGTGCGTGCTTCGCTAGAGCACAAGGCATTGGCACATCGATTCATGGAGGATTACTTCACTGGGAAATTTCTGCGGACGCGTACCGGGACCTTTGGCCAGGTGGGCTTGCTCATGGCATCGCGTATGTGCCGATCGATCCCAAGGAGGTAATCTACATGAAGAAGACACTTGGAGGGGCGCGGTATGATCTAGCATTGGTCGCAGCGTTCCAGCAAAGGGCTTCGACTGTCTACTTGGTCACCGATGGTCCGCCATCCGTCGTTCGTGATCGAGGGCTACTGCCAGGGACTGTCAATGAGGCGAAAGGCGAGGTCATTCGCACGGTGGTCAAAGCAGGCCGCCGGCTTTATCCCAAGGAGCTTCTGTTAGTCCGTTGTGTGGGGATCAATGGGATCGGTGCGCTGTATCTTAAACGGATCGCCCTCTCCTTCGGCGGCTAATTCCGCAATGTGCAGGTGAAGGGGGCGAAGGTGCCTGCGCGTTGATGGGCATGAGACTTGCTCTTGGTCTCTGGAGCATGCGGCAGCGGTACAACGGGCCGTGAAAGACTTCAAAGTTGAGAAGTTGCATCTTCGTAAATTATTCGCTACTCCTAGCAGTCTGTCGGACTTGAACGCGGCGAGATCAGGTTCCCGCTTGGCGACGGAGGCTTACTTTTTCCGGCCGGGGCATCGCCGAAGTTCTTCGGGACCGGCTGGTAGGCGCTGTTGCCGATAGAGTGCTGATCAGCCGACCCGCCGGGGTTGCCGGGAAGGCCTTTTAGGCCCTTCGTCCCCCTTTTATCCGCATCCCGAGGTTGAAGAGGTGCTTGAGGTTGTAGCTGGTGG
>JBLHHN010000394.1:0-5871 GCA_047616785.1 Verrucomicrobiales bacterium
CCAGTGTGACTGATCATCCTCTCAGACCAGCTACCCGTCATTGCCTTGGTGAGCTTTTACCTCACCAACAAGCTGATAGGCCGCGAGCCCATCCAGAAGCGGCACCCGAAGGCACCTTTAATTCCTGCGTAATGCTACACAGGATCACATGCGGTATTAATTCGAGTTTCCTCGAGCTATCCCCCGCTTCTGGGCAGGTTGCTCACGTGTTACTCACCCGTTCGCCACTCAAACTACAAAGCAAGCTAAGTAGTCTCCGTTCGACTTGCATGTCTTATCCACGCCGCCAGCGTTCGTTCTGAGCCAGAATCAAACTCTCCGTTAAAAATCGGTTTGTTTGACCCTTAAGCTTTACACTTTAGGATCTCTTTTGAAATTGTTTCGGTTCCCCAAAGCTTCCGATTTACTAAGCTTTGAGGCGCCGCTGCATCTCAACTTTCTCTCTCGAGAAATTTGACCACGCAGCACACCTCTTAGCTTTCGCTTCTCGTACTTTATTTTCTAACCAATTTGCTCTCTCAAAGATCGTCTCTCTTTCCAAGGAAAAGTGAGTCACTTGGCAGTGCCTTGTGACTCTCTTCTCCGCTTTCGGAGCCCATCGCTTTGGACGGGACGCCGAGGCTAGGGAGGCCGCAAGAAGACGCAAGTGCTTTATTGCTTAACTTGAAGATTTATTTCATCCCATTTTCAAAACGGAAGATGGAGCGTCGCGAAATTTGTTGTCTCTATGATAATCCCGAAAGGAGTCATGATCTTGTGATTCACTGGCCTGATTGGTCGATCAATCCGGGCCAAAATGTCTGAATGATGCCCGCAAATCCTCCGCTGCGTATGATCCAGTATTGGTTTGCCGCCTTGTCCAGCGCGAGCAAGCTTGCAGTGTTTGGAATTGGCATCCAGTGGATGAGATGGACACTGCCAAGCATGATGACTCAGATCAGACACCGAGTCCTTGGTTGGTGCGCATTCCAGAGATCTTCGAGAGCCTGGCAGATGAGCTTCTCGATCGATTCAGCTCGCCCTCGAGCACGCGTTTAGGACACGACTATTACGTTGTGCCTACGAATCTGCGACAGGCGATCCAGCACTCCGAAGAAGCGAAGTTCTTGCGGTGGAATCTGCCGCTAGAACACACCTGGCCCTGCAATGCGAAGAAGATGGACGGATTCATCGAGAAAGCGGCGCAAGCGCTTGTGGTCAAGTTCAGGCATCGCAAGCCTCAAGGGATCTTCATGGGCCAACTCAACCCTGGATCCCCGGACAGCTACTACAAAGGGCTCGCCTCAAATCTGCGGGGGCGGACGTTGCAACTTTTCCCTGATCTCTCGGCAGGGACGGTTGAAGATCAGGATCCATCGATGGAGTCGTTGTTCTGTCTTGTGGGAAAGGAAGGCTTGTTCTGTGGCATGCAATCGCCGCGAGCTTCGAACGGCTTGTATGCTGGCGGCAGCAAGTACATCGACAAGGCTTCGCCGGACACGATCAGCCGTGCTGGTGCGAAGGTTGCCGAGGCGCTGCACTATCTGCTGATGCATCGACCTCCGCTTACAAAAGGGAGCCATTGGATCGAGCTCGGCGCTTCTCCTGGTGGCATGACGTCGGAGCTTCTCAATCGCAAACAGCGCGTGACGGCAATCGACCGAGCTCCCTTGGACAAACGGCTCCAGAAGAGCTCAGGCCTGACATTTGTAAAATCGGATGTGGGGACATTTCAGCCGAGAGATGGCACTGCTTATGATGCCATTCTGTCAGACCTGAATGGGCCACCTGAGGAATCGATCGCCCATGTGATTCGCTTCTCACGTTATCTCAAACCAACTGGGTTCGTGATCTTCACTCTGAAGGTGCCGCGCATGGATACGATTGACGCACCGTGTGCGCTGTTTCGACAGATCAGAGACCAAGCTGGGAGACATGGCCTGCGTCTATTTACTCAAACGCACCTCACCTACAATCGGCATGAGTTCACGCTGTTCTTTGAAAAGGACAGGAGATGATTCGTTAGCCGACTATCTCCGCGTCAATACGCGCAGTAGCTCCCTCATTTCTCGGCCTGGAAACGCTCGTTGCGGCACTTCAGAAAGAGTTGTCTCAAAGCACTCACCGAAGAGGACATCGAGTTCCGGCACCGAGCATCCCCAAGGGGGACCCGCATCCGGCTCATCCTCGGTCTCCTCCGGATGCAGGTAGAAGATGGCAACCAGCATGCCTCCGGGACGAAGTCGCCGCGCAGCCACGTCCCGATAGACTGGACGAAGTCTTGGCGGAATGGCGCAGAAACAGGTGTGCTCAATGATGGCCACGAGATCCTGAGTTCCGGGATGGGCAAAGGAATCACCCACTTCGAGCTGCAGATTCGGCAAATGATAGAGCCTTTGAGCCTCGGAAATCGCCGTCTCCGAAAGATCCGTCCCGACGACCTGAGCCTTGGGCCAGGCATGAGCCACTGCGGCGGCTTCGTGACCATGCCCGCAGCCAGGCACCGCAACGCCACCTTCAAATGGCGGCTGGGTGGCGAGCCAATCCGCCAAGCCAGGCACGACTTCGCCGAAATCCCACCGGGCAGTCTTCTCTCGGTAACGTCCTTCCCAGTCGAAATCCCCCGCCCCGCTTTCCTGCTCTGCCATCATCGTTGCCGTTCCTCCAGATCAAGGCCTGAGCCAAGGAGAAATCGCGTTTCCATTTGAAACTCGCTTACTTCTCACTACCAAGTTCCTATCCATGAACAAGAGTCTTGCCACCAATCTGATCGCTCTCGCCTTTGTCGGAATCGGATACGCCTTGCCAGCAAGTCATCACCTGGCAGCTCCGATTCGCGTCATCGGCCTTTTCGCCATCTCTGGCGCGATCACAAACTGGCTAGCGATCCACATGCTCTTCGAGAAAGTGCCAGGGCTCTACGGATCCGGCGTCGTGCCAAGCCGATTTGAGGAGTTCAAGCAAGCGATCCACGAACTCATCATGAATCAATTCTTCACCAAGGAGAACGTCGAAGCTTTCTTCGAAGCGCAAGTCGCGGAGGACGGAAAGACTCTCGATCCAGAACCCATCTTAGCCCTCGTCGACTATGAGCGGATGTTCACGCGATTGGTCGAGATCGCAATGGCTTCTCCCATGGGAGGAATGCTAGGCATGGTGGGTGGTGCAAAGGCTCTGGACCCACTGAAGGAGCCTTTCAAGGAGAATGTAAGGACAGAGATCAGCACGTTGGTCGCCTCACCGAAACTGATGGAAGCCATTCAATCGGGAATGCAAGAGGGAGATCACGCAACCGAAGTCACCGCGAAAGTCGAAGCGATCGTGCAACGACGCTTGGATGAGCTCACTCCGAAGATGGTGAAAGTCATCGTTCAAGACATGATTCAGCAGCACCTTGGATGGCTCGTCGTCTGGGGTGGCGTCTTCGGTGGGCTGATCGGGTTGTTGACCCATCTCTTTCTCTAAGATCCTAATTTAGGCATTGCCAGCCCCTCGCCGAATGGCGATCTAAGGGCATGCACTCGCAGCACATTCGCATCGCCGTGGCCTCCTTGTTCTCTCTCATTGCAACTGCAGCCGTTTCTCAAGCACAGATATCGCTAGAGGTTCTACCAGACAAACGTGTGACCTTCCGGATCACCGCGCCGAACGCCACGGAAGTGAAGGCCGTGGGACAGTTCGGTGAGGACCTCGTCTTGGAAAAAGGTGAGAAAGATCTCTGGACAGGCACAACCAAAGAAGCGGTGGCACCAGGTGTCCACGAATACGGCTTCTCGGTGGATGGCTTGCGCACCATTGATCCGCGCAATCGCATGATCAAACCGCAACGCTGGCCGAACACTAGCATTCTTCACATTCCAGCATCTCCTCCAGCACTTTGGGACCTGCAAGACATCCCTCACGGTTCCGTTCATCAACACGACTACCAGTCGAAAGCGCTGGACGGCGAATGGCGTAGTGTGGTCGTCTACACGCCGCCCAAGATGGAGGGTCCCTTACCCGTGCTCTATCTCGCGCACGGCTACAGCGATCAGCAACTGACATGGACTGTGCATGGCAAGTCGCATTGGATCATGGATGCGCTCATTGCTAGTGGAAAAGCCGTTCCCATGATCATCGTCATGCCAGACGCTCACGCGATCGCACCTGAAACGCGAGCCCGTTCTGAGTTCAACGTGTATGGCCCGGAGAACTCTACTGCTTTCTGCAATGAGTTGATGCAAGACGTCATCCCGTTGATCGAAGCCCAATACCCCGTTCGCAAAGAAGCCTCTGCTCGCGCGTTCGCTGGACTCTCCATGGGAGGACACCACGCACTTACTGTGGCCCTGGAGCACTCTCAACACTTCTCACAAATTGGAGCATTCAGTTCCGCACCGCCTAACGATGACGCCATCACAGCAGGACTAACAAAGGTCGATACCATCAATAACAATCTCAAACTTCTCTGGGTTGCCTGTGGAGACAAAGACTTCCTCTTCGAGCGCAATCAAGAAGCCCATGCCGCCTTCGAAAAGGCCGGCTTGAAGCATGAATACGTGATCACTGAAGGAGACGACCACAGCTGGCCCGTATGGCGACGCTACCTCGCGGAATTCGCTCCGAAACTGTTCAAATAGCCATTTCAGCCCAGGCCGTAGTACTTCACAGCATTGTCATGAAAGAGCTTCTTCTGCTCTTTTTGTGAACGCGAAGCGATGATCCTCTTCAAAGCGATCACCCACTCGCGATAAGGAGCCATCACCTTGCACACGGGCCAATCACCACCGTAGATCACACGGTCAGGGCCGAAGGTATCGAGGCAATGATTGATCGGAGCCGCGAGATCCTCCGCTTTCCAATCCTTGGTCGCCCTAGCGATGATGCCAGAGATCTTGCAAATCACATTCTTCCGCTTGGCCAGCGCTTCCATGTCACGCTTCCATTGATCGACCGCATGCCAAGGTTCCTTGCCCTCGCGACGCGTCTCAGGAAACCACGCCTTCGGATCGGCATTGCCGCAATGATCGACGATGCACAGCGTGTCTGGACAGCGATCGGCAAGCTTCGCGCCATCACCCAGCTCGGAAGGCCGCATACAGAGATCAAAACTCTTCCCCAGTTTCCCTAACAATTGGACGTTCTTGACGAACGTTTCGCCCAAACAGAATCCTTGTGGGGTCTCCGGCACTTGGAGAACCTGACGGACACCTTTGATCTCCGGCACATTCTTGTACTGTGTGAAATATACTGCGAAATTCTCAGAAGCTGGCCGTCCAGAGATCACTGCAGCAGCCGTAGGATGCTCCGAACTCTTCGAAAGAGCGATCACATGCTCCGCCTCTTTGTCGTGAAGATCAGGCCTCACATCCACTTCCATGTAGACCGCCTTCACCACATTCAAACCCTCGGTCGCTTCTAAATAATCCTTGGTCACATAACTCCGCTTCAACACTGCCGGTTCACCCTCTCCATTCAACCAAGGCAACACGAACTTATCCAAATCCCACAAGTGCTGATGGGTATCAATGATAGGCACGTCATCGCCTTCACCCGCGTACGAAGGCGATTTCGAAAGAGAGGCCGTAAGCATTATCGCAGCGGAGGTGCGGATGAAGTGACGGCGATTCGTTTTCATAGGTCCTGTGGTAGAAGGAATTCATTTCAAAAGCCAGCAAATCCTCTATAGGAAATGACCCACCATCTCCTATCATGAAATCCTGCGCCTCCATCGCCAGATCACTAGCAGCCGCATGCCTTCTGGCCATCGCGCCCAACACGGTCAAGGGTCAATGTCGTTGCTTTAAGGAAAACTGCAGAATTGGGGCTTGAATCGTGAGGGGTGGATGTTAGAAATACGTCACCGATAGACCAACTTCAACCCATCACTACTAACCATTCTATAATTACCAT
>JBLHHN010000395.1:0-5836 GCA_047616785.1 Verrucomicrobiales bacterium
AGCAATCAAGGTTGGCGAAGTCATCGGCAAGCGCGCCGTTGCTGCCAATGTGGGTGCCGTTCTCTTTGATCGTGGTGGTCATCTCTACCACGGCAAGGTCAAAGCTCTCGCTGATGCAGCGCGTGAAGCAGGCCTCAAATTCTAACATTCATTTTTTCGAACTCTATTTATTATGCGTAATCAGCGACATCAACCACCTCCCGTTCCAACCGATGCCGACGGCAATGAGTTGACCGAGAAGGTCGTCTTCATCAATCGTTGTTCCAAGGTCGTCAAAGGTGGCCGCCGTTTCAGTTTTAGTGCCTTGATCGTGACTGGAGACAAGAAAGGGCGCGTTGGCTTCGGCTTCGGCAAAGCCAACGAAGTTGCTGAGTGCATCCGCAAAGGTAGTGACAAGGCCAAGACTTCTTTGGTCAGAGTGTCTCTGGCTGAGCACACCATTCCTCACGAAGTTGTGGGCGAGTTCGGTGGTGGTAGGGTCATGTTGCGTCCTGCCTCTCCGGGAACTGGCATCATCGCTGGTGGCGGTGTGCGCGCCGTGCTTGAAGCTGTCGGCATCAAAGACATCTTGGCCAAGTCTCTTGGTTCTAGCAATCACGCCAATGTGGTCAAAGCAACCTTGGCTGCTCTTCAATCGCTCCGTACTCGCGATGAAGTCTACAAACTTCGCGGCAAGAAATCCGCCGCTCAACAAGCTATCTAAATCTCATGAGACTCAACAATCTCAAACCCAATCCTGGTGCTAAGCACCGTCGCAAGCGTCTTGGTTGCGGCGAAAGTTCCGGGCATGGTAAAACGTCAGGCAGAGGCCACAAAGGTCAGCGCGCTCGTTCTGGTGGTAGCATTCGCCCAGGGTTTGAGGGCGGTCAGATGCCTCTCCACCGTCGCCTTCCTAAAAAGGGATTCAGCAATGTGCGCTTCGCCAAGAAGGGTGAGGTGGTCAATGTCTGCGGTCTCGAAGAACGTTTCGAAGCTGGCCAAGTGATTAACGAAGCCGCTTTGCGTGAAGCGGGTTTGGTCAATGGCCCGTGCGACTTTGTCAAAGTCCTCGGAAATGGCGAGATCAGCAAGGCTTTTACTCTTGAAGGACTGTCTGTGAGTGCTTCCGCCCGAGAAAAGATTGAAAAGGCCGGAGGAAGCATTGCAGAATCTGTTTCTGAGTCTTAAAAGCTCAGACTCCTTAACGATTTAGCCCGAGGCTGCTACACACGATGATTTCCGCATTCACCAATACACTGAAGATTCCTGAGCTGCGTGATCGCATTCTCTTTACGCTCGCGATGATTGCGATTGTCCGCATTGGCGCGGCGATCACTTTGCCAGGGGTGGATGCGACCGTGTTGGAAATGTGGGTCAAAGAAGCCACCCAAGACGCTGACCGTGGAACGGCTGCGTTGACGGCTCTTTTGAACGTCTTCAGTGGAGGTGCTCTTCAGAATGCCGCTATCTTTGCCTTGGGGATCATGCCCTACATCAGTGCATCGATCATGATGCAGCTCTTGTCTGCCGTGGTGCCTCGTTTGAACAAACTGCGCCGCGAGGATGGGGGCCAGCAGAAGATCAACCAATACACGCGTTACGTCACCATCGCGTTGTGTATCTTCCAGGGCTTCATGCTTGCGAAGACCCTGGAGAATCCGAAGAACAACCCCTTCTTGAAAGGTATGAAGGAGGTCATTGATAGGACGGGTATCGAATTGGTGCCCAATCCGGGATGGTCCTTTATTCTTGTGACCGTACTCGTCATCACGGCAGGGACTCTACTGATGATGTGGATCGGTGAGCAGGTCACCGAACGCGGGATTGGAAATGGCATTTCGTTGATCATCTCCGTCAACATTATTGCCGCTTTACCAGGTAGCCTTGTTCAAGTCTGGCAGACTTACATTGGTGGTACAGGCGAAGGCACTCAGAGCCCAATGGTGCTTGTGGCCTTGGTCGCCTTCCTCCTGATGGTCGTGGCAGGTGTCATTTGTGTCACCCAAGCACAGCGACGAATAGCCATCCAGTACGCCAAACGCGTTGTTGGCCGCAAAGTCTATGGTGGGCAGTCCACATTCCTTCCGTTGAAAGTCAATTACTCCGGCGTCATGCCGATCATCTTCGCGGGAGCCATTCTCATGTTCCCTTCGCAGATCATCGGTTGGGCATTCGGTAGCAAGTATGTGTGGGCACAGAAACTGGTTTACATGTTAGGTCCTGGGCACTGGGTCTACTACGCATTGTCTGGGGTGATGATCTTCTTCTTCAGTTACTTCTGGGTAGCGACGATGTTCCAGCCGAGTCAGATCGCGGATGATTTGAAGCGGAACGGCGGTTACATCCCCGGCATTCGTCCGGGTAAGCCCACTGCGGACTTCCTCGACTTCATCATGGGTCGCCTGACCTTTGCGGGAGCCATGTTCCTCACCATTCTCTTCCTATTACCAGCCGTCGTCGGTTATGTTTTGAAAGTGCCGCCAGGAGCAGCTCAATTCTTTGGGGGCACGAGCCTTCTGATTCTCGTGGGTGTCTTACTAGACATCATGAGACAAGTAGAAACGCATCTGCTTCAGCGTCATTACGATGGCTTCCTGAAGAAAGGAAAGATTCGCGGTCGGTCCGAGCGCAAATTGACTACTGGTGGCACCCCAACGCGATCCGCTGGGATGCTTTGGTTGTATGTCGTCTTGGCCATCATCATCGTGTTGGGCATGTGCTACATGATCTACCAGTCCACGGTGGGCTAGCACAACTCTCGTAGCGTAAGTTTCGCGAAGTAGCTCAAATGAGATTGCCGCGTCAGATCCTGTTGCTCGGTCCTCCTGGATCAGGCAAAGGGACGCAGGCGAAACGTCTGAGCGAACACCTGAAAGTGGCCTGTTGTTCCACTGGCAATGTCCTGCGGGAAGAAGAGCGTCGATCCACGGAATTGGGTGCCGAGATCCATGGCTTCTTGAAGGACGGCAACTTTGTCCCAGACTCTCTCATTCTTAAAATAGTCTACCATTGGCTCCAAGCGGTGAAGGAGGAGTTTGTCCTCGATGGCTTTCCGCGCACGCTCGCTCAGGGAAACGCACTGGATCAGTTTCTATCTGAAACGCATCGCCCTGAAGCGACGGCCGTGTATCTTGACGTGCCGATGCCTATCTTAGAACAGCGAATCGCACAACGCGTGGGATGCGATCCTTGTGGAAACGTTTGGTCTCGACCTGCACCCTCACATTGTCCAGACTGTGGAGTGCCCGTCGTTCCGCGGATCGATGATTCTACCGAGCTGTATCGTGCTCGTTTAGCGGAATACCAAAGAAAGACCTTACCCTTGCTTCCCTATTACGAAGATCACAAACGCCTGCGAAGAGTCTGTGGCCAAGGCTCACCGGACGCCGTCTTTCAACGAATCGTGACTGCCCTCGCCTCATGACTCGAGAGAAGATCAATATTCGCAGCGGGAAACAAATCGACATGATGCGGAGCGCTGGTGAAACAGCGAGCGAGATCCTGCAGAAAGTCGCTGCGTCCGTGCAACCCGGTGTGACCACGAAAGAAGTCGATGATTACGCTCGCGAACTCATCGCCGAGCGTGGATGCAAGAGCGCCTTTCTTGGCTATCGAAACTTTCCAGGTCACATTTGTATTTCTGTTAATGAAGAGGTCGTCCATGGCATTGGCGGTCCTCGCAAGGTCAAGTATGGCGATATCTTGAAGATCGATGTTGGCATCGTGAAAGACGGATGGGTCGGAGACAATGCATTAACCGTGCCTGTGGGAAGTGTCAGTCCCGAGGTGCAACGCCTCTTACTTGCCACCGAAGAATCACTTCACGTAGCCATTTCGCACGCGGTGGATGGTGGAATGTTAGGTGATCTCTGTCACTCGATCGAAGACTGTGTGGTCAAACGAGGTTACACTGTGGTGCGCGAATTCGTGGGACACGGCGTCGGGCGCAAATTGCATGAGCCTCCTCAAGTTCCGAACTACGGAAAGAAAGGCGATCGACCCCGCCTCCGTGAAGGCATGATTCTTGCCATCGAGCCCATGGTCAATGAAGGCACTGCCCGTGTCAAAGTCCTGTCGGACAAATGGACCGTGGTGACCATGGATCGCAAGCCTTCCGCGCATTTCGAGCACACCGTCCTCGTGCGAAAAGGGGAGGCTGAGATTCTCACCCCCCGTCCTCGCCTGACTTTCTAACGAAGAGAGTCGCTTTGCTGGATCTTGTTGAATTTGGGCATTGTCCTGAGATCTTGTCTGTCTAACATCCACCGTGATTGGCTGGCTGCGCCGTCAGATGCGATTGTACTATTGGAAACAATGGGGACGCCCGCGAACGCGACGCAAGAAGCTGATCAATCTAGGCATTGACCGGGACGAAGTAAACCTCTCCTCACGAAGTCGGAAAGGACCATGGCGAATGTGCCAGAACAGCTTAGTGCGAATAGCACTATGTAACGAATGGCTAAGCAAACAGGGAGTCAATGTCGATGAGTTAAGCGTAACCCTCTAATAATAAATTGGTTACGCGCCAAACCTTGATCCTGATTGAGCAATGTTTTCCTGGCTTCGATTCTGCCATTGCATTGAGTATGGGAAATATATCAAACAATTGAAAGTCGCGGCGAATCGAAAGCGCTGTCGTCTCGTAAGTCGTTGAGGAACAGGCGATAAGCCCTTAAATCATCGACATTGAGCAGGGAGTGCTCTCGATAGAAGATCAGTGGGTCGCCGTTATTATCCCAAGGGGTAATGCAACGTCTCGGAACCGCCGAGTTAGGGACCCCTATGGCGGGTGGTGTGGGGGGCGGAGGTTAGAATCCTCCGCCTACCCGATTCCCTAGCAATAGCCGCATCCGCGCGAACGGCGGCGGTTTCGAATTCAGCAGCATCGCCAGCTGAGACTCGAGCATCAGCAATGGCTGCGATCCGATCCATCAAATCGCGCTGCTCTTGCGCTAGGCTCACCTGACTCTCCGCCAGACGAAGATCAGCGCAGGACAGCTTTACATTCCGTATGAGATCGACGCCATTCTGCGTCAGGGTCTTTGCCAGAGCTCCGGCATCGATCTGAGCGGCCTCCACTCGTCGTGGCCGCAGCCAAATCGCTTCCAACGGAAACTTGGCGGCGAACTCCAGTTGTTTCGGCCCTAACGGAAACAAGACGGAAAGCGTGGGATTTGGAAACTGATTGGCCTCGATGACCTGTGCGCATGCGATGCCGAGATCGGCTAGAGCTTCTTTGAAGGCCGCATTATTTAGCAAAGCGAGCCGCGCTGCCTCGTCGTCACTGAGGAGGGAACCGTTTGAGACAGCGCCCAGATTACCTAGGACAGCCGTTTGATCCACGACCGAAGGCGTTTGGTAAGCGACTAACAAGCAGGCTAGAAGGAGCATTCTGATCATGCCGCAGGTGCCTTGAGCACGTATCCCTGACGATGTACGGTGCGAATGTAGTTCTCCGCGCCGACCCCCGTGAGGTCTTTACGCAAGCGACAAACTGAGCTGTCGACGGAGTTGCTTTGGACCTCGGTGGCCTCATCATAGAGATTGCGTTCGATCTCGGCACGCGACACCACTTGGCCCTGACGTTGCGCCAAGTAGACGAGTAGACTGAGCTCCCGTGGTCTAAGTTGCACATCCTTGGAATCGAAGGCCACCGTATGTCCTGATTGATCGATGACAAGCGCACCCACACTTAGTACATTCGTCTTGGCCGCGTATCGCCGTCTAACAAAGGCCTCAACGCGAGCGAGCAGTTCCATCATCGCAAAGGGTTTGATCAAGTAGTCGTCCGCACCTAACTGAAGCCCTTGCATGCGTTCATCGACGGCGGTGCGGGCCGTTAGAATGAGGACGCGGG
>JBLHHN010000396.1:0-5804 GCA_047616785.1 Verrucomicrobiales bacterium
CGCGTATCGGAATGGCAGGCTAATTGTTAGTTCGCACTCTCAACCAAGCTGCTGTTCCGATACGCGTCATCAAGAAAGAGAAGGAAGGCGAAGCAAAGACCAAGAGGGGAGAGCGAGATGTCTGGGGGCGAGGGGGCAGAGCCCCTTGCTTGTCGTATCTTGAGGCCTTCATCGGCCTAGACACACGCATCGTACTAGCAAAGACCTATCCGTGCCGCGCTGAATCCTTGCCCCATTTTCCCCACAGATTCTGCTGAAGACCCTCATTAGTTTGAGACAGCGAGGATAGACGGCGATACGGAAGCTTTTGAGCCATGATGAGATTCATGGGTGCTCCGGCCACCATTGATGCAGCGCCTCGCTGAGAGCTTTCACTTTATCGGGATTCCGCATGGCGAGATTCGACTTTTCGTGAGGATCTTTGGCGAGGTCGTAGAGTTCAGGTTTGCCGTCTTTGTTGTCTTGGCGGCCAGTGAAGACGCCGTTGTAGGCGCGAAAGAGTGTTGGGCTAGGATGATGGAGGAGGAGTTTCCAATCTCCTTGGATCACGTAGCGAGTCTCGATGTTGCCCGTGCGATTCTCGACATCGGAGATGTCGTGATTGCCGTCGTAGCCGTAGATGGCATTGCGCTTCTCTAACGCTGCGGTGTCACGTAGGTCGAGTCCCTTCATGCTCGCGGGCACGTCGACCTTGCAACACTTGAGAATGGTCGGGGCCACATCGATGGCTGAGACTAAGGTGGCTTTGTCCATTTTCGGAGCGACTTTGCCGGGCCATTTGATCATAACAGGGGTGCGAATGCCGCCTTCATGAGGATCCTGCTTGGAGAGTGGGGCAAACTTGCCGGACTTTGAATCTTGGATCCAACCATTGTCCGTGATGTAGATGACGATGGTGTTCTCTGTCAGACCTCGTGAATCAATTTCACCGAGAAGGTCACCACAGGTCTGATCGAACCAATCAACCATGGCATAGTAACGCGACACAAATTCGTTAGACTCAAGTTTCTTATACTTATCGTGCAGTTCCTTCGGCGGGTTGTGTGGGGTGTGCGGAAGAAACGGCGCGTGCCAGATGAAGAAAGGCTTGTTGGCGCTCTTTGATTCGTCGAGGAAATCCTTGATGGGCTGAATGCCATCGCGGGAAACCTTGAGTCCCTCATCACCATGACGGCCGCCTTTCGCGGGATCCCCATGGGTCATGGCATGGGTGAAACCCGCGCGCTGAGGCTGGCTTTCCCAGTACTTTCCCGTCTGCAAACTGAGGTAACCTGACTCGCCAAGGGACCGCGCCACATTCGGGAGTTTCGTGAAGCCTGCGTAAAGTTGTTCGTGCTTGATCGCCCAGTCCGGATGACGGCGTGAGGCCATGCCTTTCAGCTTCTGATCCTTCGGCACGCGAATGTCATTGCCAGTGATCCCATGCCGATGGGTGTGCAATCCTGTGAGGATGGAGGCCAACGAGGGACGACACAGCGGGCTCGTGACATAGCCACGGGTGTAGGTGAGCGATTGCGAGGCAAGCTTGTCGAGATGCGGCGTCTCAATGTGAGGGTGTCCCATGAAGCCATAGTCGGTCCATGACTGATCATCCGAGATGATGAGCAGGACATTCGGGCGATCTTGGGCGTTAGCAAACGATGCTAGTAGGATGAAACCTAGTAGGCCGGGATATCGGAATTTCATACGTCCCAGTCTAGTGTTTGAGTGTGCGAAGGCCACCCGAATATTCTTCGAGATTGTCGACCGCTGTCCCACCCTTTCAGGGCGGTTCATTCACCGGATCAATCACCCAGGGCCTTGCCATGGGCTAACATATCTCGGCCTTTCAGGCCTATGCTACTCTGTGCCATGCTTTGGCCATTCAGGATGGCCCACCCTTATTGGAAAGCGGAATCCTTGCGGTTGCCGCGCGACATCAGGTAAGCCACGAGGTCTAGCATTTCCTCCTCGCAGAGGGTGTGGACAAGCGCTGGTGGCATTTGCGAAATAGGACTGTCTTTGACTGATGCCACGTCACTCGCTTTCACGATCACTGGTGGGGTCTTGGGATCGGGAAGGTAGATCTCGAGCGTTCCGGCGTCTTTCTTTTCCACCACCAGACCGGCATGGGTCTTGCCATTCTTCAAGGCGACTTCTTTGGAGCCGTACTGATCGGAAATGACTTTGCTAGGCTCGATGATCGATTCTAGCAGATCGCGATGGGAGAACTTGTTGCGGACTGAGCTGAGATCCGGGCCAATGGCACCGCCTTCGCCGTTGAACAAATGACAGGATGCACACGCGGTGGCATGGAAAAGATTGCGACCACTTTCGAAGTTCCGGCCAGTGAGGCGTGTGCCGATGGCGTCCACTGCTTCATCGACGGTCCATGCCTTGCCTGGACCTTTCGGAGGCTTGGCTTGAAAGGCGACCACGGCTTCGGCGGCTTTTCCCGTGACATCGGCAAGCGCGGCGCGTTCGGCGTGCGAACTGTTCTCCAGACTATCCGCGCGCATGTTCTCGATGAATCCGTTGTAGCTCGCGCCCCCAGGGTGGCCTTCGGCTCCCTTCAGGAACGTGAGGTAAGTGCGACGCTGATCCAGGCTCCAACCGTAGCGGACATTGCGCAAAGCGAAGGCGTAAGCGAGTCCCTGAGTGGGAGGCGGGCTGTCTAACATCTTCTGAATGCCACCTCCGTATCCACCATTGCGAACGAGCACTTGGCTCCAATCCGGAGGTGTGAGGGCACGATCTTGTGTCATGAGCGCGAGGCCTTTCTCCACCACACTTGGGGCATCGAGATAGACCAGCATTTCCACCAACTCGAGGCTGACCGCATCACTGCTAGATGGGAGCAGGGGATCAAACTGCGCGATGAGCGTGGCCGCCTCTTCTGAATCGGGGGCACCGAAGCGGGTGAAGCAGAGGCTGTAGGCGCGGAGCAAGCCAAGTAATGCGGGCTCGGTGAGCGTGGCAGGCTCGATCTCGCCCAGCGAGGCTAACAAAGCGCCTTTCACCGCAGGATGACCCACACGAGCAAGCGCGATGGAGGCCGTGATGCGCGTTTGCAAATCAGGCTCCGTGAGGGCCTGGACTTGCCATTCGTAAACGGGTTGCGCCTCGATGGCAACGCGTGCGGCGTAACGGAGGAATCGATCACGCACCCCCAAGTAAGGCCAGGCAGCATTGACTGCGTCGGGATGCGGTTGCCCATGATACTGCTCTAACCTTCTTCTAGCACCACGCGCTTGAGCGGCTTCTGGATCACCGTCACCGGTGACTTGGGCTGTGGATTCCTTGCCTTCATAAGTCACCCGATACAGCGCCGACTGCGTGTTGCGTCCGCCCACGGTGAAGTAGAGCGCGCCGTCATCACCAACCAACGCATCCGTGACAGGAAGAGGGCTGCCGGAAAGGAAGTCTTCTTTCTCCGCTGTGTAGCTCGCGCCATCAGGTTTCAAATGCACGGCCCAGATGGTGCCAAAGGTCCAATCGAGCGCATAGAGCGCCTCTTGGTACTTGGCGGGGAACTTTGCTCCCGTGCCAAACACGGTCCCCGTCGGACATCCAGGGCCAATGTCGACCGTCGCAGGCAGGCTGTCTTCATAGTAGCCTGGCCATTTCCCGGTGCCACTGCGCCAACCAAACTCGCTGCCACTGACCACATGACAGATCCGCGTGGGACGGTACCACGGCATGCCCATGTCCCACTCCATGTCGGCGTCATAGGTGAACATCTCGCCATGGCGATTCAAGGCGACATCGTATTGATTGCGATACCCCACACTGACAATGTCCCATTTCTGCGCATCCGGTGTGATCCGACAGACCCACCCGCCAGGCGCGAGTCGACCTCTAGCATGACCACGCGCATCCCATCGACGAGGTAAGAGGAGGTCCTCATGCCATTTCTCGGCCGGAAGGCGGCTGCCAGTGATCCGATCCGGCAGATCCGTGTGATTTCCGCCCACGATGTAGAGCCCTTGCTTGTCTTCGGTAAGGACGACGGCGTGATTGCCATGCTCGCCACCACCTCTGGAGCCGCCTAGATCCTCCACGGCGTCTAACTGATCATCACCATTCGTGTCGGTGAGACGATAGAGCCCCTTTCCACTCACATGCGCATAGAGACTATCAAACGCCCACAGAAGTCCATGAGCGCTAGAAATATCAACGGAGATCTTCTCGACCTTGGCTTCAGCACCACTGACATCGATGCGATAAAGCCCTTTATCACCCTGATCGGAAACGATGAGCCGCCCGCGAGGATCTTTGGCCAAGGAAATCCAGGATCCCTGTTCGTCCTTCGGCACATTGTAGATACGCTCGACTTTGAAACCATCAGGAGCAGTCACTCCTTGGCTAGCAAGAGCCTCCTCCTTCTGTCTAGGCGCACCGCCAGTGCCTAACTTCCCCCATGGTCCTGATCCTTCAGGTCCAAGAACAACGACGGACGCCCAGCCTTTGTCATCGAGAGCCGCACGTCGCCAACCCTTTGGCTTTTCACTGACAAACTTCCAAGACGCGCCAGATTCAATCGCTTGCTTTGAACCATCTCCCAGCTCGAGCTCAAGCTTGAGAAATAGCCCAGCTGTGTTTCCAGCGTCATTCCGTCCGTGCACAGCGATCACGTTCGCACCTTTGTAAAGGTGCCCTTTCACATCGACCTTCACTGGCGACTGCCACTCGTTCGACTTGGCGCTTTCCTTTCCGTTGACCCAAACAGTCATACCATTGTCACACGTGCCATAGAGCGTCGCTTTCTTGACGTCCTTGGTCAGTTCAAAGGTCTTCCGAAAATAGACCTGTTCGTTAGACTTAGCTTTGTCAAGAGGCGTACTCCAGATCCAATCGGGTGCGGCGATGGCATGGGGCGCAACCAATATTGCCAGGAGTAGAACGGGCCAGGAGTGGGCTCTAAATTTCAGGTGCATGATCTCTTCTATCAGGTCCCACGGGGTGGAATCAACACGGATTATTGCAAGGATTCCTGTGGAAACGACCGATAGAATATCCTCCTGCGTATGGTATTGTGAAATATACCCCTCTTTCATGTCTCCTTCCCCAACGCGCCTGTTTCCCGGTGGCTTTGTGTCTATCGATGGTGCCGCTTCGCGCTAAGGAGGTGGTCATTTCTGAGTTCATGGCTGTGAACTCAGGCTCTCTCAATGATGAAGATGGCCAGGCATCGGACTGGATCGAGTTGTTGAACACGACGCCCTAGGCGATTAACCTTGAAGGCTGGTTCCTCACAGACGATCCTAACAGCTTAAGCAGATGGCCTCTGCCTGAGGTGACTATGGCGCCGGGAGCCAATCTCCTCGTCTTCGCCTCTGACAAAGATCGACGCGATCCGGGAAGCGAGCGGCATGCCAACTTCAAGCTTAAGGGTGCTGGCGATTACCTGGCCTTGGTACGTCTGGACGTCACTACCATTGAGCACAGCGACGCACCCACCTACCCGCCGCAGTTCGAGGACACCTCGTATGGACTTGGGCAATTGGGTGGTCAATCAACTCTCATCGCGATGGATGCCTCGGTGAAGTATCATTTCCCTAGCAACAATCCCAACGATGTCTACATCAATGGCTCGCTGAATCCGTCAGGCACGTGGATTGGTATGGATTACGACGACTCCGGATGGAGCTCTGGCACCTTGGGCCTATGATCCATTCATCCTAAGGCACGGCAATAAGGGACGGGGTATTGCAGATTGACATTGGCTACGAAGTTGCTATGAAAAGACTCGACCATCAAGGGCGAATTTATGAGAACTGCGAGAATTCTAGGAGAAGAGAGCGCCGCTGCGAATTTCTACCATG
>JBLHHN010000397.1:0-5762 GCA_047616785.1 Verrucomicrobiales bacterium
TTATCCTTGGACTGAAAACCGTCTTCGAATTCAGGTGGGAACAGCTCCGGATGCGAAGCATAAACGTCCTCGAGCATCGCACGAAATTTAGGGAAATCATCTACAACGGCCTGATAGTCTGAAAGTGAAACGGGAATAATGATAGATCTTTTGAGAGCGACTGTTGCCGTGTAGGAGTGCGATTCCGCTGGCTTGTTATTGGGAATTGGAGACTTCATTGTTAGCTTTACTGAATACTAACAATGTCATCTCTTATGAAACTTATAAGTTTCATGAGCGCTATTAAATTAACGTTTTATATTAGCATTGTACCCAAATTCCGGCAGAGTCCGGAAATTTCGTAGCGAACTCACTGGCAGGCAATTGCGGGACCGTCCATATGAGAATTTGCGGAGATTACAAGATATCGTCTAAATCCCTGTGCGATACTAATTCGTAGATCCCGTCTCGCCTTTAGGCTGAGTCCAGCAGCGCGCCAGTGACATCAGCGCGTAAGCGGTGCCGTACTGCTGGTGATAGTTGTAGAACGGGAAGTCCCACCAGCAGCCGTTCTTCTCTTGGAGCTTCAACAAGATCGTCGCTAGGTGATCTTGATGGACCTTGGCATCTTGGGTAGGCAATTCTTCGATACACAGGGCGGCATAGTAGTGGCCGTAGTAGTAGAAGTAACCGGCCACCTGTTGCCATGACTCATGGGGAATCGGGCGCTTGCGGCCGATGTCGAGCCAGCCGTTGCGTGCCCAGAGGCGATCGAGCCAAGTATCGAGAACCTTAAGTGTGATGGTGGTGTCGCCCCATTGGCGCAAGGCGAGATTGCAGGCCTGGGAACGGCCTAGACTCCCTGCAGGCAAGTTGATGCCTCGCATGGGACTCATCTTATGCTGCTCGCCATAGGCGTAACTGTTATCCGGTTTCCGTTGCCGCTGAATCGAGGCGACCGCACGTTTGACGATCTTCTCGGGTGGCTCAACACCGACTTGCTTTGCCTTAGAAAAGGCCAACAACGCCGTGGCGGAGGTGAAACAGTTCGGCGACGACGAAGGCTTCGCCGTTTGGTAACGGAAATCGTAATAACCCCAACCGCCGTCAACGGATTCGTAGCGTGTGAGGAGATCATACTGCACCATGATCGCCTCGCGGAACTGTTCCTGACGCGACGGGTCTTTCTCACGCCCTAACAGAAGGGCGATCGTGCGTATTCCGTAGGCATGGGCCCACACGTTGTAGATAGCGTCGCCCGTGGCGCGGCGCACTTTGGGTAGATAACGCAACAACCATTCTTCAGCGCGCTTGGCGGCGGCACCTGCGTCAGGATCGGAATCGATGGCTCCGGTTTCAATCAGTGCGGCCAGACAATTGGCCGTGATCGCCGCTCGAAAGGCTCGGTGCGCTCCTGGAATGGGGGCGTAGATGTTCAGGCCCTTGGTCTGCGTGGCTGAGCCCCATGATCCGTTCTCATTCTGTACCTTGAGCAGGAAGTCCACGCCTCGGTCGATCGCACGATCAATCGTGGTGTTGCCAGGAGAGGCGACGGGTTCGAGTTCAGGCGAGTTCGAGTCAGCCCATACGCTGGAAGCGGTCGCGAGGACCACAAGCGGTAGGAAGATGGCCGCGCAACGCTGGCGCCAATCAGTCTGCACGAACTTTGTCTCCCCCCGAAAGTCCACGCTTGATGACAGTCTTCTTACCGTCGGTGAAACCCACGGTGACTTCACGACGTTCATCTTTCTCGTCGTCCTTCACTAGCATCACATAGTGACCTTCACCATCGCGATAGACGGCAGTGTTAGGGATAGTGATGGCGTCTTCACTTTCGAACGCGACAAAGGAGACCTCGGCATGCATGCCAAGCGTCACTTGTTTGGGCAACGACTTCAGCGTGATTTCGGCAGGGTAGCCTCCACTGGATTCAATCATGCTGAGCGCGGTGATTTTCGCAGGGAGCCGTTCACCAGGAAACGCCACCGGAACAGCGACGCCTTTCTTGCCTTTTGTTAGCATCCCAAGCTGATTCTCCGGCACCAAGGCGCGCAAGCGGAGACCATCGGCTTGCGCAATCGTTAGAATACGTTCCTTGGGCGAGACGGATCCTCCGGGAAGGAGCTTCTTCGCCACCTCCGCAGTTGTGGCCCATTTGCCATCCACATAGGCACCGTATAAGGCGTATCCGTCCATGGGCGCTTTCATTGTCATCATCTTCAAATCCTTCTTCAGCTTAGAGAAAGCCTTAGAGCTTTTCTTGTGCGCCTTCTTGGCCTTCTCCAATTCACGCTTCTTGACCTCAAGGGTGCGAGGCAAGGACGCTTGGGCCAGCTTGTGCTCCAAGACTGCCGTCTCGGCAGCGGCTTTCATTTCCTTGTGCTGGCGAGGGATCTCCGTTTTCAAGGTCCGCTCCGTGGACAGTTTTCGATTGGCCAACGAACGCTTGGAAGATTCAACGCCACGACGCGTTCGCTTCAGAATGATCTCTTCTGTCTCTTCCGTCAGGTTATCCTCCTCATACATCTTCTCGAGTTGATTCAGTTCCTCCTGCGCATACTCCAGGCTGAACTCAGCATACTCTAACGATTGTTTCGCCGATTCCTTCCGCTGCTCAAGTTGCACGTCTTCAAAGTAGGCGAGCGCTTCTTCCGCTTGCTTGCGTTTGGTCGATGCGGCTTCGAGCTTCAAAGGCGTGGCGTGCTCAAGATGCTTCAATTCATCTGCGCTTTGTTGGAGTGTGAGTTTCGCCGTCCGTTGGTTAGTCTCCGATTCGGCGATCTTCTCTTTCAGCGCCTTCGTTTCAAAGGCTAAGATCACCTCACCCTTCTTCACGCGTTTGCCGTGCGGCACCACTTTGCGAACGGTCAGCTCTTTCCATTCCTCGGGCTCAACGATGATTTCTTTGAGGCGAGGCGATTCGAACGTGGCCTTGAGTTTGACCGTGCTCTTGAAACGCTCGCCTTTCACCTCGTGCACCGGTGCCCCATCGGGTTTCTTGGCCTCCTTCTTCTCCTCACCAAAGACAGGAAGAGCGGTAAAAACTATGGAGGCTACAATGAACCAGGGCACGGTGCGTTGATGAGTCATAGGTTCCAACTTCCTAATAAAATTCGTATGCGTCAACGAGAAGCGATCCCTTTGTGGAAGCCGTTCGATGAGGCTAGGTAGAGAGATGACACGCTCTTGGCTATGCCTCCTCAGTGGTTTGTTTCTCTGTCTGCCTGAGGGCCAGGCCCAGGGCGGGCCAGGCGATGCCCCTTCAGGCCACGGCGGTTCGCCTGTGCGCCGGGCGGAGTCCGACGCACGGGATGCTCAGAATCAGAAGAGGCTTCGTGGAAATGCCGACACGCTCGTGCTGCCCGGCTTGGTCGCCGATCGTATCACGAAACGTGTCGACCTGCGTGCCGAGACCACCGAGCTGGAAAAGGGAGCGATCATCGAGTTTCTGCTCATCGATCAAACCTGTGGCCGAGGCTACGAATCGTTGCTCTGGTCGTTTGCCAAACCAAGTGACGTGCATCGCGCGCTGGAGTTCATCGGCATGAAGTCCGGGGAACCCTATCACCCCGACGCTTTGCGTTTCTGGCCGAAAGGAGAGCGGGTCAACATCGCACTCCAGCAGGACAACGCGTCGAAGCCCGTCCGTCTTGAATCATTGATCTTGGACAAACGAACCGACAAAGCGTTAGAGGAAACAGGGTTCTTATTCACAGGATCCTATCGTCTTCCCAAAGAAGCTCCTGCTCATGGGGGTGCCTACGCGGCCGATATATTTGAGCCGAAGTCGATCGCCTCCATCTTCAACATGCGTCTCACGGTGCTCGATATCCCCACAAGATCCCCCCAGCGCGATGTCTACGGCCAGCTCGTGCTGCATCCCGAAGCATGGTTTGAGCCGCACACCTTGGTGACGCTTGTTCTAGAACAGCAGGCCAAAGATGGCAGTGCCCGAGCGATGGACTTGAAGCTCACCTTTCAAAAGAGTTCCGCGGAGCCGGTGGTCCTCAACGAAGCGCCTTCTGGCAAAGAGATCTCCAAAGGGGAACTCGCACAGGCGCTCGCTGCTTTCGGAAAACTAACGGAAGCAGGTCATGACCTTTTCGTACAACTCGACTTCACAGACAAATTGACACTACAACAAGCACGAGCCTACGCGCACCTGATCAACGCCATCGACAAAGACGCCGGCATTCGCGTGGAGCCGCCCATGAAAGGGCAATTGTTCTACGAGGCGTTCAGTCCTCGGGCAGACATGTTAGACCGCAACGAAAGATTCGTTCATCCGTGGGAACTTGACTTAAAGCGAGGCGATGACGGCGGAGAACCCGAAGGAACGCTTTGGCTCTATCGCACGGACGACAATGACGCCGGCGATGAACAGCTCACCGCCTCTCATTGGCCGGTCAAGTCATCCCAATCCTTGGCGGACCTGATCCGATCGGAGAACGCCCGCCGCCAAGCCAATGATGAATTCGCCGTGCCAGCCGCGCTCTTTGTCTACGCAGATCCTACCATGGCCTACGGCAAGGTGACGCGCTTCATTGCCGACGCCTTTCCAAAGGGCAACGGCACGGTCTATCTGTTTCTCCAACCGATGGAACTCACCCCGCCCTAAGGCGAAGCCGTGATGATCACGTGGTAGGTTGCGTGAGCCCTTCCAAATAACGCAAAGCGATGAATTGATGCCGAAACGTAGACACAGCCATCTTGGGTTGGCCCTTTGTGGCTTGGGCCTATACTGGAAACGTGTTGTCGTGGATCTTCAAACGCATTCAGAATCACGCGATCTTTTGATTGTTGCCTACTCTGCCTTCAGCTTCCGGATCTCTACTTTGCGGAATTCTACTTTGCCGGTCTTGTGGTGCATTTGTAGGAGGATGCTTCCTTTCAGGAGGCGCCCTTTCTCGGGGAGCTTGCAATCGGCGGCGGGCTTCTCATTGATCCAAGTTTGGACATGATCGCCGACGACGCGGACACGTAGGGTGACCCATTCGCCGTCTTTCAAGTCATCGAACTTTGGGGCTTGGGCGCCTTTGGCTCCGAGATTGTAGATGCTGCCGGTTGGGTTGTTGCCATCGTTGTGATCGAGCTGGGCTTCGTAGCCAAGAGGGAATTCTTGTGTTTTGTCAGTGTGCGGGGCGCAGTGGAAATAGACGCCACTATTGCCGCGACCACCGCCGGTGTCACTGATGCGGGCTTCGACGACGAGTTCGAAGTCGTCGTAGTCTTCGACAGTTGATAGGTAGCCTTGGCCGCCATGGCCAATCAGAACGCCATCGACGATCTTCCATTCGGGCGCATGTTTGAATCGGTTCTCATGCCAGCCTTTCAAGTCCTGACCATTGAAGAGTTTCCGCCATTCTGTCTTGGGCGTGTCCGCGTCTTTGGCTGTGAGCTGGCCAAGGGCTGTAGCGGCGATGGCCGTGATGATAAGGAACGTTCTCATGCGTCGAACATAGGGACGCTGCTTTCGGTCGGCGAGCGGAATCCGCTACTTGAGGCTCTCGATGATCTTGGCTTGGGCTTCCAACGAGAGGCCACTGTTAGTCAACCAATCGCCAACGGACGACAAAAATGGGAGAAATATGGGGAGAAATATGGGGACAGATATTATTTCTGTGAGAACATTGCTATCTGCGTGAGTTCGTGAGGAGAGCTGGCTGTGTGCCGTTCTCGGAGTGCGCTATTCCACCCCGCCTCGTAGATCCACCAAGCCACGCCACGCTTCCAGCCCGGGCGTCTTCAGCTCTCGCGCCCCGCGTTCGCGTTTCACGCGCAGC
>JBLHHN010000398.1:0-5714 GCA_047616785.1 Verrucomicrobiales bacterium
GAATTGGAGACTTCATTGTTAGCTTTACTGAATACTAACAATGGCATCGGTCGCAACTTATAAGTTTCATTATTGCTATTAAATTAACGTTTTCTATTAGCATTGTCCCCGAATTCCGGCAGAGTCAGAAAAAATCATCTGTCCAACCAGTCAACTATTATATGCGTATATTTTCGCTTACCTGACATTGCGGCTTCCTTCGAGACTGATTCGAACCTGCCCGCAGCCGAGGTCATACAGCGCAACCGGCAGCGCGCAGGCACGTGCTGAGCTTCCAAAAAAATGGAAAGTTTTCTACACCGTTGAGGCGGATGGGCGGGCGGTTCGAACGTCCCGCATATCATCGAACTCGAAGGATTGCCCAAAGGGCTGTCTAGCTTCTGGCTTCGCCCTGACATTTACACGTGAATGGAAGTGATTATCGAGAATTCCGACGCGTTTGTTGCCTATCCAGGCGGTGCAGGCACCGTCCAAGAAATCCTAGCACTACTTCTTCTGAAGCAGAACAAGAATCCGATCATGGCGAATAAACCAGTCGTGCTCTTCGACCGCAAGGACGAAGCCACCCGCAAACGCTTTTGGGCGCCCTTCATCGATCTTCATCGATCTTCTTCAAAAGACCTGTCGTTCTGATGAATTCCAAGTCGTGCAAGACCTCAATGATATCATACCTGCGGTGAGGCACGGCATGAAGCCTTAAAGAATCATCACGATCAATCGTCCTGGCCAGCGACACCGCTCGTCCAGTAGTGAAACATTTCTTCTGCAGACGGCACTTTGAGAGGACGGATCAGACGAAAGCCTAACCAACGCGCATCCGTGTGGTACCAAATACTTTTAGGCAACTGCGGATCCTGCTGCTTCCAGTTCGCGGAAGACCCGACCCGTGTCGCACTGCGCAACATCTCAGGATCATCATCCCAACTGCCACCACGAACGGTCGTGGGATAGAGCGAGCGGATAGGATTGTGCGGGGACACCATTCCCTCTGACAATCCACCGTAGAAGGCAGCATCGTAATGGTCGCAAGTCCATTCCATCACATTACCATGCATGTCATAGAGTCCCCAAGGATTCGGCTTGAGCTTGCCCACGGGCTGATACTTGCCATCACTATTATCAAAGAACCACCCATGATCCTCCAGGTCATCGACATCATTCCCAAAGGAATAGGCGGTGTTCGTCCCTGCTCGGCAGGCGTATTCCCACTCTGTCTCTGTGGGTAGACGATAGAAATGGCCCGTCTGCGCACTCAGCCATTGGCAATACTTGTTTGCGGCGTGCTGCGTCATGCTAATGGCAGGGAATCCTTCCTGGCCCATGCCAAAACTCATTTCCATGTAAGGCGGAGTCGGCATGCTCACCGCATCCACGATGGTATCATCCGCCTCTGGCGCTTTCTTTGCGCCATCTTTGTAACGATCCACGGCAGTGATCATGAACGAACCATACTCATCCCAAGTGACCTCGTGCTTGCCCATCCAGAAAGACTCCACTTTCACTTTCACCTGTGGTCCTTCATCCGTACGGCGGTCCTCTTCACCGGCAGGACTTCCCAAGGTCAATTCACCACCCTTGATCGGCACCATGTGATAATTCGCGCTCGTGATCTTGACCACATTGCTATAGGCTGCCATGCCCCCCTCATCAGTCACTTTAGTCGTCTCTATGATATGCGCCCGAATCTTCTCGACAAGCGCTAGCGTATCGGGTGAAGGAGGTCTCCCAGTTTCATTCTTACCCCGGGCTCTCAGGTTCAAGTCTGTCGGCCAGAGCGCTCCTTGCTCAATCCACATGCGCACTTTAGCGATGTCGCCTTTGGCCAACGGACTATCATTCTTCGTTGGAGGCATAAGGTCATCGTCATCATCTGGCAGATTCATCAAGGTGAAAACGCTACTCGCCTCTGGCTTGAAAGGGACGAGCGCGTCTTCAGCGGTCTCCATCACCGCTGCTAGCGAAGTCATATGGAAATCACTCTTCTTACTCCCGGGATTGTGACAGGTGACACAGTTCTGCTCAAAGATGGGCTGGATGTGCTTGACGAAATCAATGCGTGGCACTTTCGTTAGAGTGATTTCTTCAGGCCAATTGGCCCCCTCTGTGATCCACTGTTTGAGAATCTCTTGCTGGCTCTTCGCCAATGGCGATCCTTTGGGGGGCATGATGTCATCATCCTCCTCCGGAAGCATCACCAGCTTGTAGAGCAAGCTCTCCTCGGGGTTCCCTGGCACAATAGAGGGACCAGATTCCCCGCCTTCCAGCGCATGCTTCAGTGTGTCCAATCGGAGTTCACCATCCGCTTCATCCGCACCGTGACAATTGACACAGGTCGACTCCAGGAGCGGCTTGACCTGAGTCGTGAAGTCAATGACTTCGGCAAATGTCAGGGACGACAAAGCCAAACTGGTCAGGAGAGCAAGATGAGTGGTGGAGCGAAATTTCATAGTGGAAGGTGATGGAATCAAATCGACGAATACGGACTAGGCAAATTTCGTGACGCCCGGCTGCGGTAAAGGTCCCGGATCAAAGTTGTCTTCAAATTTCAAATCATCAGGTGCCAGATCCGTGGTGGATTGGAGAGCATCCTCCCAAGTGATCCGCTGGCCTGTGTAAGCCGCCGTACGCCCAAGAATCGCTAACATGGTACTTGTCGCCATCCACTCGCCGTCATTGACTACTTCTCCCTTGCGAATGGCTCCGAAAAGCGTGTCATGCTCTTCCTGATACATGTCATTGTCCTTGCTAGAGCGGAAACTCCACATCTCTTTACCGCGTGCATTCTCCAAGGCCACACGCCCGCCATTGATCACACAGCGGCCATTTGAACCAATGATGTAGTCCCCGTTCTCATTGAAACACTTGGGAATCTGACGCGATCCAAGAAATGCCATGACACCGTTAGGATACTCATAGGTGATGTTGAAATGATCAAAGATATTGCCTTCGTTATTAGGCCGGTTGCGACCGCCACTCGCCACCGCTGCGATGGGCGGTTGATCTCCCATAGCCCAAGCAATTTTATCAATGCTATGCACAGCTTGCTCAGCCACACTATCACCGCCGACCCACGAAAAATTGTACCAATTGCGCACCTGCCACTCAACATCGCCAATGCCCGCTGGCCGTGAACTTGCCAGCGGCATGGGCTTCACTGGGCCGGTATAATACGTGGCATAGTAAGAGCGCACATCCCCGATGTCTCCGCCTAACACACGATCCATCACTTCACGCCGAGAGGTGCTGTAACGCCAGCAGAACCCACAAACGAGATTGGTACCCTTGGCCTTCGCTATCCGCGCTGAATCCATCACCGAACGCAACCCGGGCGCGTCCACTGCCATGGGCTTCTCGCAAAAGATGTGTTTCCCCGCCTCGACCGCTGCGCGAAGATGTTGCGGGCGAAATCCTGGAGGCGTGGTTAAGATCACCACATCCACACCGCTTTCGAGAACCTTCTTGTAGGCATCCAGACCGACGAACCTTCTCTCTTCAGCGACTTGAACCTGGCCGGTTTCGCCTTTCGAACCTCCCTCGAACCGCTTCAATGAGCCGTTCAGTTGGCTTTCAAAAGCATCGCCCATGGACCACAGCACGGCTCCTTTGTCTGCATTCAGAGCCTGCGACGCCGCACCCGAACCACGCCCTCCACAGCCGATCAAGCCGACTTTGATCGGACTCGCTTCTCCTTGACCACGAGCAACATAGGGAGCGGCGATCAATGCGGCAGCGCTTACGGAAGAAGACTTTAGGAAAGTACGGCGATTTGGATGGGATTTGGAAGAGTCCATGTTGTGTTTAGCTAATTGGGTTTTGTAAGCTCATCAACCCCAGATCATCCCGGTCAGAGCGATTCAAACGACTAAACGCAAAGGGCTTTAAGCAGATGATAGACCGTCTCCAGATGAGCCACATCCGCATTAACACTCAGTCCCTGCCGATAGGCTTCGCCCCAAATCGCCTCCACTTCTACAGGTCGCCCTTCCAAATAGTCTAGGAGCGAAGACGGTTTGTAAGGCCCCATCGGCCCCGTGGCTTTCATTTGATCTTCTACAAACGTTTCTGGAAGCCGATGCCCTAACTGATGAGCAATCCCAATCACCTCACGCATCAACTCGCGCGCCAACAAGGCAAGAGACTCGTTTCCCAAGATCACTGAAACGTCCACGCCCCCCGCGACAATGGCCAGCCCATTGAATGGCACGTTCCAAACCAACTTATGCCAGCGTGCCGTTTCAAGATCCTCCGCCAAACGAACTTTGATGCCACAACGCTGAAACTCGGCCGCGAGCGCGCGTGTTCTCGCCGCTGGTGGTCTCAGATACTCGCCCAACATGATGGTTCCTTCACCGAAGTGCTCGACGAGCCCTGGTGCAGTGCGATTGAGACAGACGAAGCAAAGCCCTCCTAACATCCGCTCTGATCCGAAATGCCGAGCAATCCAGGCTTCATTCCCCAATCCATTCTGCAATGTTAGGATCATCGTTTCTTCTCGGATCAAAGGCAAGAGCAAGTCTAGCAATGCCTGATTATCCGTCGCCTTCAGCGCGACAATCACAACATCTACCGTTCCCATCGATTCGGTCGTCCCATGAGCCTGCACCTTAGTTAGCTCAAAGCCTCCCTCTGGACTACGAATCTGAAGGCCTTTCTCACGAACGGCATCCAGATCACGTCGCATGAGGAAATGCACGTCAGCACCGCCGCGGGCTAACTTCCCGCCGTAGAAAAGTCCCACGGCACCACTGCCGACAATGGCGAACTTTCGGGGAACGGTTGGATGAGAGGCAGACATGACTGTCTATGTCAGCCCTGCTTCACAGGACGCTGCAAGCTAACGTGCATGCTAAGATTGGCGCGTGCCAGCGTTGTCATTATGATAAAAGCATCATCCATGATAATACATTTAAAATATTCTAAATGCAACATTCAGAAAGGACGGCAACGAGTGGTCGGTATGTATGCGGGAACTATAATCATCATATTAATCGGCTCTCAGCCATGTACTCCAGAACTCAGTGATTCCCCAATTTGTTCGTAAATTGAAAGCAGGTTCAGCGCCTCTCAATTGAAGAGAGAAATGTGTAAGATCAAAGGATTCTATCTGCCCATCGACTGTGGTAAGCAGATTGCATGAGCGATTCTTTCGATGCTTTGCAAGCAGTCCTCGGCACCGACAAGAAGAACCCCCTCTTCTCCGTTTATAACGCCCCTGACAAGAGCGAACTCCACGTCTACTACGGCCTCGAACTACTCGAAGTCGTTCCCGACGACAAAGAATCACCGCGATTCAGACTCATGGTCGCGCAACTCTTCAACGCAGGAATCAAAAACGTCACCCTCAGCGATGTCTTCGGCGTCGATCGCAAAGTGATGCGCGGTTGGGGGCGCGCCCTCAAAAGCGGCGATCCTCAGACGTTGGTCAATGCTCTCAAAGGCCGAGGTCCTCGCAAACTCACACCCGAAGTCAAAGCCTACGTCAAGATGCGTTTCCCGATCGTTTATGCCGAAGACAAACGCACCTACAGCGCACGACTACGCCAGGAAATCGTCGACATCTTCCAACTCAAGATCAGCGGCGAGACCGTGCGCCCCTACTTCACCGAACTCAAAGAGTTGAACGGGATCCCCACGCGAGCATCCCGCAAGAAAGAGCCGCCATCCGATCAAATGCCGGGGCAAACTACTGACAAACCAGCCATCCATGCCCTCGA
>JBLHHN010000399.1:0-5710 GCA_047616785.1 Verrucomicrobiales bacterium
ACGTCATCGGCAACGATTTCGAGATATTGAACGAAGACAGAAGATATTCATTCGAGAGCACGGTCCTCCTAAATCACTATTTTAACAAAGTAGAATTAGTCTCAAGATGGGCGACAATGAAAGCGACTACACCCTCCGCATCGTACAAGAGGACGACAAACTGCAAGGCGTGTTAGTCAGCTCACGCAGCGGCGAGCATGCGTTTAGCTCTGTCAACATGAAAGACGGCACTCTCACCATGGAGATCACCCGGGCCTACGGTGACAACGAACTCTCCTATGAATACGACGGCATACTGTCAGAAGGAGCCTTGTCAGGAGCGGTGGCGATCAAAGGAGCTGAGAATGAATTTAGCGGAACCTGGGCTGCCAAGCGAAAGGAAGTGAAGGCTGCGCATTGAGATCTGACGATAGAGCTTGAACCCAAACTGGTAGAACGTTTGGTGACTGATGCCGGATGAACCACATGACGCAATCCTTGACCGCAAGCTGTTTCGGGCGCAGATCTCTGAATCCTTCGCTCCTCAGCTTTGGCTTCTTGACCAATTGACTAACTATGGGACGAATCTGGTTCCTCGCTGTTTTGAAAGCTCTGCTAGCAGATCCCAGATACCATTGCGATCGTTTCGTTCCTTAAACATGGAGTAACCTGTCTTGATGCAATTAGCATTCTAGCAAGAGAGGGTGCTGTCATGGCATGCTTTCCTCACATTCGTTCTTTGTTTGAGATTGATCTCTACCTGCGCTGGATCTTTGAGGCCAATTACGAAGACAGAGGAACTGCGTACTTTGTTTGGAACATTCGCCGTAAGCGATACTGGCTGCGATGTTATCTTGAGGGTACGCCTGAATTCGATGCTAACAAAGAGCACATGACCGGACCCATAGCCGAGAGCGTGCCAATCCCTTACTCTAAAGTTCAACTTCAGGAAACGATCGATCATGAAACGTCTCGACTCGACCTCCCAGAACTCAAGCACATCAACGAGATGTTTGAGGCAAAAGTGAAGGCGAATGGTACCGACGGGTCTTGGCATCAACCCTTAGGGCCGTCCTAGATAAGAGACATGGCGAAAAGGTTGGGTGATGAGGCAATCTATAAGGTATTCTATGGCAAATACTCGCAGGTAACGCATGGCCTCAGCATGGACCAACAAATGATTTTTGAAGGAAACCAAGTAACCTTCGATCACATTAGAACACTGGGCTCGATCGATGAAGCATTCCAGATGTCTACCTCTTATGCCATGAGCATCTACCGTTCGACTTTGACCAAGTTTCGCCCCGGAGAAATTGAAGCATTTAACAGCAAGTGCCTGACTGAATGGAGGAAGCCTTTCCGATTGATTCCAAAAGTGACGAGGAACGGAAGTTCTTACGTTATCGCCCAGCAGAGAAGCTGGGCACCATTTAGTTTCGGCAACCGTGGTCGGCATGACCGGAAAATATTTCGTGTAACACCTTTGCCCAAGGCCGTGTCTTGCTTTTTGGCGGCCTGTCGAGCGCCTCGATGATTCGAGGCACTTTGTTCGGTTCGCCCAGCACCTTCGAATACCGACGACATCATGAACAAGAAGACCATCCTCTCCATCGCCCTCATGCTGGCGGCCACTGGGGCCGTCACGGCCTGGGTGCAGACCCAGAATGCGAAACTCAAGCAGCCAGCCAATGCGGAGGTTCCTGTAATCGTCTCGAGAGAACTTGGTGAGTCGTTGCCAAGCGATCTTCTGTCCCGAAGTGGTTCGAAGGCTGGCAACCAGGACGACGGCAAGACGAAGCTGCCGGTGCCAAAGGCCAAGGAGTGGACGGCGGAGTCCCTCACGACAGCGGGATTGGAGGGCATCTTAGCCGAGACCAATCCGATGGATCGATTGAGTGGCTTGCTGGCTTATGCGGAGTTGTTGCCCCCTAACAAGGTTGGCCAAGCATTGGCAGACTTGCGGGCCGGATCGCCGGACTGGGACCCGGAAGCCAAATTTGTCGCGCACGTGTTGCTGACGCGCTGGGGCAAAGAAGATCCAGAGGGCGCTCTAGCAAGCCTCGAGGCCATGAAGTCCAAGAACGGCCGAGAAGCCGTTTCAAGTGTCCTTGCTAGTGTGGCGGCCAGTGACCCTGAGCTTGCCTTGGAGTGGCTCAACGATCCCGACAACAAATTGCAGTATCAGAAAGGGATGGGGCACATCCTCACAGGAACGATAGCCAAAGAATGGGTGCGTCGGGATCCCGATGCAGCCTACGCGTGGGCGGTGAGTTTGCCTGACGATCAACGCGCGGGTGCCTTGGGCGGCGTGGTGGAAAGTTTGGCCAGCACGGACCCTAAACGCGCTGCTGAAATGGTGTTAGGCATGGAGAACGACGACGAGCGAAACAAGTATCTCGGAGATATCTCGCAGTCTTGGGGACGGCAGACTCCCAGCAACGCCATCGAATGGGCGAAGACGCTCGGTGATGAGAAACAACGAAATGAAGCCATTGACGAAGTGCTTGATGGTTGGGCGCAGCGATCCCCAGCCGACGCCGCAGCGTATGTCGATGCCTTGCCAGCGGACGAACGCGATCAAGGACATATTTCTGAAGTCGCCAAAGAATGGGCACGGCGTGATCCGGCCGAAGCAGCCGATTGGTTGAGCAATCAAGAGGAGGGTCGTGGCAAGACTGCTAGCATTGCCGAAGTGATGACGAACTGGACCACCGCAGACCCAGTGGCAGCTTCCTCTTGGTTAGCAGAACAACCGCCAAGCGATAGCCGCGATGCAGGTGCCGCGACCCTAGCAAGAGTCACATTCGACAGTGATCCTGAAGCCGCCTTGAGTTGGGGTGCGACCATTTCCAATGAGAAATTTCGTGGCTTCGCTGTCGAGGCCGGTCTGCGTGAATGGGGTAAGCGCGACGCCAGTGCCGCCCAAGCCTGGGCCACCGCAAACAATCAAAAAATGCCTGCGCCCGCACCAGCGCGCCGCCGGGATGGCCGAGGCAAAGAGTAAGGAATCCAATCAGAATCACGATCATGAACAAATCTCTTGTGACTCAACTAGTAGTCTTCTTGGCCTGTGGCGGGTTCGTCGCTTGGCAACTCATGGGCCATTTCAAACTTCGCTCTCAATCGGAAACCACGCCGCTCCAGAATCCGGACCTCACTCTAACCGAAGTGGCGTCAGATAGTCCGCTGGATGCCGAAGCAGCGAAAGCCGAAGCCAAGCGAACACAAACGCCTGCCAATGACATGGTCATGGTGGCGAATCTGAAAGAAATTCTCGCGCAGCCCGATCCGATGAGCCGGATGCGCGGCATGCTCGCCTACGTGCAGAATCTCTCGCCCGATCAGTTAGGCAAAGCGTTGGACGAACTTCGTGCAGGCGCACCCGACTGGGACCCCGAAGCCAAGTTTGTCGCCCACATGCTGCTGACGCGTTGGGGCCAGGAAGATCCCGATGCAGCCTTTGCTAGTCTGAGCAAGATGGACTACCGAAAGAGTGGAGGCGATGCGTCGAGCGTGCTTTCGAGCTTGGCAGCCATCGATCACAAGCGCGCTGTTGAGTGGTTGAATGATCCTGACAATGCCATGAAACATCGGCCAGGAATGGGGCACATCTTATCGGGCACCATCGCCAAGGAATGGGCGCGCCAAGATCCTGAAGCTGCTTTTGAATGGGCAACAAGCCTACCCAAGGAGCAACGAGTGGGTGCTTACACCGGCGTGCTAGGCACGATGGCCGCGTCCGATCCCAAGCGCGCCTCCACGCTTGCCATGGAGTTGGAGCCGAGCCGCGAACGCGGAATGGTCGTCGGCCAAGTAGCCAAAGCCTGGGCAAAGCAATCGCCCGAAGAAGCCCTAGCATGGGCCGAGACCTTTGAAGGCCGCGAGCGTGGTCATGTCGTTGGCCAAGCCATCGAGGCTTGGACTCGCGACGCTCCCGCCGAAGCCGCGAGCTATGTGGAACAGTTAGAAGCAGACGAGAGCGGTGGTCAAACGGCGCGCGTCGCTGCCAACTGGGCGCAGCAATCTCCTAGCGAAGCCGCCGAATGGCTGAGCACGCGACCCGAGGGGAAGGGCAAAGAGGGCGGCATGGGTCGCGTCATGTGGCAATGGACCACCACTGCCCCCGCTGAGGCCTCCACATGGCTAGCAGAACAACCTGCCGGTCAAAGTCGCGACATCGGTGCCGCCGCTTTAGCAAAGGCCGCCTTCGACAATGATCCCGAAGGCGCCGTGAGCTGGGCTTCAACCATCGCCGATGAAAAGATGCGCGGCCAGATGATCAACCGTGGGCTCAGCGAGTGGGTCGAGCGCGACACGAATGCCGCTCAAGCCTGGGCGACCGCCAACGGCGTTGAACTGCCCGCTCCGAAAGAACAGAGAGACGGCAGGCGCGATCGTTAGATTAGTCCTTGAGTAACGTAGCAGAATGTATCGTTCTTCATGCGAAGTTGGAAAAGGCCTACTCGCCGCGCAGGGGTATTATCAGTTGGGTATGACGGCAGAGTCGCAGTCTGCTCTAGATGCATTACCGGACGAAGACCGGCGTCAGCCGCATTGGTTCGAGCTATCGATTCTGCTACAACTCGAATCCAAAGATTACTCGACAGTTCTCGACCTTTGCGAAACTACGATTCGGCTTTTCCCTAACATACCGAGTGGATACCTCAACAAGGCCTTCGTTCTACATGAGCTTGGACGGATTGAGGAGGCGCTCAAAGTGATTGAGGACTCTCATTGCAAATTCAAAGGTGAACCTATCGTTGCCTATAGACGGGCTTGCTTCCTGGCATGTTTGCGGCGTTATGACGAAGCTATCGTGTCGGCGGAAATGGCGCTTCTGACAGACCCGAGGCTGTACCATTCGGCCATGCAGGATCCTGATTTCGTAGCGATCCGTCACTATTTCAAAAGCAAGTAGCATCACTTACGGTAACACCTTCGACGCGCACCTACTAGCAACGGCTCGTGCGCAGCAAGCGGAAGCCGCGGTGAGTCAGTATGAGCCGCTTGCCGAGTTGGAACCCCTTCTTGAACCATTGCTGGCTGCTGCCCGCGACACACGAGATCAAGCTAACGAAACGCTTGCCTCTGTGGATGCGGATCTAACGTCGGCTCACGGATCGCTTTCAGGTTGTGAAGAGGAAGTCGGCAAACAACGAGAAGAGGAAGAAAGGGTTCTGCTAGAATCTATTCCCAAGCTCAATCTTTCCATCACATACTATGGGCCTGTCGAGAGCGAAGCGTTTAGTCGCGAAGAGGCACGCCGATGGGCTGGGGCAAACG
Organism: Verrucomicrobiales bacterium; assembly: GCA_047616785.1. Classification (GTDB taxonomy): domain Bacteria; phylum Verrucomicrobiota; class Verrucomicrobiia; order Verrucomicrobiales; family DEV007; genus JAACDM01. Next base: position 5,263 of record JBLHHN010000399.1, read on the forward strand.
ATCCTCTACTGCCGACAACCATCACCACTCCCATTGAAGTTTCTTTCCCGGCGAAAGCTGGCTTTACCTACGAGCTGCTCCAGTCGAGCGACCTCGTCACTTGGCAGACTCAGACGGTCGCGGCCTATCTGATCGAGGACAAACTTCTCTCTTGGCAAATCACACCGACCACCGGATCCCGAACTCGGGACGCCGTCGTGAAGGATCGGGAGCCTGAGGCAATCCCCTATTTCCGCCTTTCTATCTCGCCCGGAGACGCAACCCAGAGCGGCGGTGGACGGACCCCGTGGCGATAGGTAGTAGCTTCGACGACGTCCAGCCCTACTTCGATCACGGCCGCGATGGCAACGCCATCTCCACCAATGACCTCGACTTTCCCGGGGGGATGTCCGATAGATCGTTAGAAACGGTGGACAGTTGTTAGAGGTTTGCACATAGAGCTGTGTTT
>JBLHHN010000400.1:0-5709 GCA_047616785.1 Verrucomicrobiales bacterium
GCACCGAGTTAGAGAACGGGATCAAGAGTATCCCCAATGAACTTGGGAAACCCACGGCCGGGCTACTTGATGCTGGCTACGTAGACGCAGACGCCATCGAACGCGTGGAAAAGGAAATGGTGATCAAACTCTATGTCAGTATGCATCGAGAAGACGCGCACAGCGAGCGCGAGTATGACTATCGGCCCAAGAAGCAAAGCGATCGACCTATCAAAAACGTCAAAGACCCACGGCTACTGAAGATGAGAGAGAAGCTTCGGACGGAAGAGGGCAAAGCGCTCTACGCCAAACGTAACCACACCGTAGAAACAGCCTTTGGTATCATCAAAGCAGTCATGGGATTTCGAGGGTTCATGCTACGAGGGCTGGAAAAAGTGAGAGGAGAATGGAGCCTTGTTTGCTTGAGCTACAATCTGAAACGGCTACACCAACTGAAGAAGGCCTCCTGAAGAGGCGAAGAGGGCCTATTGCAGCTTCGCAAGCTTGATCTGAGGGGCACGACCGAAGCCAAATGGGAAATCGATCGCCCTGGAAGAGAAATCTTTGCCCATCTGCGCCACCTGGGAACCGCCGCGGCTACACTTTCAAAATCAGCTTAATTTTCGCCCTATTCCTAGGTCCGACAGACTCCTAGCGCAGCACTGTTTTCCCTGCCATTACAATGCAGGCCGCAGATTACCCAGATTGCTAAAGGATACACGTTAGCGGTAAAGTGTATCCTTTTCGGGCCCGATCGTTGGATCGGTTGCTTGTTTCCCAGTCTTTCAGGATGGGGGCGGGAGGAAAAAGGATACAGTTCTCTAGAAAAGTGTATCTTTTTTTAACGATTGGAGAGTGTCAGAGCCGAAGCAGAAGAGCGTGTGGGCGTGCCTATGGATTAAGGGAGAAAGAGAAAATGGAGGCGTGACAATCCAGAGAAATTCTTCTATTAAGTTAACTGTGAAAGTTATCGCGGGCTGGTTAGGCTGCTTCCTCATAGGGTGGCTCTGCTCGCGTCCTCCAGAAGCATCGAAAGAGGCCACCTCAGGGAGTCAGTCAACGGCGCCCTCTTCGCTACTCCCTGAAACAGGGCAATCTTGGCGAGGAGAACTCACTTCACTAAGCGCGTGGTTTGGCGTCGATGCGAATTCTCGTAAAACCTTGGTGACTGCTCTGTTAGAGTTGGATACCTCTAAGCGTTTGGTGAAGTTTCGCGAATTGGCGGAGTGGAACCCGAATCTTGCAGCGGACTTAGCCCGAGCCGTGTTTGATCACTCGGGTAATGTTGACGGCCTCGCAGAGGTGCTAAAGCGCTGGGCCATTGATGATCCGAGTGCTGCAGGGCGACGCTTGGTAGGCTTGCCAAAGGCTGAGGGCAACGCCTTGACCAAGGCTCTCGTTAAAACAGTAGCCAAGCAGAATCCTTGGGCCATGGGCGCGTTGATGCTCGATGGTGACGCCGCGTCCTGGCCGAAGAGAGTCCAGGAAGAAGCCACCTACGAATGGAGTAAACACGATCCCGACGGTGCGGCTGCGTGGATGACCTCGCTTGACGAGGAAATGATGAAGCGCTTGGCAAGCAAGAGCCTCAGCAACTTCACTGTCTTCAATGAGGTCGGGGGTGGCTGGGAAGCCTATTTGCAAGCCTTCGGGCATCTTAATGTTCTCGAAGACAGGGATGCTCGAAGACTGGATGGCGGCGTAGTTTCGGCACAGTCTTGGGAAGAGGCCTTATCCTTCATGAAGTCGTTGTCTCATCCCTCAGCACAAGCAGCATACCTAGCCTCTTTCATCGGTAATCGTCAGATGATCGATGTCGAAGAGGCACGACGACTGTTTGATGAGAACGTGCCCGCGTCTATGAAAGCGCGGGTCGCCCAATTGTTAGGTCCACGGCTAGCCTCCGGTGGAGATGATGCCTGGGCATGGATGGGTGAACGGCCAGATTCTTTCGACGTCCACGCCAAAGCGGACTTTCTCTTCCACGAGGCGCTGGACAGTCGAGATGGCAAAGCCACGCGATCAAAGTTAGTAGAGCTGATCGCCGATCTGGATCCGGAAGAAGCGATACCCAAGAACGTGCTCAACAGTGTGGACGTCGTGAGTGCGGTTGGTGTTATGTATGATCTGCCCGACACCTTGACCTGGGTGAAGGTGCTTGAGAATGAATCGGTGAAACAGCGCGCATTGATGGCCATGGCAAGCCGCTCACAAGATAGTGATCCCGCCATCACCTCAGAAATCATCAGTGAGATCGCGCCAGGCGAGAAGCGCGACCAGCTGATCAAGAATCTTGTCGGAGAGATCCAGGATGATCCAGAAAGAGCCTTCCAATGGGCCAGTGTGGTCGACACCCCTGCCTTGAGAGAACAACTCGCACGCCGTGTCCTGGATCAATATTGGGAAGCAACACCGGAAATGTTAGAGCGGACAATCCAGGGCAGTGCTCTCACAGACGCTGAGAAGGCGCGTTTGCAAGCCGCCTATGTCACCGGAGGGAAATCGCCATGAAATGGAGGTGGATTATCTTCGTGAGCTTGCTCATGTTCGGCGGTGGCTGGATGCTTGGGAAAAACGCTCCACACAGCTCAGAGCCACGGTCGGCCGCAGTGGTGAACCGCTCTCCCGTCCTTGATGAATGGTTAGGCTCTTCCTCGCCCGAAAAGAGGCTGCAAGATTTGGACGTTGCGTTGATGAAAGCGCTCCTCCGCGATCTCGTGACACGTTCTGCGCCAACACAGGAAGCGATACGACTCCGCGAGGCACTCTTCCAGCGATTGGCAGAAACAGATCCCAATGCTTTTCTGACATTGTTCCAGGACGGACTGGCGGGGAATGCTCAGAAGGCACTTCTATTGCAATGTGTGGAAACATTGACCGCATCAGATCCTCGCCAGGCAGCAGTAGCGATTCGATATCTCCCAGGCGGCTGGCAACAGGCCGAGGCTTGGAAGGCCTTTGCGCAGACAGGTGCCGTCAGCGATCCGCAGGCTACTTTGGCCGAGGCCTCACAAGCGGGACGGTTTCGACAATCTGCAATGAAAGCACTCGTAGATCGATGGGGAGACGACGATCCAGCAGCAGCGCTCAACGCTGTTAGTGGCGAAGGTTTCCAACGCGATCTTGAGACCTGGTTTCGCGTGGCCGACACCAAGGTGATGGCGAAATGGCTTCAGGGTGATCCCCAAGCTGCTCTCGATTGGTTAGGCAATCTTCCCATCTCCCAGGATTTCAAAGGCAACCTCGAGTATTTCCTAGGGCACGAGATGCGCGCGCATCTCGACAGCATTGAAGCCATGCCAGAAGCCCTACGCGAACGCGTGATCGCATCTGTGGGCAAAGAGGTGTATGCCTCGCGACTGCAAGAACGCGACACGCTCGCCGAGGTATCGACGAATCCTGATGAAGCCTATGCCAAGGCGTTAGAAGCAATGCTTGAGCGACCTTACGATGGAAAGCGCTTGGTCAATGAAGTCCTCAAGAAGGTTTCCGAATCGTCTCCTGAGAAGGCGCTAGAGCTCGCTTCAAGCTTGCCGGGACGCAGCATGAGGCATGATTTCTTCAAAGAATACGCCAACCGCGAAAGCGAACATGATCCACAAGGCACTTTCGATTGGGCGAAGGACTTGGAAGACCGCGCCACGCGGGCCGGGGCCGTGGAGGGTGCGATTGGTTCTTGGATCAAAGAGGATTTCGCTGCAGCTATTGAAGCCCTGGCCACCGTCGGGGAAGAAACTTGGAGCCGAGGATTCTTCCACACGATCACTCGTGCCGCCTCTGCCGACACCTTTCTAGGCAATGAAGCCAATCAAGCGGCCATGGCAACGCTGCTCGAATCGATGCAGCCTGAGAAACGCACGCGTTGGGTTGGTCAGTTGAAGAACAATCTCAGCGATAATCTCCCTGCTCCGCTCCGCCAGTTCGCAACCGAGTAGGCAGCAACAGGCGTTTCGGTAGCCGCAGTGTATTATGCAAAACAGATTTCACATGAACTTTATTGTGTAAAGTTAGAGAAGCGTCGTAAGTCAGTCGTGGATGAATAGGACTTCGTCGATCTCCAGCTCGATCGAAGTGCCCCTTGCAAGTGCGTAGTGTTTTGGTAGGTCCACGACAATGTTTCCCCACACTTTCTCCTCATCGTGGTCAACCCATTCAACCTCGAGGTTGATTTGTCCGCTGTCTCTCCGAGGAGGTGATGCCTTGGTATCTGCGAAGAACGCTCGAATGGTGATCAAGTCACGTTCCTCGACGTCGGAGAGTGTTAGCTTTGGGTAGTGAGGGAATGGTGTAGGGTAGAACGCAGGATCTTGAGCATTCTTTCTGCCGTAGATGTGGAAACCCTCTGCGTTGATGTCGTCTATGAAGGCCTTGTGATCATCCATTTCGAATTTCATCTCTTGAAAGGGTTGCGGGTGGAGAACAGAGGTCAAGGCTTCAGTAGCTGACCTTGAAGGTAGGCGAATCCTCGGGCCGCATCTTGCGCCTGTCGTAGAGCCGCGTGGTGGAAATGTTCGCATGCCCTAACCACTCTTTCACTTTGGCAATGTCCGCCTCGTGTTCGAGGGCGTTGGTGGCTGCCGTGGATCGCAGGGCGTGGTTACACAAGCCTGTGACGTGAACCCCTGCTTTCGAGGCCCATCGTTTGACCATCTGGTAAACGCCCGCTGAACTGAGCGGTTTTTCAAGATTGCCCGTTTTATTATTCTTCACGGGGCGGAAGAGGGGACTGTCTTCATCTTCACCGTGGCCTGCATCGCCAAGGTAATCGTCGATGCGTTCCAAGGCTGCGGGATGAGCAGGGACGTAACGGATCTTCGAGCCCTTGCCGTTAATCTTGAGCATCTTCACGCCGCGCCGTTCTTCGATGTCCCTGACACATAGACCAACCAACTCCGCACAGCGAAGCCCGTGGTAGAGGAAGATGGCAAGAATGGCCCGATCGCGTTTGCCCTTGAGCGTGTCCGTCGGGGGCGCATCTGATCATCGCCAAGCGCCGGCGTTTTTCCCTCATTGGCTCCTTCGGATGGGCGTTGCACGCCTTTGATGGGGTTGTGAGTGACGGCATTGTGATTGCACAGGTGCTCGAAGAGTGAGGACAGGGCCGAAAGTTTCCGGCGTGCCGTCGATGCCGCTAGCGGCTTGCCGTCCTTGCCACGGGTTTCAAAGGTCATGCGCCAAGCGATGACATGAGACCGAGTGACGATGCGAAATTCCTCGGGCCGCTTGATTCCAACGAAGCGCATGAAGTCCTTCACGTCATTCATATAGGCCCGCTTCGTGTGCTTGTTGAGGATGTTGGCGAACCACTCAACCTCGGGCGGCACGTCGGCCAGACCTTGGAACTCGGCAGCGGTGAGCAACCGATCCTCATCTTGGTCGGTTGGCACCAATTCAGCGCTGTCAGAAACATCCTCAGTCATCGCTCTAGTTTATTCGTGATAATCTGTTTTATTAATATTAAAGGGTCTTCAGCAGAATCTGTGGGGAAAATGGGGCAAGGATTCAGCGCGGCACGGATAGGTCTTTGCTAGTACGATGCGTGTGTCTAGGCCGATGAAGGCCTCAAGATACGACAAGCAAGGGGCTCTGCCCCCTCGACCCCCGACATCTCGCTCTCCCCTCTTGGTCTTTGCTTCGCCTTCCTTCTCTTTCTTGATGACGCGTATCGGAACAGCAGCTTGGTTGAGAGTGCGAACTAACAATTAGCCTGCCATTCCGATACGCGTCATC
>JBLHHN010000401.1:0-5707 GCA_047616785.1 Verrucomicrobiales bacterium
TTCACTGAAATTTCACCACTCGTTATCTTACAATGTACCGCCAATCGGATCAGCAGAAATTCCGTACAGCCGTGACAGCCTACACCATGGCTTGTTTCGTTATTCTGTTTCTTCCCTTCGAGCCACTCAATGCGGCGAGTGCGCGGATTGAGTCGCCACTACTGGAATTGGTGAACGACTATTGTGTGAGTTGCCACAATCCAGAGAAAAAGAAGGGCAAACTCGATCTTAAAAGCCTTCTCTCCACGAATATCGGCGAGCATTTAGAAACCTGGAAAGAAGTCGCATTGATGCTCAGAGACCGAGAGATGCCCCCTGAAGATGCCCCCATAGCCAAACGACCGGCAGAGATTGACTATGAGGCAGGAGCTCATTGGCTTGAGCTGGCCATTGAATCGATCGACACTCCCCTGCAGGCGCCATTGCCACTTTCGTCACGCACCGCGGTCGTCGAACGGTACTGTGTCAATTGCCACAACGCCGATGAAAATAAGGGCAACCTCAATCTAGATGATCTTCAAGGCACGCCCATCGAACGACATCCCGAAGTCTGGGAAAAGGTCATCACCCGATTACGAGCACGGCAAATGCCTCCACCAAGTCGTAACCGGCCTTCGGAGCCAACCTATCGGGCCGTTCTCGACACACTGACCGCCCGTTTAGACGCCCAGGCGGTGGCGGAGCTAAAACCGGGGCGAGTGGACACTTTTAGGAGACTCACACGAACCGAATACCAATACGCCATCCGAGACCTTTTGGCGGTGGAGGTTGACGCCAAAGCATTGCTCCCAAAAGACGAGGAGAGTCATGGATTCGATAACGTCACGGTGGGCAACCTCTCACCAAGTCTCGTTGATCGATATATCTCGGCGGCCCAAAAGATCAGTCGGCTAGCCATTGGAACCCCCTCGCGTCGTCCTGATGGCTACACCTATCGTATCCCCCCGGACTACACTCAAGAGAAGCATGTCGATGGGTTGCCAATCGGAACACGAGGTGGCGCCTTACTCTCATACACCTTTCCTCAGGATGGCGAGTATGAGATTGAGGTCATTCTATCTCGTGACCGAAACGAACATGTTGAGGGACTGAACGGGTCTCATCAGATGGAAATATTGATTGATCGAGCGATGATCGAACAGTTCACCGTCTCTCGAAAAGGTCACAAAGGCCACAGCACCGTTGACAAGCATTTGAAGGCACGAACGTTCGTTCAAGCAGGTCCAAGAAAAGTTGGGGTCACCTTCGTTGGCCAATCTTTCTCGCTTCTGGAGAACAAACGCCAACCATTCGAGGCCAGCTTTAACCTACATCGGCACCCCCGTCGCGCCCCTGCCATCTATCAGATATCCATCACTGGCCCCTTTCAGCCTACCGGAGCAGGGAACACGCCCAGCCGGGAGAAGATCTTTATCAAGACCCCAAGCAATCAAGCCGACGAAGAGCCCTTCGCAAAAGAAATTCTCTCCAAGCTCCTAAAGCGTGCCTACCGCCGCCCCATCTCTGAATCCGAGCTAGTGAAACCGATGGCCTTCTATCGAAAGGCCGCCCGAACAGATGGATTCGATTCTGGAATTGAAAGCGCGCTCAAATCGATCCTCGTCAGTCCGGCCTTTCTCTTTCGAATTGAGAAGGAGCCTGAAGACGTCCTTCCTGGACAAGCCTACCAAATCAGTAACCTCGAGTTGGCCAGTCGACTTTCGTTTTTTATCTGGAGCAGCCTTCCTGACGAGGAACTTCTCGAGTTGGCGATCGCCAATCGGCTGAGCGAACCGAGCGTTCTCGAAGAGCAAGTGCGTCGGCTTCTAGCAGATCCGCGATCGAGCAGTCTCACCGACAATTTCGCTAGCCAATGGCTTCACCTTCGAAACCTCCCCGCCATGACACCCGACCTAAGATTGTTCCCTGACTTCGATGACAATCTTCGTCAAGCCTTTCGCCAGGAGACTGAACTCTTTGTCGAAAGCGTTCTTCGAGAAGATCGCAGCGTCCTGAGTTTGCTTAAATCCGACTACACGTTTCTCAACGAACGCCTAGCCCATCACTATGACATTCCAGGCATCTTCGGCAGCCGTTTCCGACGAGTCGCACTCGATCCTAAGTACAAACGAGGGGGCATTCTCAGGCAAGGAAGCATTCTGACAGTCACCTCATACGCCACCCGCACCTCCCCTGTCATACGTGGCAATTGGGTATTGGAAAATATTATCGGCACCGCTCCCCCTCCTCCTCCGCCCGATGTGCCCGCGCTGGAAGAGAACAAAGTAGACGCCACGCTGTCGATGAGAGAACGCCTTGCCAGCCACCGCGCGAATCCTGCCTGTGCAAGTTGCCACGATCTGATGGACCCAGTGGGATTCGCATTAGAAAACTTCGACGCGGTCGGGCGCTGGAGACAATACGAGAACGGTGGCGATATCGATGTCTCGGGTGGCCTCCCTGATGGCAGTGTCTTTTCTGGTGTTGAGAACCTCGAAAACGGGCTCCTTGAGCGCCCCGAAATGTTCGTCCAAACGTTGACCCAGAAATTACTCACTTTCGCCCTTGGCAGAGGAGTCGAGGCCTACGATGCCCCAGCCATTCGCCAGGTCATGAGAGAAGCGGAAGCCAACGACTATCGCTTTTCATCTATTATCCTTGGTATCGCAAAGAGTGTCCCGTTTCAAATGCGAGCCAAGTCATCCGTCGGATCCCTCGAAGATCAATCAACCGCTAGCAACACGCCATGAGTTTCATCACCAAGAAATCCATTCCCCGCAGAACATTTCTTAAAGGAGCGGGTGCCTCCCTCGCCCTGCCTCTCTTGGACGCGATGATTCCGGCCGCCACCGCCGCCATCAATACCCCCGCGGCCCAAGTCCGTCGGCTTGGATACGTTTTCATGCCCATGGGTTGTGATCAATCTCGCTGGACGCCCGAAAGTAAGGAAACGCTCGATCAGCTTTCCCCCATCCTCAATTCATTGGAACCGGTGAAACACAATCTCACCGTCATGACAAACATGGAGCTAAAGCCGGCTTATCCTGGCTCCCATGCGACTTCGAATTCTTCCTTTCTTAGCGCCGCGAAAGCGAAGGTCACCGAGAGTTCTGACTATTACCTTGGAACCACAGCCGATCAAGTGGCCGCCCAACAAATCGGTCGCCAGACGCAACTTCCTTCCCTAGAGCTCGCCATGGACTTATTGCAGACGGTAGGGCAATGCGACAACGGCTACGCCTGCGTCTACCAAAACAACTTATCTTGGTCTTCGCCAACGACGCCGCTTCCCGCAGAAGCTCATCCCCGCCTCGTCTTTGAGAGTCTTTTTGGGGAAGGCGGCAGCCTTGACGAACGCAAAGCCGCCCTCCGCGAGCGCGCCAGCCTGCTTGATTCCATCGCCGAAGACATGAATCGAATCAAGCGAGAACTCGGTAAGAACGATCAAGCGCGCGTGTCCGACTATCTCGATTCAATCCGAGAGGTGGAACGTCGCATTCAAAAAGCGGAAGTGGATTCGAAGGACAATCCCCTTCCTGATCTGGATCGACCAATGGGAGTTCCCGCCGCCTACGCCGATCACGCCAGACTGATGTTCGACCTCCAACTATTGGCCTATCAAGGAGACATTACCCGAATCATCACCTTTCAGATTGCGCGCGAAACCAGCAACCGCACCTACCCTGAAATTGGAGTCTCCGATCCCCACCACCCGCTCTCCCATCACGGCGATGATCCTGACAAGATTGAGAGAATGTCTAAGATCAACGCGTTCCATGTGTCTCTCTTTGCTGAATATCTCGAAAAGCTACAGAACACGCCCGAAGGGAACGGATCGCTGCTCGACAATATTTCGATTCTCTATGGAAGTGGCATTGGCAACCCAAACGTTCACAACCACACGAATCTTCCAGTCATCGTCGCTGGCGGGGCATCGGCAGGCATGAAGGGCAACCGACATATCCGATACGACAACCCTACCCCGCTCGCCAATCTGCATCTCACCCTTCTGGACAAAGCGGGGGTAAAGATTGATAAATTCGGAGACAGCAACGGGAAAATCGACAACCTGTTTGAAACTTTGTCACTCTAGCACAAACCCTATTTCCAAAGACAATGCGATGAAGGCCGCCCAGAGCAAGACCAGCTATCCTCCCTTTTGGAATTCGATATCCGAACTGGCAAGGCAATCAAAATCCCTAATCGTTGGGGTCCTCGCATTCGCCATCGTTCTCGCTACCACAAACGGAGCCGAGCCATCTCTCGCCAATGCGGTCGAATCTCAAGACGCAGAACAATTGAGCTCGCTGCTATCAAGCGAAGCCGACGTCAACGTCGCTCAAATCGATGGCATGACCGCGCTCCTCTGGGCCGCGTATCATGATGATGCCGGGCTTGGCAGAGAACTCATCGAGCGGGGCGCCAATGCGTCAGTGACAAACCGGTATGGCATCACCCCACTCTATCTCGCGTGTGTCAACGGGAATGGAGAACTGGTCAAAGACCTTCTCAATGCAGGCATTGATCCGAACACAGCCATCAACGGAGGTGAAACAGCCTTATTAACGGCCGCTCGCACCGGAAGCATCGGTGCCGTATCGGCACTGATCGATGCAGGGGCTAATGTCAACGGATCAGAACGAAATGGACAAACCGCCGCCATGTGGGCGGCAGCTGAAGGCCATTCCGAGATCCTCCAGACCTTACTGACATCAGGCGCCGATTTCGAAACACCGCTTGAACGTTCTGGTTTCAACCCCTTTTTCTTCGCCATCCGGGCAGGCCATTCCCAAGCAGTCAGAGTCCTCCTCAACGCCGGGGCCGATATCAACTCGGCAATGCGCCCTTCCAACCCAAGAGGAAAACTACCCAAGAGAGGTACTAGCCCCCTCCTGATGGCAGTGGAAAATGGTCACTATGATCTCGCCGTCGAGCTACTCGACGCTGGTGCTGATCCCAATGACGCTCGATCCGGCTACACGATTCTTCATTCACTTACCTGGATACGGAAGCCGGACTTCGGAGAATCAGCAGCTGGCGATCCAGAACCTCAAGGTTCTGGGAAGCGAACCAGCCTCCAATTCATTCGTGAAATCGTCCAACGAGGAGCCAACGTCAACGCCCTCCTTGAGCGCGGACGCAAAGCAGGGGGCGGCCGGGTCAGTGCGATCGGAGCGACGCCATTCTTTCTTGCCGCAGACCGAGCCGACCTCGCCTACATGAAACTGCTAGTCGAACTAGGCGCTGACCCACTCATGCCCAATCAAGATGGAACCACCCCCCTACTCGTGGCCGCCGGAATTGGCAGTACGGCTCCCGAAGAAGAGGCAGGCTCCGAATCAGAATGCCTCGCAGCCGCTCAGTATCTCGTGTCACTCGGCGCAGACATCAACACCGTCGACGCCAACGGCGAAACAGCCATGCATGGTGCTGCCTACAAGAACATCCCATCGATGGTTCATTACCTCAACGAAATGGGCGCCGACATCCATCTCTGGAACACGAACAACAAATTGAAAAGAACGCCGCTCCTCATTGCAGAAGGCTACCGCCCAGGAAACTTCAAGCCCTCCTTCGCTACTGTCGATGCGATCAAAGCTGTCATTCTAGCCAACGGAGTCGAGCTCCCTACTGGCCCCAAGCCTAAGCACACCAACTACGCCAATTAGAAGCCTGTGGGGCCAATCTGAAGTGCAGCTGTCAACGACAGTGGAAAGAGGGACGGAAA
>JBLHHN010000402.1:0-5705 GCA_047616785.1 Verrucomicrobiales bacterium
TTCGGAGAGATGCTGTGCCGAGTCGGAGCCCATAACCCCTTGATCATCAGTAACGAAGACGACTCTGACTGATCCTGATTTCTTCGGGATTCGCTGATTCAGGCCCAGCCAATCTGACGGAGAGCCGAAAATGTTTGCTGAACTGAAGAACGGAACACGAATCGACTATCTCCCATGTTGGAAGGAGGCAGGAAACCGAGTATTTATGCTTTGCAATATTCTGGCGCACAATTTGAGCAGGGAGCTGCAAATCCAGAATGAGAAACCACAACGAAAACCCGACGACGCAAAGCGCCCTTGTTTATGGCTCGTTGAGAGTCTGTCAACGCTGCGAAAAAACGTCATAACGAAAGCAGGTCGTATTACCCGTCCAGGCGGGATTTTGACACTGACAATTCCCGAATATGGTGTGATTGAGAAAATGATTCGAAGATTTGCTCCCAAAGAGGCCTTTTCCTAACAATATTTATGAAACATTAGGGTAGAGATCATCCCTTCTTTGGTCGCGATGGCGCGTACAAGCGTGGTTTTATCAATGGTAATAGGGTCTTGATAGAGAATGACCGCAGAAGGGGCTGGGTCACTCACGTCAAGCGTGTAGTAGATGGCGGCGTCTTCTGTTTCAGAAGAAATGATCAGCGTTTGTGTCTCGGTGTAGAATCCGCGATCGACGCTGAAGTTGGTGTCCTTCATCAGGTCTGTGAGCGCTTGCCCTTTCGGGCGTGGGTTCCGCGAAGTAGACGACATCGGCATCGACGCCATAGGAAACGCCAGGCCGTTGCTTGGGATAATCCTGCCATTGATGCAGCAGGGTCCCTTCCTTGGCGACCAACGTAAGGAATCCCGAGGACGTCTCTAACGCAAAGTTCGTATGAACGGTTCCCGCGAAGATGTTGGTCTTATCCTTCCGTGAAGCGAAGATGAGAAGGCGCTGATCGGCCTTTATACTCTGCCCGCGTGGGAATGCCCACTTGGTGAGATGATTGAGATCATCTGTGAGGAAGTGATCTGTGAGTAGATACGGTTCCGCGGCTGGATTGTGCAATTCGATCCAATCAGGAAAGTCGTTGTCGTCATCGATGAGAGATCCTTGGCCTGCAGGAGAGAACTCACGGATGACCGGAGCGGCTGGCAGCCAAGTGAGAAGTGGCAGAGCCCAGGATAAGACAGCGAGACGAAGGAAAGTCATTCAGGGGGATTACTCTCCGGGGAGTGCCAACGCAATCCTACACTACGAACCCGTCTTCGTTTCCAAGCGCATGCGCAAGAACTGCGTTCGACCAGAATTTGAAATCTCTGTCAGGACGCCTTCCCAATCTGGGTTCAGTTCTGTGATCCAGGTCTCGCCTGTGGTCGCGGACCATTGCGAAAGATCGCTGCTGGATTCTAGCACATAGTTCACTTCAGAGCCGGCATCTTCGCGGCGACGGATGTAGGCGACTTGGAGGACGGCCGAAGTTTGCAGCACGATCTCAGGCGTGCTGATCGGAGCCACGCCGTCCTTGGGTCCAAAGGCGCGGTTAGGCGTGAGCGGATCGAAATCGAAGGCGTATTCTAGCAGATTGTCGGAACCATCCCTATCAGGATCATCACTGGGCGAAGAAATCGTAGGATCAAGATTCTTGGTGGCCGCCCATTGAGCGAAGCCTCCGTAGCCCTCTTCAGGACGCACTTGCAGTCGGAGTGTGAAGGATTCGGTCGAGCCTCCACGGAAGTCGGGTCGTTCCCATCCGACGATCTGAATCAGGTAGTCGCCATGCGTGGTCGGTTCGCCTTGGATGCTTCCGATGCCATTCGTTTCGATGAATGTGAGACCGTCGGGGAGATCTTCGACTTCGTAGGACTCCGATTTCCCTCCAGAAGTGCGGAAGACCCAGGTGAATCTGTCTCCCACATGGCTCTCGGCTGGATTCTTGGAAGGGGACACCGGCGCGATGGACGTCGTGGCACCTGACACTGCGTGCATGGGCGCAGTTTGGGTGGCTCCGATGCGCATGAGAATGCGCGCGCTCGCCGTTTGAAAAAGCGGCGTGGCCAGTTTGGAAAACGCGATGAGGACAGGGCTCCGTTGCAGCCAAAGCGAGGCAAGGGCCACAAGGTGGAGATATCTGCATCGACGCATACGCAAGAATTGCATCGATTCCAGAGATTTGCCATCTTAGAGTCTACCCTTAACTCCTTACCTTATGATCAAGTCTTTCCAAATTTACGTCCTGGCATGGTGTGCGTTCTCGCTCGCAGCCCAAGGCGCCCCCGTGATCTCAGAATTCCTGGCTTCAAATAGCGAAGGCCTGGCCACGGACGAAGGGAAACATGCCGACTGGATTGAGATCCAGAATTCGGGTGGTGAATCAGTGAGTCTAGCAGGCTATCATCTCACCGATGATCCTGAGCAACCTACACGCTGGGCGGTGCCTGGTGTCGAATTGGCAGCGGGAGCTTCGGTGGTTATCTTTGCTTCGGGTGAGAATCTGTCAGACCCAGCCGGCGAATTGCACGCGGATTTCAGCCTGTCTCGGGACGGCGGTTACCTGGCACTCATGGCGCCAGAGGGCCAAGTGGCTTCGGTCTATGTGGACTATCCTTCCCAGCGGACGGACATCTCCTATGGCATGGCGGGCTCTGACACGGTCTATTTCACAGCGCCCACGCCGGGTGAAGCGAACGGTGCTAGCAAATTGGTAGGCTTTGTTGCAGACACCAAGTTCAGTGTGGATCGTGGCTACTACGAAGACGCCATGGAAGTCGAGATCACCACGGCGACGGAGGATGTGAGGATCATCTACACGACGGATGGTCGGGTTCCATCCAAGGGTTCGGTCTTCACGGGTCCTATAGGAGAGGACTACTCGGGGCCAATCACCATCGACAAGACGACAACATTGCGAGCCATCGCGTTGAAAGATGGCTTCCAGCCTTCCAATGTTGACACCCATACTTACATCTTCCTCAATGATGTCATTCGCCAGACAGGAGAAGAGTTGGAAGAAAAGTGGGGAGACGATTGGGGGTCGGGCGAGGACAGCGATTATGAAATGGATCCAAGGATCGTCGATGACCCTCGTTGGAAAGACACGATCATTGATGATTTCAAGACGCTGCCGGTGTTATCAATTGTGGTTGAGCCGGAGGAATTCTTCTCGTTGAACAAGGGAATCTATCCAGGAACAATCGCTGAGGACGGGATCGATATCGCAGCGTCGGCAGAGTTGTTGCATCCCGATGGCAAAGAGGGTTTCCAAATCGATTGTGCGGTTCGGATTGTCGGTCAGACCAGTCCCCAACGTTGGAAGATCAAGAAGCTCTCGATGCGCTTGCGATTCGATAAAGAATTCGGCCCTGGAACCTTACGTTATCCTATTTATGATGATCCCGAGGCCACGAATGAGTTCAATACGCTCACGGTAGACGCACGGCACAATAACACATGGGCCTATAACGGGGGCTCGATCCCCGTGCAACAACGGGAATGGACGCAGTACCTTCGAGATCAGACCGCCGCGGATTTGCATAGGGCGATGGGAGGTCATAGTCCTCATGGCCGTTATGTTTACACCTTCGTGAATGGGGTGTTCTGGGGCATGTACAATCTCCACGAGCGTCCTGACGACGCCTTCAATGCTTCTTATCAAGGAGGCGATCGCGCAGATTGGGAAGTCTCTCGTCATGGCGACCCGGGGAATGGAGGCGTGAATGTGAGCGGCGAGGATACCATCGGCAAGTATCGAGATCTCAATGCGCTTGCCCGCGATGCAGATGACCCTGACGTTTATGCGCAGATCGAGGAGCAACTGGATATTGATGATTTCATTTCCTACATGTTGGTGAATCTGGGCCTCGCCAATGGTGATTGGGGGCATAAGAACTACTATGTGAGTAAGAGCCCAGTCGATGGCAAATGGCGCTATCATTCCTGGGATGCCGAAAAGGTATTCCAGGGATTGAACGATAATAACGTCGGAAGTAGTAACAACCCAGGCCCCACTGGAATTCACCAAAGTCTGACCCAGAACGCCGACTATCGTATCCGCTTTGCCGATGCCATTCAGAAGCATTTCTTCAATGGCGGCGTCATGTCTGCTGAAGGCCTTCAGCAGATCTACCGGCGTCGGACGGACGAGATTGGTCGTGCGGTCATCCTCGAATCCGCGCGATGGGGAGATGCCGCTCGTGCCACGCCTTATACCAAGGATGATTGGGATGCTGAGCGTGATCGCCTCATGGAGGATTACTTCCCGAAGCGCCCGGACATTGTCGTCGATCAGTTTGATGACGAGGGGCTCTTTGGCGAACTCGTACTTCCTTCGTTCGGTGACCACGGCGGACATTTCGATCAAGGCTATGCTGTAGAGATCAAGAAATCAGTCTTCGCCGTCGGCGATGCCTATTACACCATTGATGGTTCAGACCCACGGGCTCCAGGCGGCGACCTCTCTGATACTGCGATCGAATACAGCGAACCTTTGGCGCTCGATGCCACGGTGACGGTGACGGCGCGGCTTTTTAAAGGCAGCATCTTCGGAGCCAAAGAGTGGTCTCCATTGCTCGAAGCGACCTTTGTGATAGGAGCCGTTCCAGCAACTTCGGAGAACTTGGCCATCGCCATGGTGAACTTCCATCCATCCGCGGCGAATGACGCGGAGAAGACGGCTGGCTTTTCACGCAAGGACTTCGAGTTTCTTGGATTGACGAATGTCGGTGAGGACAATGTCAGCTTGCTCGAGCTGAGTCTTGTGGAAGGCATTCGCTTCGACTTCGCCGGAGCCAGCTTGTCGCAGATCGATGCTGGGAAGACGGCTTTTCTCGTGAAGAATCGTGTAGCCTTTGAGATTCGCTACGGAACGACCTACGACATCATCGGCGAGTATACTGGGAGTCTCTCCAATGACGGGGAGCGTCTGCTCTTGCAGTCATCGGACAGCCCGGTGGTGGACTTTGTTTTCAATGACAACATGGACTGGCCCGCTGGCACTGATGGTGAAGGCGCTTACTTGATCCTAACTGATCCAGGGACCAAGCCGGACTCGAGCAAGGCAGGGAGTTGGCGTGCCAGCACCGCAGACGATTCACCTGCTGCAGTAGCGGGCGATGATGGTGGTGAGAACCCCGGCGGTGAAGATCTCACCTACGCAAGCTGGAGTGAAACGGCATTCGTGGAAGGTGCGAGTCTCACCGGCCCTAACGAGGATGCGGATGGGGATCAGTTTGTAAACTACCTCGAGTTTCTCATGGGCGGTGATCCGAGCGATCCCGCATCGAAGCCCTTGATCAACGTGGAGGCTCAAAGTGATGGTCTGCCTATCTTCGAACTGTCCCACCGGCTTGGTGTCGCAGAAGACGTGACGTTTGAAACGGGACGCACGTTGGGGAGTTGGACCGAGGTCAGTGCGATCGCGTTGGAATCTCTCGGCGCGCGTGCGGGGACGGATACGACGACGGAGATCCGTCGTTATCGTGTTCTGCAACTGACGAAAGATGCTACTTGGACAGAGCGTTTCGTTCGCGTCAGTGCTAAGTTGCCTGCAGAGTAAGTGAAGTTCTCAAATTTTTATCTAACGAGCGTAAAAGTTTTAACTGACCATCCCGTTTGGCTTTCTCTTGCATCCCGGTGAACGTCGCCGTTTGCTGGGAACTCCATGTCGATCGTCAATACCGACTACGCCCATAATCTTCAGCAAAGCGGTTGGCCTTGGGAAGTCGAGGCC
>JBLHHN010000403.1:0-5701 GCA_047616785.1 Verrucomicrobiales bacterium
GGTCTTTGGCCAACTGCAGCAAGACGCGAGAAGCGCCGTATTCCTTGGAACCCAGGATGCGGAAAGCGTGAGGATCACCGACAGGCTGAACCTGATCCCGAAAGGCGGCTTGCAAGAGCCTAAGTTGCTCAAGAGAGCACCCGGTAATGCGACCATGCTGAGAGTGTGAGATCTTGCCAGTGGACTTGTCGCGAAAGGAGGCGCGGAGAATGCCGACGGGGTTCTTCCTCGAAGTCTGAATCTCTAAGTGAAGATTGCCGTTACGGGTTTGCATGGCCAATATATATCGCTCTTGAGCAAATATGCAAGAGTGAATATTTCAAATGCATGGCTATATAATGAAATAATTCTAATTGTGATAGATAGCATTAAACGCTTATTTTAAAGACTCCAGTCAGTCGGAAGTGCCCAATTTAGCGGGGTAATGTCCGTCTACATCAGCCTAACGCAAGCCGAAGAAGGATTCCGTGCTTTAAAGACGAATCTTGGCCTGCGGCCAAATTACGATCAGAAAGAAGAACGAGTCGACGGGCATATCTTCATCACCAGGTTAGCCTATCAGCGATGGAAATGGGTGCGCGAGAAGTTAGATGGGAGCGGCGACCGACGGGATTGGTCAACGATTAGATGATTGTTAGAAATGGACTGTTACAGCACGCTGATCGTGCCACGAGCCGACGGAAGCATCCATCATCAACGCAAAAGCGGGCCGAGCCGAAGCACAGCAGCGCGAGATCTACAACGAATTGGGGATCGAAACTAGCAAGCTAATCAAAAGTAATCGTATCATGAAACCAATGTCATAATCAAAAGGCCCCCGGCCATCGAATTTGTAGTGTCCCAGAAGCCCTTCCGCTGACTATCAACGACTTGCGACTCAAAACGCCCAACTTGGGCTAGGCTTGCTTTGACTGAGGGGGCGCTTTGTCTTTCCAGAACGCAGCTTGGCCGCTGGGGAACGCGCTCTCGTCGTGGAAGATGAAGAGGCTTTTGTCAGGCGCTACCCCAATGCGGCTTCCATTATCGGCTGCTACCAGGGGCGGCTCGCCAATGGCGGCGAACAACTCACCCTTCAGAATGCATCATGCGAGATCCTTCACACGATCTTCTTCGATGACGATTCACCCTGGCCAACCTCGGCAGACGGCGAAGGAAATTCGCTGGTCCTTGCCAATCTCGATCAGCGCGAAGAGGCCGACGCCTGGACCACCAGCTCTTCTAACGGTAGCACGCCTGGACAGGAAGATTCCCAAGCCCCTCGCTCGATACCGCCAGCATGACCGTGCAACGCGAAGGCGAGGATATCCTACTCACGGTGAACCTCAGCGGGGGGCTCCTCGGAGCTGCAGTGACGCCCGAAGGATCCCAATGACCTGCGAATGTGGTCCAAGCAACGACGATGCCTTTGAAGAAGAAGCAGCAGGCCTTAATCGTTGGCGCGTCCGCTCGCCTGAAGCAGTGTTCCGCTACTACCGCTTCAGAGTGGTCCTTGAGTGAGGGGCTACTCCGAACTGTCTTCGTCGTAGAAACGCCACTTGCTCTTGTAGTCCACACTCAATTCGTGACCACCCATGCTCGCACGGATCATGTCGATGGAAATTGAGTTTTCTAACAAGATCTTGTCGTGAAACTCTTTCTCCGTCATCTTTCCCGAATTCACGAGTTCTTTACGCAGAGCACGAAACTGTAAGCCACCTAACATGTAGGCTGCTTGATAGAGCGGCGTGTAGCCACCTTGCACAGAGCGCCGCACCTCAGCCGTCGCGTTGCGACGCTCATGACCGACGTTCTTCACGAGGTAATCGATGCACTGTTGAGCAGACATTTTCCCAAGGTGGTAGCTGAGAGAGAAGATGACCCTAGCGCAACGATGCGTTCTCCAGAATAGCATTCCCACACGATCTTCCGCCGAGCTGTGGAAATTCTTGTCCCACAGAAGCATCTCCCAATAAAGAGCCCAGCCCTCAACGAGAAATGGCGTGCGAAAGAGCTTACGATAGGCACGGTGACGTTCCTGCATGTATATCTGCAGGTGATGCCCAGGGATGAGCTCGTGATGCACGGTCGCTTTGCAGAAGTGCCGATTATTCCCTCGCAGACTCATCAACTTGTCCTCGTGCTCCATGGCATCCGTGGGAAATGACACGCTGATCACTTCTCCTCCTGTGAAGTAGGGATTCACCTTCTGCCGTTCCGCCGTCATCATCTCCATGCGCCACGTCTCCTTGCAAACGGGTGGGATGGTGACCAAATCCCGCGTCTCTAGGAATTCTACCGCCTCATCCGCCAATTCCTTGATCAAGGCTGGCTGTTCCCCAGGCGGCACATGCAACGTTTTCACATGATCGAGCGCCTTCCTCCAGTCATCATCGAAGCCCAGATCCTGCGCAGCACGGCGCCACTCACGGGCGCACCAAGTGTACTCTTTCTCCGCGATCTCGATCAGTTCCTCAGGGGTGTAGGTAATGAATTCCTGCCGAAGAGCCTCAATCAAAGCCCTCCTTCCGATCGGGTCTCCTACCACAGTGTCCTCATCCCCCACGTGCTCTCGAATCAAATCTAGGTAACTCTTAAATTCGGTATTAACCTTTTGATAGGGTGCTTTATTCCACCAAGCAAAGGTAGGATCGTAACCGTCGTAAAACGCGTACCACTCTGACAGATCCCTCTCTGCCTTCTCTGCAAATCGGATGACCCGATTGGCAAGCGTAGAATCGAGATCCATGCCCTCATCGCCTTCTAACTGTGACGCTACTTTCTCCAGAGTCTTCTGCAACTCCGTGAGGGTCGTCGCGGTTGCCACGGCATCCAGCGGTTCCGAACGGCGTCGATTCGTCCCAAGGTTTGTGATGATCGGCATGAACGCCAACCATTCTGCGATCTCGGACGCACGCTTCCTCTGATGCCCTTGCTGGGCGAGCGCGTGCTCCAGATAGTTTCTGAAAAGAATATAGTCGACCCTCGCTTCTTGATCGAGGGCGTCGAAAGGGATCTCACTCAACTGCGCTTGGTAGTCTTGATAGAACTGCTTCAACCGGTCATGATCCATCTGGCTATCTGGAAAGCGGTAGTAACGTTTCAGGTTCCCCTCATCCTCTTCAAACACATGAATCAGTTTAGGGAAAGGATTCGGCAAGGTCCCTTCCACGCCTGCGTTGGCTAACAAAAGGCACCCCGCCAACAGGGCGACACTGGAATGAACCATGGACATAGGAAAACGCATGCCTCCAAACTTCGAATCCACGCAGTAGATGCAAGCGCATTCTTTTACAAGCCTCTATGAAAATGCCAATTAAATGGCCTTCAATGCAACAATCGCATCATTAAGGGCTTCCGCTTCGCCCGTAGGCATGCAAAATGTGCCTTTGCGGATTCGCCCCATGAGACCGGTGAGCACTTTGCCAGGACCACCTTCAAGGAAATGTGATTGCCCATCTTCTAACAACTTCTCGATCGATTCCGACCATCGCACGGAACCTGTGACCTGCGCTTCCAAGGTCCGGCGAATCTCTTCCGCATCCATGGCAGGCTCGGCCGTAAGATTGCTCAACACCGGAAAATTTGGTGTATTGATAGAAATCTGACTCAGCTCAGCGGCGAGTTTGTCCTGAGCAGACAGCATGAGAGCGGAATGATAGGCACCTGCAACTTTGATCTCTTTCGCAATCCGGATCCCTGCTTCCTTTGCTCCAGCGATCGCCGCAGCGATTCGGTCACGCGCGCCTGACACAACCACCTGACCCGGAGAGTTCAGATTCGCAACATCGACTCCGACAGAATTCGCAAGCTCGCGAACCTGCTCAACTGTCCCACCGATCATTGCCGCCATGGAACCATCGGTCGCCTCGCACGCCTCCTCCATGAATCGACCGCGCTTTGCGACTAACTGAAGCCCCTCCACGAATCCAAAAGTCCCGGCAGCAGCATGCGCCGTGAACTCGCCTAACGAAAGCCCCGCAACCGCTCCGATCTGTAGTTCCTTGCCTAACTGTTCCCGCAGTGCCGCCAAGCACATCATGCCATGCACATACAGAGCTGGCTGACAACGGCTGGTCCGAGTCAGCTCCTCTTCTGGGCCGTCGAACATGACCGCACTCAGCGAGAAATCGAGAATCGAGTCGGCCTGATCAAGCAGCGCTTTGGCCGAAGAAAACCGCTCTGCCAAGGTACGTCCCATGCCGACAGCCTGGGACCCCTGACCTGCGAAAAGAAGGACGATGGAAGGAACACTCATAACGTCCTGGTGTCACAGCTACCAGGGGAATCAAGCTTCGTTTGCACTCCTATCTCACGCTACTTCTCGCTATTTCAGGACCTGATTCTCTTAAATGTAGATAGAGTGGCTATAATGGGCAATCGAGATAAATACTGTACATTGAAAACCTCGGAAAACGCGCTCTCCTAGCGTGTCTCATGTACGTAGGGTAGTGTGAGTGGCATTGGGTGGCGATCAGATAGTAGTGCTCGTGATAGGGGGCCTGCCGAGGCCCGCAAAGCCGTTCCGGAGGCCGCGAAGCGGTCTGCAGAGCCTATGATCGAGCCATCAGGGCACGCCGAGGGACACCCACCTCCATTTTAAACGGCTGGAAGGCTCAGCCTGGGCCGGTTCTCACTGCAAAGCGGGCTGAACGCAGCGTTCCCAGATCACTCGGTGCGATGCTTCCAGTGCCCTTGCCAAATGGAGCCGCACTTTCGTCTTCATTACTTTGAGTCGTCCGGCGATCTTGAACAGTCTCAGCCGGATCTCGGCGAAGGTCATCCGCTCCCACTGCGTTCCTTTCAACACAGTGTTCCGGAAGGGATGCAGGATCGCGTAGGTCACCGCGTTCAGAAGCCGCTAGAACTGGTTGGCCGTCGCTTTCTGACAGGGGCTCGTATCGCTGCCCAACCCAAGCTTGCATTCCTTGATGAACAGTTTGGCTTCGCCGCGTCCACAGTAAACGACGGTGTGATCGAAAAAGAATGGGGGAAAAAGAATGGGGGAAAAAACTATTTACAGAAACACGATAAGCCCTTGCGCTTCCAGCATTTCACCGAAACGAGCAAAGAGACGCTCGCTTCCTTTGCGTCCGTCGCGCTCCAACGCTTCGCGGAAGTCCCACAAGGTGTTTGCGTCAGGCATGGCATCTCCTGGACGTAGACCCAAGAAACCCATGAAGCTGAAACGGTCTGCAATTTGTTCTTCAACCGAGACATCGCTCAAGCCGTGGAATTTCTGCAGGACGAGAACTTTGAACATGAAGACCGGATCAAAGGGAGGGCGACCACCCTTGCGATCATCACGGTTGGCGTAGCCGAGAATGTCCTCAAGGTCGCCTCTGAACCCTTCCCAGGCGACGATGTCCGTGAGCTTACCAATCCCGGTGCTGCGCTGACTTGCTGTCGCTTTCTTCTGGTGGTCAATAAATGCGAAAAGGTCACCGCCTTCGTCTTGGCTCCGGTATTTCATGACTAATGATCGCGCCCGAAGCTAACACTGTAACTTTAAATGCCGAGAATCGAGGTTTCCGGAGGTGCCCTTCACACTCAAGTTTAATCTCGGGTACGGCGAAGTCATGCGACGGGGAATCCATGCTATACTGGCACGCACTAAGATTTGTGATTCGGAAAGAACTGGAAGTTGAGGCTCATTAAGCTGGTGAGCTCTTCCTTGAGAGGCCCGGATAGATCATCGAGGCATTTGTCGATCCCACTGCAGAAT
>JBLHHN010000404.1:0-5690 GCA_047616785.1 Verrucomicrobiales bacterium
CCGTGCGGAAGGGAAACGCCTCCTCCTGTTCTGCATGCCGTTGTTTCCGCTCACCATACTCACGGGCCGCGAGAAATGTGTCGCGCATGAGTTGCTCCACCCCCATGCGGGTCTGCGGATAGCGATTGGTGAATTTCTCACCCCAGTTGGCTTGCTTTACATTTTCACCAAGGGCGAATTTCACGCCCGGTTTGGCTCCTTTGAACTTCAGTCCCTCGGCGTCCTTGCCCCAGCGCAGTTTGATCACTTGATTTCTTCCACCCATGGGATTGGCCGAACCGTGGAGTAAGTTGGCCGTGGTGAGTCCGCCTGCTAGTTGTCGATAAATGCTAATGTCAGTTGGATCTACAACGTCGCCCACTCCGACTTCACAGGTCACTGCGTGTGATCCTTCATTGACGCCGCGGCTGATCGCTGTGTGCGAGTGACAGTCGACCAAGCCCGGAGTGATGTGTTTGCCCCTGCCATCAATGGTGTAGGAATTCTTTAAGGGCTTGATGTCGCGACCAAGGGCCACGATACGACCATCTTCAATGATCACATTCGCTTCTAACAAGATGCCTTGTGGCCCGCAGGTCCACACAGTGGCGTTCTCTATAAAAATGCGTCGCTTGCGTTGGCTTAGCCCGGGGAATCTACCGGGATAGGCGCCTGCTGGATACTGACCGAACGCCTCTGTCTCGATAGCAGCCAGAGCACTGGGCTCTTCACTTGCCGGAGGAGGGTCCTCCCCACGAATCGCGGACCAAGAGAAACGCTGGCCGTCGGGCAAGACACCTTGGCCGACGATCGTCTTTGTATTAAGATAGGCACTGAGTCTCACCATGCCGTCAGGGGTGATCCCGAAGACTTTGCTGGGTAAGGTGAATGTCAGTTCGTCTCTCCCACTCAGATTCAGATCCACTTCAGTGGCTTTCTCCGTCTCATTACCTTCGACGTTGAGCTTCAGTTTCTTCTCCGTGCCAGTGATCTTGAAGCGTTCCGGACCTTTGGCACCGGTCCAAGAAGCTTGCCAATTACCTAGCGTATTGGTCTTGCGGTGATCCAGTTCATCGAGCCAAGGTTTCCCATCAATCCATACCTGACGAATTCTCGCATCCTTGTTGCGGAATGGATTGCCATCGGTGACGACGAGATTGGCCAAGCAGCCATTGCCGATCTCGCCCAGCCGGTCTTCCTCACCTAACAGCCGTGCTGGGACTGATGTGAGAGAGGCCAGGGCGGTCTCTTCTTTGAGTCCATGTTGGATCGCTTTGCGAAGGTTCGGCCAGAACTTTCCCAGCTCGTCGCCTAACTGATGCGGTGACAAGGCGAATCGCACATTGTTGTCTTGTAAGACGCCGGGATTGGTTGGAGCCAGTTCCCAGTGTTGTAAGCGCTCTAACGAAATATCCAGTGCGCGATCAGGGTCGGATACGAGTGGAGCGTCTGGAAAGGCAAGAGAAACGACAAGGTCGGCATTCTTCAGTGGCTTGCGCAGACGATAACCGTAGCCTTTGTCAACGATTACGCGTCGAATCTTGAATTCGTCGGCAATCTTCTTCGCTCGATTGAAGTCGGCTTCGTCATTGAGGACAAA
Source organism: Verrucomicrobiales bacterium (assembly GCA_047616785.1). Lineage (GTDB taxonomy): Bacteria > Verrucomicrobiota > Verrucomicrobiia > Verrucomicrobiales > DEV007 > JAACDM01. Next base: position 1,580 of record JBLHHN010000404.1, read on the forward strand.
GAAAGCAGGCTCGCGTTGGCGGCTGATGAGCGGGGCGAGAGATGTTAGTGTTTGGTTCTCTCCTGGGCGTACTTCGTGCGGCTGCTTTTGGTAGACTTGGCGATACTGATGATGCCAGCGTGCGTCGAGAAGGGTCTGCCGGATGAGAGCGATGCAACCCATGAGAGACTTCGGATAGTCATTGGATGTGGTGGTGAGAGCGACAATGTGAGAAGCTCTCCGTTTCAGCACCAAGCCATGGTCCTCTGAAGAGGTGAGTTGAATGAGCGACCCTTTCCCTCGGAACACGCCTGAGGTTGGCACCAGATGCGCGGCGGTGAATCCGAGTTCGCGCCGCTTCTGGAAGTCCCCTTCAGCAAGGGTGACGGCTTCGAGAATATTGAAATTCGCGTGTATGCTAGGATTCCATGAGGAATTCGTGTTTGATTTCGGAGTCGCCACTTTCCCCATCGGCGCGAAGGCATCGATGAATCCTGGATAGACCGTTAGGCCTGAAAGATCCCAAACCCGTGCTTCTGACGGAATTGGCACATCTTGGCCGACCGATTCGATCAACCCGTTGCGCAGGAGGATGGTCGCATTCTCCAAGACTTCCCCTGCCCGAGGGATGACACGCGCCCCTTTCAAGGCATGAACCTGGGGTACATTCTCACGCAATCCCTCCTGCGGTCGCACATTCGGTGGCGCGGCCTGGATGACAATGGATGTGGTGATAAGTAAGGAGAACCAAAGCTTCACGGCATGAGCGTAGCCCTTTTCTCCGAGCAATCAAATTTCACATGATGAAGGTTAGTTTGCTGTGGCGGGGTTTATTGTCCTAGATTCATCCATGGGTGAGTCCAGCGAGAATGTATTGGTGCTAGGTGCGAGTGATTGTCCCGAGCGTTATGCCTACAAGGTCATGATCCAATTGCTTGATCAAGGGCACCACGTCATTCTCGTGCATCCGCGTCTGCAAGAGATCGAGGGCCGGCCTGTAGTGGCCTCGCTTTCAGATGTCGAAGACAAGGTCGACACGGTGACGCTCTATGTGAATCCGTCGATTTCGGAACCGTTGGCGGAAGCCTTAATCGCGTTGAATCCTCAGCGGGTCATCTTCAATCCTGGGACCGAATCGCCGGTGCTGGCTAAGCGTTTGCAGGATGCCGGTATCTCGACGGAAGATGCGTGCACATTGGTGTTGCTAGGGACGGGCCAGTTCTGAGTGGCAGTCGATTCTTAGGAATCGCGTGGTTGGTCCCCGCCATGTCGATAGAAATCAGGTCCAGCTAGAAGTCTTTTCCGGTCGCGCGGGCACCTGTTGGATTCTATTGTATCGCGATTGCACGGTAGAGAACTTCTCGATCAGCCTAACATCAGGCATCATTTGTGTTTGCCTTCGGAGCCTAGCCGAATCATCATGATTCTTGGTGATTAAGGGGTGTCTCATCATTTTACTGTTAGCTCTGGGGCCTGGCCATGGAGATGGACATCCGTTTGGCCAGCTTTTCTCCGCGCTCTTTGGCGCCGATTCCTGCCACCGTGACACTTAAAGGTGATGTCCCATTGACGGAGGGCAAGTTGAGTATCCGGCTGAAGCAGGGTTTCAAAGCACTCATCGATTACGAATCGGACCCTCTCATTGTCACCTCAGAGCCTCGGGAGATCCAGCCCATGTTGCCAGCGATGGTCATCGGAGATATGACCGAGACGCAAGCAACCTGGGAGCTTGTGTTCCAAAGCGAGACGGAACGTTTCGTGAGGGAGGACTTGATCATCAGCATCCCAAACATTCTCCAGGTTTCGGCCGTGGTGGCCGTCGTGCATCCAGAGGGATCCGATCCGGATGAATCGCTGGCTGAGCTGATACGGGGTTACACTCTGGAGGAGATGATGGGGTTTGCGGCTGGCGGGAAGAATGACATGGGCAGCCTTCGGGTTTTCACGGTGCAAGCAAGGCTGAGGCCAGAGCAGCTTTCGACCACTGCGGTTTCGTATTGTGGTTATGATATTTTCGTCATGTCGCCAGAGGGCTTCGCGATGATGTCAGAGGGTCAATTGGACGCGCTTTCGTTATGGATTCGTGCAGGGGGATCGGCTTTGATCACCACGGATCCGGACCAACCCATGGTTTCGAATTCCCCCGTGGCCCCGTTTCTCGAATCCATTGCGTCTGAAGTTCAGGCTCTGACAATCGTCGAACCAGAAGATCAGGAAGCTTTGGGAATCAAGCTCACCTGCCATCAATGGGATCTTGGCCGAATCGCACTTCTACACAACCTTGATATGAAGGCGGCTCTGGAGGAACTGGTTTGGAGCAAGCTGTTCAGCTTTCTCTGGAAAGTCCGAGATCTCGAAGCCGTTGATTGGGCCCTAGAGGGTGCCAATCTCCAAGCCGTGAGTAAGAGCCAAGGCTTGGAGGCCGCTCAATGGTCTCAAGCGGCGCGGCAGAGGGTGTTCCGAGAGCTGATGCCTCAGGATACGCAGCTTCTCACAGGATTCCAATTCGCCTGCATCATGGAACCCTTCCTTCTATTGGTCGGACCTGTGGAGTTCTTTCTCTTGCGCCGCACGCGTCGACGCTGGCTGACGTGGTTCACCTTTCCTGCGACCATCTTAGCACTGACATGGGGACTGTTCGTGCTTGCCGACACACTTCCAGGAAAGACGACCGTCAATAACCTAACGCTGGTTGATCTGGGAGAGTCTGGAGAGGGGGTGCGCAGTTGTGAAGTGACTCTCACATTCAGTCGATCGTCGGGTACTGTGATTTCGGATCGACAAAGGACTCTGGTCAGTTCCGTTCATCAACACACGCCATCCGCGTGAGGGGCGCCTTTTGGAAATGCGCTACATTGTGCGGGTCGCTTTCCGGCGGCCTATGCCACTAGCCAAGAGATGCAGCAGTGGAGTCCCCACATGGAGGGTGCCTTTGCCATTCCCATTGCCGTGAAAGTGCCAGAGGCTCTTCGCTTGATTGACTGGCAAAGTGTCGATCCTTCGCTAGAACCTATGGACGATAAACTCCCTTTGTTGCGACTGCAAGCGTACCTGAAAGGCATTGAGGGACTCGATGGGATTGCTTTCTTTGCTGCTCCTGATCTGAAATCTGTGCAACAAATGCGATGAGGGAATCGCATCGATTTCTTGGCCAATCTGGCCCGTCCTAGTCTTAACTCTGATGAACTGACGATTCCCTTCCGGTCGAGCATCCTTGACAGGCAGCCGAGAAAAGCGGGGCGGTAGGTGATCCAAATGATGACCCAACCTGGCTCGATCCAATGGAATGGAGACAACAATCTCTCTTCACCAGATAGCTGGGTGCCCTATCCCCAGCCTGCATCCCGGCGTGGGGATGGCTATCTCAGCGACTGGACGGTGCTCGATCATGATCAATGGTGGATCACTTGGAAACAAGAGGACGGGCATCGGATGGTCTACCGCTACATTTATACTAACCATGACTTAATCGCAGAACGAACCGCTCGTTTCCGTGGAGAATCTTCACGTGAATTACGGGAAAATGCATGCCGTGAAGGGCTTGTCCTTTCAGATTCCCAAGGGTGAGATCTTCGGCTTCATCGGGCCGGGGAAAACGAGCACTTTCAAAGTGCTGGCCACCCTTCTCAAACCAGACCCAAGTTCCGGGCCCGTGACCATCGCTGGTGTGAATGTGCACACGCATCCGCACAAGATTCGCACGCTCATTGGCTACGCCCCGGATTACTTTGGTGTCTATGATGACCTCACGGTGCGCGAGTATCTACATTTCTTCGCCGCGGCCTATCGTTTGTCCCATAGTAATCGTGAAGCGACGGTGCGTGACGTTCTAGCGCTCACTGATCTCAGCGAGAAAGTGGATGCTCAGGTCGATGGTCTTTCGCGCGGCATGAAACAACGGTTAGGCATCGCTCTTCTCCTGCTCCATGATCCTCAGCTGCTCATCTTGGATGAACCCGCCAGCGGGCTCGACCCGAGAGCGCGGATTGAGATGCGCGAACTCTTGAAAGAACTCCAGAGCATGGGCAAGACCCAACGGTGTAGAAAACTTTCCATTTTTTTGGAAGCTCAGCACGTGCCTGCGCGCCGCCGGTTGCGCTGTATGACCTCGGCTGCGGGCAGGTTCGAATCA
>JBLHHN010000405.1:0-5681 GCA_047616785.1 Verrucomicrobiales bacterium
GGGCTCGCCATCGAGATCGACTTCAGGCTGTGGGGGGACTTCGGTTGGGCAAGGCAAGAAATCTATCACCGCATCAAGGATGATCTGAACACCTTTGTTCTTGAAAGAAGAGCCGCAGTAAGTTGGAAAAAAGTCATTCTTGATGGTACCCTGGCGGATGCACCTTTTCAGTGTATCTATGTCAGGCTCCTCACCATCAAGGTATTTCTCCATCGCATCATCGTCCTGCTCCACGGCGAGCTCGATCAGTTCCTGGCGCCATTTCTCGATGTCTTCAGCCATCTCTGCCGGTGGCTCCACAATCTCGTAATTCTCAGGTTGTCCGGAATCATCCCAGATCCAGGCTTTGCGGGTGAGGAGCTCGACGACGCCTTTGAAGCCGTCTTCATAGCCGATCGGCAAGGTCATGACCATGGGCTTGGCTGCGAGAACCTTCTTGATCTGATCCACGACTTTATAGAAATCGGCACCCAATCGGTCCATCTTGTTGACGTAAATAATGCGGGCGACTTTGGAGTCGTTGGCGTAGCGCCAGTTTGTCTCCGACTGAGGCTCCACTCCTCCGGAACCACAGAACACGCCGACTCCGCCATCCAGCACTTTCAGGGAGCGGTAGACTTCAATGGTGAAGTCCACGTGGCCTGGAGTGTCGATGATATTGAAGCGGTAATCCTTCCAGAAGCAGGTGGTGGCTGCGGACTGAATCGTGATTCCGCGCTCCTGCTCCTGATCCATGAAGTCTGTGGTGGCCGCACCATCGTGCACCTCCCCGATCTTGTGGATCTTGCCTGTGAGCTTAAGAATGCGCTCGGTCGTGGTGGTCTTACCAGCATCGACGTGTGCGAAGATGCCAATGTTTCTGTAACGTGATAGGTCGTTCATTTTCTATGGTTCAATATGGCGTTGCCTCTCTGAGGAGCGGGTATGGCTAGTGCAAATCTTCCGTTTGGCAATCGCGCAAATTTCCTTCTTTGGGGCTTTGAAAGCCCTCAACAGGCGCAGGCAGCACAAGTAGCCAAATCGGCTCTATAATTCATAATTTCCAGCCATCTCGATAGGAAGCAAGGGGCCTTTCATGGGGGTGCTGTAAAAAACTTGAAATTCACGAGAAAAAGCCTTGCCACGGATACTTCGGCCCCTAGTGTTCGCGCTCCTCCTCCAGGGGGAGAAAGTTAATTTAGCCCCCTGGGAGAAGGACGATTATCGGGCGCATCCCGGAGAATAAGGCACCCTTTTGCGGGTGATTTATGTACCGGATGCTCGATTTCGAGAACCTACTTAAAAGCACACCGCATGCCAACCATCAATCAGCTCGTTCGCAAGGGGCGAAAGAAGCCCATCGAGAAATCGAAGTCTCCCGCTCTTGCCGGGTGTCCGCAACGCCGGGGCGTTTGTCTTCAGGTAATGACGAGGACGCCAAAGAAGCCGAACTCCGCGCTCCGCAAGGTTGCCAAAGTCCGGCTCACCAATGGTCAAGAGGTCATCGCCTACATCGGTGGTGAAGGGCATAATCTCCAGGAGCACTCCGTTGTCTTGGTCCGTGGTGGCCGGGTGAAGGACTTGCCGGGTGTGCGTTATCACGTTGTCCGCGGTGCGCTGGATACCTTGGGGGTGGCAAAGCGTCGTTCTGGCCGATCCAAGTATGGGACGAAGAAGCCTAAGGCCGGAGATAAAAAATAGAGCTTTAACTTTTTAGAATCATGGCACGTAGAAAACGCGTTTATCATAAGCCGATCCTCCTGGACGCTCGTTACGAGAGTCCGCTGGTGGGTAAGTTGATCAATAAGCTCATGCGCTCCGGCAAGAAGTCGTTGGCCGAGCGGATTGTGTATAAGGCAATCGATCTCTCGAATGAGGGTTCCGATAATGTGGATCCTCTTGAGGTCCTCAATCGTGCCATTGAGAATTCCAAGCCGCGAGTCGAGGTGAAGTCTCGTCGAGTCGGTGGAGCAACATACCAAGTGCCTTTGGAGGTGACCACGGAGCGTCAGGAATCTCTGGCCATGCGTTGGATACTCGGATTCGCTCGTGGTCGTAAGGGTGTCCCCATGCACACGGCGTTGTCTAACGAAATCAAAGAGGCTGCTAAGAATCAAGGAAGCGCTGTTCGTAAGCGCGATGAGACGCATAAGATGGCTCAGGCCAATCGCGCGTTCGCTCACTTCCGTTTCTAGTATTTGAAATAGCCAGCAGCGACAATGAATATGCCAAGCAATCCGAATTCGCCTAAGCGCTCCTTTCCCTTGGAACGTACGCGGAATATTGGGATTGCGGCTCACATTGATGCGGGCAAGACCACGCTGACCGAGCGTATCCTCTTTTATACGGGGATGATTCATCGGATCGGTGAGGTGCATGATGGTAATGCAACCACCGATTGGATGGAGCAGGAGCAAGAGCGTGGCATCACGATCACGGCGGCTGCGGTGACCTGTTCGTGGAAGCAGCTCGAAGAGGAGAGTGTCAGTAAGCTTTATTCTGGTCAGGGCATTCGTATCAATATCATTGATACGCCGGGTCACGTCGACTTTACGGCGGAGGTCGAGCGCTCATTGCGAGTGTTAGATGGGGCGGTGGCAGTGTTTTGCGGCGTGGCTGGTGTGCAGCCGCAATCTGAGACTGTCTGGCGTCAGGCGAACAAGTATCAAGTTCCTCGCATTGCCTTCATCAATAAGATGGACCGCGTGGGTGCTGACTTCGATCATGCGCTTAATGACTTGCGTGAGAAGCTGATGGCAAATGCATGGCCCGTTTTGATTCCGATTGGTTCTGAAGAAGGGCTTCGTGGTCAGATTGATGTCCTCAATCAACGTGCTGTCATTTACACGGGTGATGATGTCTTGGGGTCGACGTATACCTTGGAAGAAATTCCGGCGGACTTGAAAGAGATGGCTGCTGCTGCGCTGGAGGCGCTCCGCGATCAGATGGTCGATCTCGATGATGAGATTGGGACCAAGTTTTTAGAAGAAGAAGAAATCACTGTCAGTGATCTCAAGCAGGCCATTCGCCGCGCGACGATCGCGAACAAGTTCGTTCCAGTGGTCGGTGGGTCAGCCTTTAAGAATACGGGGGTGCAGTATCTGTTAGATGCTGTGGTGGATTACCTTCCTGGGCCGCTCGATATCGAGCCTGCGGAAGGGCTCGATCCGAAAGATGAGTCTAAGGCGATTCAGGCGATTACGAATGATAACGAGCCGTTCTGCGCGCTGGCGTTTAAGCTGTGGTCCGACAAATTTGGGAAGCTGGTCTTTTTCCGGGTCTATGCCGGCTCGATTTCGAAAGGGGATCAAGTTTACAATCCTCGCACACGCCGCAAAGAGCGCGTGGGCCGCTTGATCCAGATCCAGGCGGATCAGCAAACGGATCTCGATACTTGTTATGCGGGTGATATCGCAGCCTTGGTTGGTTTGAAGGATGTTATCACAGGTGACACGCTTTGTGATGATCGTCGCGAGATGATGTTAGAGCCACCTTCGTTTCCGGAGCCTGTCATCTCGATGGCAATCGAACCGAGAACGACTGCTGATTCTGTTAAGATGGCGACAGCCTTGCAGCGCTTGTCAGATGAGGATCCGACGTTCTTCGTGAAGACGGATGAGGAAACGGGTCAGACGATCATTTCTGGGATGGGCGAGTTGCATTTGGAGATCTTGAAGGATCGCATGAAGCGCGAGTTCAAGGTAGATGCCAATGCTGGTAAGCCACAGATCGCTTACCGTGAAACGATCACAGCAAGCGCTGGTGGTGAAGGCTTGCTGAAGAAGCAGAGTGGCGGCAAAGGCCAGTATGGTCATGTCATTCTTAGAGTGACTCCGAATGGGAGAGGTAAGGGTTTGACCACTGAAGACAAGGTCGTGGGTGGCAACATTCCCAAAGAATTTATCAACCCGTGTCTAACGGGTATCCGTGAGTCGATGATGAACGGTGTCATTGCGGGTTATCCCGTAGTCGATGTGCATGTTGAATTGCTCGATGGCTCCTCCCATGATGTGGACTCCACAGAGCAGGCCTTCAAAATGGCCGCCATCTTCGCTATGCGTGACGCATTCACGAAGGCTAATGGCGTCATGTTAGAGCCTGTTATGTCTGTCGAGGTCGCATGCTCGGACGAATTTCAGGGTGATATCATGGGCGATCTCAACCGTCGACGTGCCCGCATTTCGAATATTGATACTCGCAACGGTCTTAGTTTGGTAAAAGCCGAAGTTCCGCTGGCGGAAATGTTTGGCTATGCTACAGCAATCCGCTCGCTGAGTCGCGGGCGTGCGGATTACTCCATGTTGCCTTCTCGCTTTGAACCAGTGCCACAGAATGTGGTGGATCAGCTTAACGAACAATATGGAGGGTCTTCTTACTAAGTAAGTAGATACGATATACACCAACTTTCGAACCCATGGAAAACCAAACTATTCGCATCAGACTTCGGGCCTACGATCATCGTATCCTAGATCGCTCCACCTTGGAGATCGTGGAAACGGCGAAACGTACCGGCGCTAAAGTGTCAGGACCGATCCCATTGCCCACGCGCATTGAGAAATTCTCTGTGAACGCTTCCCCGCACGTGAACAAGAAGGCTGCGGAGCAGTTTGAAATCAGAACACATAAACGCTTGCTCGATATCGTCGATCCGACGGCTCGCACAGTGGATGAGCTGAAGAAGCTCAATCTGCCAGCAGGTGTGGACATTGCCATCAAGATCTAACCGGGACCGATCTCATGAGTTTAGGATTATTAGGAAAGAAGTTGGGCATGACCCGCATCTACGATGAAGTAGGAACGGCGATTCCTGTCACTGTGGTAGATGTCCGTGGGAATCAAATTCTGCAGCGCAAGACTTTAGAGAAGGATGGTTATTCCGCGGTGCAGTTAGGGTTTGATGATCAGAAAGAGTCACGGCTGAACAAGCCTGACAAAGGTCAATTCGCTGCTCACAATGGCGCGCCGAAGAAGTTGGTTCGTGAGTTCCGCTTCAAGGGTGATGATCAGCTTCCTGCTGAAGATGTGAAAGATCTCGGTCCTTCGCTTTTTCAAGTGGGACAGTGGGTCGATGTCATTGGCGTCACGAAGGGCAAAGGTTTTCAAGGCGTTGTAAAACGCTGGAATTTTGGTGGTCTTCCACAAACGCACGGTTCCATGATGCATCGTCGTCCCGGCGCTGTTGGGTGTGGCACGTGGCCAGGTCGTATTTGGAAAGGGCGCAAGATGCCAGGTCGTCACGGAAACTACCGTCGTACGATTCAAAGCCTCAAAGTTGTTCAAGTGCGCGAAGAGGATGGAGTCGTTGCTATCAGTGGTGCTCTACCAGGCGCCAAAGGCGGTTATCTTGTGATCCGTCCCGCTATCAAAAAACCATTGCCCCAGCCGGCGAGTTAATTAGGAGATTTTATTAATGTCAGTATTCACAATGGATCAAGCAGCTGCGGCTGAAATCACCGTCGTCCCTGGAAAACAGGGTGCCCAAGCCGTCCACGATGTCGTCACGGCTTACCGTGCCAATCGTCGGTCAGGCACTGCGAGTACCAAAACGCGCGGCGAGGTGAAAGGCTCCAATGCCAAGCCTTGGCGTCAGAAAGGCACCGGTCGTGCCCGTGCTGGTCGTGTGAGTTCGCCGATCTGGCGTGGCGGTGGCATCGTCTTTGGCCCTCGCCCTCGCTCTTATGCGAAGTCAGTCAATAAGCCTA
>JBLHHN010000406.1:0-5677 GCA_047616785.1 Verrucomicrobiales bacterium
CACGCCCTTGATCATCGCTACGCCATCTTGGCGGTCAATGCAGACAGTCCGGCGGCAATTGTCGACTGTCTGGAAGCGGCACGTCAGTGTCAGTCACCGATCATCATTGAGACAAGTCTTTGGCAACTCACGGGGCACAGCTTTGGCCTGGGGGATCCTATCCTTGGCATGAAACGTTACCTCACGGACCTTGTCGTACTCACACAGTCCGAGCGGTATCGGCATCTTCCTGTGGTCTATCATACAGACCACATTAAAGGACCGCAGACGTTGACCATCCTTCAGGGCGCGATTCGGGGATTGCCGTTGAGTTTCGGGGAGACGGACTTGTGCGTGTGCGCTTCTAGTATTTCGTTAGATTCTTCTGAGTTGAGCGTGGAAGAGAACTTGGCAACCATTGCGACACTCTGTCAGACTGCTCAAGAGGCGGGTGTGGATGCCACTTTAGAAATGGAGGCGGGCGTCGATGATGGTGTGACTTCGTTAGATGAAGCGCGCGCACTCTTCGGCGCTGCGGAAGTGGCGAATCCAGGCTACCTGGCTCTCTGGGCTCCGGGTGTCGGGACGAAGCATGGGCTTGGGTCGGCTGGGGGATTCGATCCCGAGGCCGTGGCTCGTCATCGAGAATTGGCTTCTGAGCTTGCGGGAAGAGCCATTGGCATCGCGCTTCACGGGTCCTCCGGTCTGAGTCAAGAGCAACTCCAAGCAGCCGTCGCTGCGGGCGTCGCCAAGGTGAATTGGTCTTCCGAGTCCTTGCTGATTCGCTCGGGAGCGGCGCGTGAATTCTATCAGAATCATGGCGAGCAGCTGACGAAAGGGCACGCAGAGTTTAAGGAAACGGCCATGGACAATGGCGTCCAGCAAGTTGTCTCGCAGATCTACATTCCTCGCGTGGTGGAACGCTTGGAGACGCTGAATAGCGCGGGGAAAGCGCCAGTGCCTGAAGCATAAGGAAAGGGTTAGCTTCGAGTGGAGACTAACTTTTTCAGTGAAGTTTATTTTTAGGTGCTCGTTAGAGATGTGAGCGCTTGAAGATCGGACCCTGAACGGCGCGGCCGCGCAGGCGATTCTCTTTCTCGACTTGAGATTGGCATTCGACCGTCAGTCGGGCGAATGGAATGGCTTCTAGCCGCTCTTTCATGATGATGGCACCGGAGACTTCGCAGTAGCCGTAGGTGCCATTGCTCAATCGGACGAGGGCTTCATCAATCTCATAAAGGGCGTTCTGCTCCTGGGAGAGGAGGTTCAAGGCCAAGTCACGATCATAGGCATCGCTGCCTGCGTCTGCTTGGTGCGTGCCGAAGGCAGAGGCTTCGTTGCCGTCGGCGTGTTCTCCGAGATTGCCTCGGGCGACGCCATGCATGGTGCCGACCATTTCGTCTCTGAGGCTCAATAGGTTGAGCCGCTGTTTCTCCATGAAAGCTTTTGGATAAGCAGGCTTGGAGGGGACTACTGGATCTTCTGTTTCAATCAGTGTGTTTTCAGTGAGCACGGATTTGGTTTTGAGGGGTGTTGTCTTCTTAACAGCCTTCTTCCTTGGGGGGGGAGGTGGGCTGGATACTTTCGCGTCAGCAATCTTGGTGCCAGCCTTCGTTGTTTTCGGAACAACGTTCATAGGGGCGGCTTTGTTGGTCGCGGTCTTCTTCTTAGGAGCCGCCTTCTTGGGAGCCGCCTTCTTAGGAGCCGCCTTCTTGGGAGCCGCCTTCTTAGGAGCCGCCTTCTTGGGAGCCGCCTTCTTAGGAGCCGCTTTCTTAGGAGCCGCTTTCTTAGGAGCCGCTTTCTTCGCGGGAGATTTCCGTGACGGAGATTTCTTTGTAGGGCTTACCTTGGGCATCGTACGTCTCGGATAGGATTACGCGTTATCTGTGATAGCGCTTTCTCAAACAGGGCTTAGCGGCGGATTATTAGGATGAAAGGGAGCAGGCATCAAGTAGAAAAGATTAGCTACAGTCAATTTTTCATAAATACAAAAGGCCAGTATAGTGGTATTAAAACGGTTGCCGAAATCCATAGAATCAAGGTAAGTGGGATCCCAACGCGCGCGAAATCGCCGAATCGATAGCCACCAGCGCCGTAGACATAGGTGTTCGTCTGATACCCGATCGGCGTGGAGAAGCTGGCGCTGGAGCCGAACATGACGGCGATGACAAACGGCGTGGGATCCAGGCCCAGGGCGGCTGCGATGCCAATGGCCACGGGCGTGAGGAGGGCAGCGACGGCGTTGTTGCTCACGATCTCCGTGAGGACTGCCGCCATGAGATAGACCAGGGCGAGGACACTGTGAGGCCCGAACATTTCCATGTGATCGACCATGGTCTTAGCCAATAAATTGACGACTTGGGTCTGCTGAAGGCCAAGACCGAGACCGAGCATGCCGAAGATCATGAAGACGACTTTCCATTCGACGGCTCGGTAGGCGTCCCGTGGATCGAGGCATCCGCTGAAAAGGGTGAGCATGACACAGGCGAGGGCCACGCCGACGATGGGTATGGAAGAAAGCGAACCGAGCAGCAGAAACAGCACGATGGCGCAAATGGCGAAGGGAGCCTTAGACCGGCGGAACCCTTGCTGTTTCGGGCGGCTGAGGTTGATGAAGTCTTTCTCGGAGAAGAGCGCATTCATCTTTTCGACAGGCCCCTCGACGAGAAGGGTATCGCCAAATGCCAGTTTCACGTCTTCAAAGCGTTCTCGTAGATTCTCCCCTTTGCGGTGCACCGCGAGGATGAGGACGCCGAAGCGCTGGCGGAAGTTGAGTTCTTTGAGGCTTTTCCCAATGAGGTTGGCATTGGGGCCCAAGATGCCTTCCATCAGGATGGCGGATTCTGTGCTGACTGAAGAAAGACCGAGTTCGGCTTGGGTGCCGAGCTCGATGCCGTGGGTCTGATTGACATCCATGAGCCCGTCCACGTGGCTCTTGAATAGCAGCTGATCGCCTTCTTCGAATTGCAGCTTGGGGAGTTTCGTTTTGACGGGTTGCCCTCGACGCAAGACCTCGATGATCCTCACGGAATGCATCTTGGCTAGAGGTGTGTCGGTGAATAATTTGCCAACGAGAGGAGAGTTGGTGCTGATGTGGGCTTGTGTGAGGAATTCGCGACCTTCTTCAGCTTCGAAAAGTGTGGAGAGAGTGGTGCGATCGGGGAGAAGTTTGCGTCCGATCACACTCATGTAGACCACGACGATGATGACGAAGACGATGCCCAACTTGGAGATCTCGAACATGCCGATGGGCTTCATCTGAGGGACCATTTCGTGAGCGATTCCAGACGCGAGAATGTTAGTAGAGGTGCCAATGATGGTCATGGTGCCCCCTGCGATGGCGGCGTAGGAGAGGGGAATGAGAAAGCGTGAGGCTTTGTGATCTCGTTTCCGGCAAATGCTCAGAACGATCGGCAGGAAGACGACTACCACAGGAGTGTTGTTCACGAATCCTGACAGTGCGGCGACGAGTAGCATGAGGACGACAAGCATGCGGAGTTCGCTTTGACCCGCGGCTTTCTCAAACCAACGGCCTAACGATTGGATGACGCCGGTTCGCTCTAAGGCGGCGCTGAGGACAAACATGCAAGCAATGACAATGGGAGCGCCTGTGCCAAAGACATTGCTGATCTGTTCTTCTGATAGGATGCCGGTGACGATGAGGCAAACGAAAGCCCCCATGGCGACGATGTCAGCCGAGTAGGCTTCCGTGACAAATGCGGCAAACACTGCCACCACCAGGGACACGGTGAATACTTGCTGCCAAAGTACAGGCTCCATGCCGGATCGTTAGCACGCTTCGCTCAGCCTACCAGAGAAGCTTGACAGATTCGCTCTAGCGAGTGCTCCACCAGCGATCAAAGTCCGAAGGGCTGAAGCCTTTGGAGCCGGGCTCATAGCCGGAGATGGCTATCAGAGACTCCCAAGAAGCGAACATGACTTGCAAATCATCTTCATTGCGGATGGTCTGCAGGAGAAACGCAGTGACTTGGTCGTCTTCTTTGAAACGTCGCAAGAGGAAGGTGGCTCGAGCGCGGTCCCACCCTGAGACTTCTGGTTTGGCGGTGAAATTCATCAGGGTCGTCTTCGAAAGGCTCCGTTCCCGGCTGATGCCTAGGGAGGGAAACAATGCGCCCACATTGAGCCCCTGGTGCTGGCCGAGGCGTTTCGTGTAAGCAAGTTCGACTCGTTCTTTCGTCCGTTGGTAAAACTCTTCTTCGACGCTGCCCGTGTCCAAGGTCTTTCCGATGTCGATGATGTCGTCAAATTTCTGGCGTGAGTTGTCTTTATAGATGCCAGCTTCGAGAGCGCTCATCCGTTTGAACTTCTCATTGTTCTCTCGGTCGATCTTCACGTCTTCTTTGAGAAAACGCATCTCATTCTCCAGGCTCGTGAGCTCAACATTAAGCCCGGCCCAGAGTGTCTCGGTCTCATCCTGGATCATGGTTGATGCCAATTCTTTTCCAGCGAATTTCCAGAAAGCAAAGATCAACGCTGCCCAGACCAAGGACGTGAGTAGAAGGGGGGTGAGCAAAGCGGGGATGAAAGACGACGCCGTGCGTCGGCGACGCACAGCGGACTCCATCCGTGGAGATACGATCCGTGCTTCTTGATCTACTTCAGACCTGGACGAATGAAGTTCATCCGTGCTGCGAGGATCGGTTTTCCGTTCCGTTTGAGGGCGCACCGGTGTTCTTCGATGCTGCTCTTTCTTCGGGCTGCTTTCGACGACAGCCTGCTTGGGCGTTCTGGAAATCGGTGTCGGCTGAGGCCTTTGTGACGATGGGAGCACTTGCTTGGCCGGCTTCGCAGGAGCGGAGGAAGCCGATGTCGAAGAGGATGAGGCTGGTCTCCTCTTGATGATCGCCTCCATGGGGGCTTTGGGGCTTGCCACAGGTTCGCTGGTGGGGTGCCGATTCTCGATTGGTGGGGTGAGCCCGAGAGACTGGGTGATGCCATCGCGGCGACGCGTGGCTGAGCGTTGCTGGGCAGCCGTGCGTTCCTGAGCTGCGCGAAGCTCTCGGGCGCTGCGGAACCCGGCCATGGCCAACGTGGGTGCCAGAGGGCTCGGTGTGAGGTCGAAACTACTGTCCAACCGCACTTCCTCCTTATTGTTGATGGAAGATGTCGTCGTCGTTGCGCATTTATCAGTCGTGCCTACTAACGAATTATCTAGGCCGCTCAAGCCTTCAAGCACGAGGGCCTCTGATGCGCCCCATTCATCATCGCTGTTGAGTTGAGTTGGCTCGTTCATGGTGGTTGTGTGATTTGGCGAGGCCAAGATTTCCTGACTCCTTGCTGAAGGTCAAACGGAAGGCTAACGGCCGCAGAGCCGGAATTCTATAAAGTTTGCTGAATATTTTATTTTAAATCTTCACGAATTGAAATGCCAAAAGCGAAAAGCGAAAGCTTAAGGGGGCAACGCAACGTATATCCAGGGCTTACGCATGAGAAACGAGAGGGATTATTGATAGTAGGGAAAATCGGAACGCGGGATCGAGGGCGGCTAGCTTGCGCTTGGCCCGCATGGATTTCTTCTCCGGGTGATCGCGCAATACTTTGGCGCTCAGCTCGCGCAGCACGCACAGGTTGTGCGCCGCGTTGCGCTCGCGGACCTGGCAGTCGTCTTCGCCGAAGGTCACGTCGAGCACGTAGTGGCAGGTGTTCTCCACTGACCAGTGGCTCCGGACTAGATCCG
>JBLHHN010000407.1:0-5670 GCA_047616785.1 Verrucomicrobiales bacterium
TCACGAGCGCTGCGAGACCGGCGTCGCTGGTAAGTTCCGGTTCGTCAAACCTCACGTCCCACTCTCTGCCGAAAAGCGAAGTCGTTGGCAGCGGCTTGAGTTCATTTTTCTCACCGACAGAAATATTCTTTTCCTTATCCGAATTGCCCTCTTTTGTATCCATAAAACACTGTAAACCAACAAGTTACAATGTACAACACTTATCTTACGTGAATAATTCAGGCTAGAGGAAGCCAAAGCCGATCTTCTCGATGCCTTCCCCCACAGACTCGTCAAGTAGCGGAGTTCTTCTTCCACATCGTCCTCGGCCACAGTGTTACGGACTTCGGTCCGGAGTTCTTGGACAAATTGTTGGCGAAGATCGTGCGCTGCCTTCCCCACCGCGCCAATGGCCATGCCGACAAATGAGGCAATGTCAGCGTATTTCGCAACATCACCTGGGCTCTGCGACAAAGAAGATTCCAGAATAGCACTTTGCTCCAAAGAGATCACTCCAATTCGACGAACGACCTTGGGCCAGACAGTTATTGATCGATCTGGCGGCGACGTTTCAATCTTGATGAGGACGCAATATTGATTCGGAACCGGGAGGGTCTCCCCTCGCCCATCGAAATCCTTTCTCCCGAGATGCTCTGCCTGTGGAGGACTTGAAGGACTTGAACCCATTTGTTAATTTCCGGTTGCTATGGCTCTCTAATTATAGTAACTTGCTATGATTCAATAATGGAGGCGATAAATAATATTTCTGAGTATCTTCCATAATGAGCTCAAGCCGATGATTATGTCCTCGATACCTCTAGCCTCCCTTCGATCACTTCTGGCACTCAGCCTTCTTGCCCTGCTCACAACTGCCGGTGAAGTCCACGCCATGTCTGCAAGTCCAGAGGCTTTCGCGGAGGAACAACCTGATGGAACGCACATTCATCTGCACTTAGAAGGCGATGAGTTCTTCCATTGGCTTGAGGATGCTCGCGGGTTCACGGTGGTGAAGGATCGTGAATGGTTTGTCTATGGGCAGCTCGATCGTGAAGGGCGCGTGGTGCCTACGGGGCTTCGTGTTGGGGTCGACAATCCAGCCAAGGCGGGCTTGTTACCTCGCCAATTACCAGACGCAGCCTTTCGCCAAGGGTTAGGATCAGCCCAGCAGGCAGACGGCTCTGCCTCGGCCACGGGCAGCGCGGTGTCCGCGCTTCAAGGAACACTGCCGAATCTCGTCGTCCTCTTACGTTTCTCCGATCATGCAGCGCGCGGGGTGCCATCCACCTCGGATATCGATATCTTGATGAATGCTCCTGGTGGTCACGGGACTCTCGCCCCGACAGGAAGTGTGCGTGATGTCTATCTGGAGAATTCCTACAATCAGCTCACTCTGGATTCCACCGTCGCTTACTGGGTAACGCTACCTAACACAGAAGCCTACTACGCAAACGGCAATTCAGGGCTCACGACACGAACCCACGAAGCACTGCGCTACGCACTCAACACGTTGGATGCTGATACTAACATCCACTTCACGGACTACGATAGTGACAATGACGGTCAGATCGATGCCATCACCTTCCTCCATTCAGGATACGCAGCAGAATTTGGTGGGACCTCTTCAGACGGAGCGAACTACGTGGATCGCATGTGGTCCCATAAATGGGGCGTCTCAAGTGGAGGCTGGACCTCGAGTGATGGAGTGAATGTGGGCAACTATCACATCAGCCCAGCCATTTGGGGAACGTCGGGCACGACCATCGGACGCATTGGCGTGATTTGTCATGAAACTGGCCACTTCCTGGGTCTACCCGATCTCTATGACGGCAATGACTCCGATGGCGATGGCACAAGTGGTTCAGGCATTGGATCTTACGGCTTGATGGCGAATTCCTGGGGTTTCGATAACTCACAGTACTACCCGCCGCACATGTCCGCGTGGAGTAAGATGCAGTTGGGCTGGGTGACACCGACGGTGATCGATACCGCAGGCAGTTACAGCTTGATTCAGGCCGAGACCTCAGCTGCGGCTTATCGGATTGATCTTGGCTACAATACGAATGAGTACCTCTTGATCGAGAACAGACAACCTGTGGGTACGGATAGTGTGATGCCTCAGGGTGGGTTGGCCATCTTTCACATTGATGACAGTGCGAGTTACGTGCAGGAAGGTTTTCCGGCGCAAAGCGGATGGCCCGGCAATGGCAATCACTATCGAGTTGCTCTCCTTCAAGCCGACGGTGCCTATGAACTGGAACGCGGTATCGATCGCGGAGATCGCTATGATGTCTATCATGGGAATGGCGTTTCCGAGGTCGGCCCTAACACAACCCCCAATACCGACAGCTATCAGGGCGGCAACATTGTCCTCACCAACAACCGTGTCTTCAACATTAGCTCAGCTGGCAGCACCATGACTTTCGATTTCGAAGTGGTTGGTGCAGCGACGCCTCCGAACGCTCCAGCAGCATTGACCGCTCAAGCGATCTCTTACGAGCAGATCAACTTGACCTGGAGCGATCAATCCAACGACGAAACGGGATTCAAAGTGGAGCGTAACACAGGTGGCGGCTGGGCCGAGATCGCCACTGCAGGAAGCAACGCGACTGGCTACAGCGATACAGGGCTCACCCCTAGCACCGCTTACAACTACCGCGTGCGAGCCTTCAATCTCGGAGGCAGTTCTAGTTACTCGAACACGACCTCTGCCACAACCCAATCACCGCCGCCACCACCAGCGGCGCCCTCGAACTTGACTGCAAACGTCCTGTCAGATACCGCAATCGATTTGATTTGGACTGACAATGCAGCGACAGAAGATGGCTTTCGTGTCGACCGCTCTCTTGATGGGTTGCAATGGGACAACATGACTTCACTCGCAGCGAATACCACCTCCTTCAGTGATACCGGCCTCAATGGCAGCACTACCTACTCCTACCGTGTCCGCGCTTTCACCGGCTGGGGTGAGTCCATCTCTGGGAACATCACAGCAACGACAGATTCCCCGCCTCCATTTGAACTTGCGACCGCCGATGCGGATTGGGCAGTCTCCGGTTCCGTGAGCGGCAATTACACTCGGACAGTTGCCAGTGATAACAGCGCACAAACCCTCACAGAGATTCGGTCGGGTGGACGTCCTTCGAGGCGCTACAGTTTCCTCGACCACCGCTGGCGTTTCGACAACGTGCGCGGCGGACACACAGTGAGCCTCTTTGTCGAAGCAGATGCACCTGCGAACAATGAGGGCGATGACTTTGCATTCGAATACTCTACGAATGGGGGGAATTCTTGGAGCGTGTTCTCTCCTCCAATTGTTATTCAGAATGGCAGTTCCCCCGACATCGTCACCGCCGGAGCTTTCCCTGATGACACTCGGGGCGAAGTTTATGTGCGGGTGATCGATACGAATACGACTGCCGGGAGCACGGGGCTCGACTCGATTTCCATCGATCACCTCGTCATTCAAACTGACATTGACTCCAATGATTTCCCGCCTATGGCGCCGAGCAATGTCAGCGCAGTCGTCCAAAGTGCCTCGGCTGTAGCCGTCAGCTGGGATGATAAATCTGACAACGAACGTGGATTTGAGATTTGGCGTTCATCCGACAATGTGAACTGGATCAGTGTCGGATCGGCTGCCATAGATGCCACCTCACACATCGATAGTGCCGTGACGCCAGCAACGCTCTACAGCTATTCCGTTTCAAGTTACACGGCGAGCTATCAGGTTTTCTCAGGAGCATCTAACGCAGTCACGACCCCAGATGGTCTCGCCATCACCAGACTTTCTGGCGGCAAGAGCAAAGGCAAGATCTACGTTGATCTCTCATGGCTAGGCGGCGCGACATTGAGCCTAGTCGATGTCTATCGCAGCACAAACGGCGGAGCCTTTAGCCGAGTCATCACAGCCACAGCCAATGACGGTTCGCAGCGAGATTCCACAACCTTGAAGGGTGGAGCCACTCTCACCTACCGCGTGCAATCTGCAGATGGCTCCATTGTGTCGAATGGCATGACCATCAGCTTCTAGCTCGCGGGGGGCAGCCCATTCGACCGAATCTGGTGATTGAATTAGGCCACCTTCAAACCACTCCCCAATTGATCCCTGCAAACGTCACCAAGAGACAGGCCATAATAATGGCGCTGGTGCTCTTCACGCTTCCTTGCGGTAGCACTTTCGCTCGCAATTGGAGATCGGCTCAGATCCCTAACGGAACGGTGAATGATTGCCGGACTTGTCATAACGGTTCCAATGGTGGCTCGAGAAATGCGTTCGGATTGGACGTCAACAACATTGTTGGGAGGGCCAGTCGTGATGAATTCTGGGATTCAGCTATTGCCGGTCTCGATTCAGATGGTGATGGGTTTACAAATGGCGAAGAGCTCGGTGACACAGATGGAGACGGGACACCTGAGGCCGGTGCTCAAGTGACTAATCCGGGCGATGCCAGCAGCGTGCCCACTGAGGCTAACAATTCCCCTGACCTCACGGCTACTAGCGACCAGCTAATTGCCGAAGGTGAGACTCTATCATTCACCGCAGTCGCAACGGATCTGGATGCAGGACAGACGCTAGCATTCAGCCTTATTGGGGCGCCGAGCGGGGCAAGTATCAGCCCATCCTCCGGAGTGTTTTCGTGGACACCTTCCGAATCTCAAGGGCCGGGAAATTTCAATGTGACCATCAACGTGGCCGACGACGCCAGTCCTTCTCTGAGTGATCAGGACACAGTTATGATTACGGTGAGCGAGGTGAATCTTTCACCTCGCATGTCTAACATTGACTCGCAATCGATTCAAGAAGGGTCCACGCTTCAGTTGACGGCAAGCGCCACCGATCCAGACGAGCCCGTGCAGACTTTAACTTACAGTCTTGGCAATGGCGCACCCTCCGGAGCTAGTATCGATCCCTCAAGCGGAAACTTCAGCTGGACACCCACAGCAGAGCAAGGTCCGGGTGACTACAGCGTGGCCATCGGGGTGACCGATGATGGTGCTCCAGCGCATACGGATACCAAGTCCTTCAACGTCTCAGTGACCGCGATTCCCGAAGTGGCGCCTGCCCTTGGTGACATTGGCTCTAAGAGCATTGACGAAGGCAGCACCCTGACATTCACAGCTATCGCTACCGATGCGGATCCAGGCCAATCTTTGACCTACAGTCTGGACGACGCGGCCCCTAGCGGCGCTGAGATAGATGCCACCACCGGAGTCTTTGCCTGGACTCCAAACGAGTTCCAAGGACCAGGCAAATTCAATGTGACCGTTAGGGTTACTGATGATGGGAATCCTCCACAGTCCGATGCGGAGACCATCAGCATCACGATCAATGAAGTGAATTCTCCTCCGAGCTTGAGTGGTATTGCCTCTCAGTCCATCGAAGAAGGAGCCACGCTACAATTGACTGCGAATGCTACTGATTCGGACAGCCCAGCGCAAACATTGACCTACAGTCTTGGTGATAGCGCACCCACCGGAGCCAGCATTGACTTTTCAAGTGGGGCCTTCAGTTGGACGCCCTCCGGAGAACAGGTTCCCGGTGACTACACAGTAAGCATCGTGGTTACGGATGACGGGGTGCCTGCCCTTTCGGATACGAAGTCCTTCGCTATTGCAGTGAGTGCCATTCCCGAGGTCGCTCCTGTTCTGGGTGCCATTGGAGCGAAGATTACCGATGAAGGCTGTGCTCTG
>JBLHHN010000408.1:0-5649 GCA_047616785.1 Verrucomicrobiales bacterium
CCCCGACGGCTCCGGTCGCGCACTCACGCTCAAACTGATCACCGCAGCGGGAATTCGAATTGCGCCTTCAAATCCTGCCGATTCCCGAAATCACTGAGTTCTGTAGGTCAACCCAGGCACGAGGTCGGCCTGCTTTCGGATCTGCCAATGCGTGAACTTCAACGTAATCTGTGCGATGCCACGTTCTGATTCTTGGAGTTTCCCTGATTTTGGCCAGCGCGGCTTGCGCTGATCCATTAAGCAAGATGCCATCCTGGCCGCTCTCTATAAGAATCTGCGTCAATCGGCGGACTTCCACCGTTCTCTAACCTAACATGCCCCTGCATTCTTCTTCGTTACTTGGAAGCCTTCGTGGGTTCCCAAGTCACCTTGAGATCGTCGAAAAGCAGTTCCTTCCCCGAATAAGGCGTTCCCCAAAGTGAGGCCTTGCCTTGGCTGGACGTTCCCTTTTCTCCAACGAATTCCAAAAGCGGTTCTTGGGTCGGTTCTTGTCCTGACATCCACACCCAGGCTTGCACCTTCGGCGCGCCTTCGTTGTCGATGAATGCAAGTTTCATGGAACACCATTTCTCAGACTCCCAGGCAAAGTCGACCGTCTTGACGATCTCCTCATTGTGCACCAACTCGATCCGTTTCTGCGCGGGCACCACTCGGAGGCGGTATCCTGAGATCCCATGCACCCCCATGGCGAATCTAGGAAAACTGCGACGTCCTTTCTTTGCCGTGAAAACGCGCCCTTCGACGATCATGGGACCTTTGCTAGATTTCCCGAAGAGGAGCCCGCACTCGATCAACGGATCTGGCGAGAGTTTGAGCACCTTGCCGCCATCGTGCTCAGCAATCTCGAAATTGCCGTCGATGACGAAGAGTTCGTCAGGCGGGTAGCCAAGGTCCAGTTTCTCGAAGTCTTGCGTGAATTCTTCGGCGACGAGGGGGCTCTGACAGAGAAGGAGGAAGGCGGCGATCAGTTTATTCATGACGTAAGGACTCTAACAACGGTTGCTTGAAAACGGTGCGTGCGGCAAGCCAACAGAAGAGCAAACCGCCGATAAAGATCAGAACGAGCATACCCCCGATCATCTTCACCGGCAACGCCTGCCCTGACGCTGTGAGCGCCGGGTAGATGGCGAGAAAAGCGGCCAACGCTCCCAGCAACACGGCGATGGCATGGAGAAACCAATGCTCACTCATGACCAACCATGAGAGACGCGGTCGAGTGAAACCCACCGCTTCCATGAGGGCGAGTTCGCCTCGCCGTTCCAGGATATTTCGGAATGTCACGACCGCAAGACCTACCGTTCCGAGCAGCAGCCCGAGGCCTCCCAGCGTGCTGAACATCTTCAGGTAGGTGTTCTGCACATTATTGAAGGCATTCAAGCGATCTGCCGTCGTGGTCAGGCTCAGCCCGCGATCCCCTAGCATCCGCGTCATGGACGCACTTAGCTCTTCCGCACCCTCTGGGGACGAATCCATCAGGAAATAGCGATACCCGCCCGCATTGGGAAAGGCGTCGAGAAAATTGCCTTCAGAAATGAGCATGCTCCCTTGGAGAATCGTGTTCTGCAAGACACCGACCAGCCGAATGCGCAGAGGTCGCCCTAGCTCATCTTCATAAATCACTTCCTGGCCTAACTTAATCTTCAGAGCATAGGTCGCTGAGTTGTAATCCATGATGCCAGGGATCACCCCGTCTTCGAGCTTTTGAGAAAGGAGTCCCCAAGGCGAGCCCTCCCCCTTCCAGCCTTGCTTCGCTTGAAACGTGAAAGCCTCACGCTCAATCAGCGGCTTGGGCTTGACCGCCATCAATCTAGGACGCTGGGCCTGATTCAGATTGAGACAGCTCGCCTCTTCGCCATCGCGCACGCGAAACGGCACAACTGAGAAATCGAGTTCTTCATCATCGAGCCCATAGACTTCCCGCGTCTTTGGATCATTCAGATCTTCATAAATGGGCATCGAAGACTCTCCCAGATATTGGAAACCACCGGTACCTGCCGATCGCAATCTCGTGTCGCTGGCCGTTTCTTGGCGGAAGGCGCTCGTGGCGCAGACCATGAACACCCCAGCCGCCATGATGATAATGACAGACAAACTACGTCCACGTTTCCGAGCGCTATTTCGAACGCCTAACGAGGCAAGATCATGTCGCCCGCCGAGCCATCTCCGGGCATTTCCTAACAAAATCGAAGTTGCTAACAATCCGGCGACCAAGGTCAACATGCCCCCCATGAAAAACGATATGGTTTGAACCATGGCGTTCGTTTGCCCGCCGCCCGCGAGAAGCGAGCCCACCGCCATCACTCCCGTCAGCACGCAGCCCCAGAAGGTCTTCCGTTTGAGCAGCGGCTTGGAGTCCTGCCCCTTTCCTTCAGAAGCAGCCCCCGCTCCAGTCATGAGTTGGACCGGACTGCGTTTGGAAATGCGACGCGTGGCAAAGATCATGGCCAGACACGCCATGAAGAACATCCCGTAAGCGCCCATCACACCCGATTTCATCGCGGGCGCGAAGACAATCTGCAACCCTCCAATCGCATCCTGCCAGACCGTCGAGAGTGCCGCGATCATCGCCTTGGTATATCCTAACCCTCCGAGAATACCTAACACACCCCCAATGAGCGCCACGATGCCGCCCTCCATGAAGTAGGCCATCCGAACCTTCCCCGGCTTGAAGCCCAAGGCACGCATCGTTCCGAACTGCGATTCGCGTTGGTCCAGTCCGAGCGCAAAGAGGAGCACTGTGAGAATGATCGCCGCTATGATAATGAAGTAGCTGAGCGCACTGAGATACATCCCGAAGTCTAGCGAATGCGTCACCGCTTGTTCCCGTGCGCGGTCGAGATCGATCGCGTGGACTCCAAATTCACCCGGCTTCAGCTTGGCATCCAACGTGGCCTTGAAAGCTTCGCCATCGAACCCTTTGGGAAAGCGATACGAGGTCAGTTGCCCAAACCGATTGCTCCACAGCTTCTGCCCGGCCCCCAAAGTGATGAATGCTTTCGGCGTGCCTTTGAATTCATCCCAATACGTTTCGTCCTTGTCGCGGATCTTCTCCAGATCCACGGGAATGCCTGGCTTCCAATCCCGGCAATTGTCCGCTTCCGACACCCCAGGGAAATCCGGCGTCCAGCGCGCATGCATTGTCGGATGATCCATGGGGATCACGTGATTCACCGTGAAAACGGAAGAGCGCGGCTCAAGTTTCCGACCAGGCGAGAACACGTTGTAACTCAGCGTCACTTCCGCACCCTGACAAATGCCCAAATCATCCGCCATCCATTGATTGATCACGACCTGATCTTCAGGCATTTCATAGGGCAACGGCCCATCGCCTGGGGAAACGGCTGCCACCATGCTATAGGGCGTCTCACCATTGCCACCTTTCATCCCATCGATCAGATAAGTGAACACACCGTGTCCCTGCGGCGCAGTCTCCCTGACAATCTCCTCAGCGCGCCAATCCATGAGGACCCGGCGGCTGACAAGCTCCCATTCACCCTCGCGCTCATGCAACGCCAAGTCCGTGTCATCAGCGGTCCATCCCGTATCGATCGCAGTTTCCAACGCTTCGGCTTCGACTTCACCTTTGATCAGCAGCAGATTGGCTCGCCCTACCTTGTCGAGTGACTTGGCCAATTCGACCAGAGGCACAAACAGATTGCTCGGCGCGGTCTGCTCCGCTTTGAGACTGTAGTTTCCGAATTCTGCTGACGTGAGGATCTTCCCGACATCCAGCCGTAGAGGCACGACAGCGTCCGCTTCCCCAGACAGAGGCGCGTCACGCGAGATCGCCCCCGGTTGCTCCACGCGCGCAATGATCGTATCCCCCACCTTCACGCCGAGCTTCGCTGCCAGCGCTTCATTGATCCATCCCTGCCCTGGCTCGATTGTCCCACCACGGCCTCGCAGATTCCAGAACGTGTCCGGCACGCCCATGACATTGAGTGCGTTGACACGAACCGATCCCGTCTCATCGGCCACTGTTCCTAGCACTTGCATCACTGGCAACACGGTGGTCTGTGTCGCTTCACTCACCTTCGCAGCCAACGCTTGCGAGAAGAAACGGTCATTCCCTAGCAAAGCTGCATTGATTCCACCGCTACGCTCTTCAATCAAGAGCCGTAAACTCGCTTTCACGGAATCCCCCACAAACAAAGCCCCCGTCAGAACGGTCGAGGCGACAAACACACCGGCCAAGACCGCGAGATGAGTCCGCCAGTAGTGGCGGAGGCTTCTAAGAATAATCTTAAACATCAGACCCGCTCCAGTTTGCCGTCCTTGATTTGAGCCACCGAACCGATCGCTTTCGCAATGGCTTCATCGTGAGTGACCACGACAAGCGCCGTGTTCTCTGATGCGTTGAGGTCTAACAAAAGCTTGGTCAGCCCATCCGCATTGGCACGATCCAGAGCACCCGTCGGTTCATCTGCCAGTAGCAGTTTCGGTCGATTGATCAACGCGCGCACCACGGCCACACGTTGGCGTTCACCTCCGGAAAGCTGCGCCGGCAACTTGTCTTCCTGCCCCTTCAGCCCCACTTTCTCTAACAATTCTCGTCCTCGCTCGTCCACTTCCCCCCAGTTAGGCTTCGTCGCCAGCGCGTGCGCCGGCAGCGTCACGTTCTCCAACACCGATAACTGGGGCAGCAAATGGTGCAGTTGAAAGATAAAGCCGATCGATCGGCCACGCAGCCCAGCCTTCTCCGCCTCAGCCATTCCGCCAACGGAAGTGCCATCGAATTGATACGAGCCATCTCCCGGATCGTCTAACAGACCAATAATATTCAGTAGCGTGCTTTTCCCCGATCCCGAAGGCCCGATGATGGACAGACGTTCCCCGGCCGCAATGTCCGCATCCACATGATCCAGGATGACACGATCACCGTAGCGCTTGCTCACAGATTTGAGTTCCACCAACTTGTTCTCCATAGCGAACGACTTTGCACCAATCCCGGGCAGCGGCAAGGCCTTCGTCGCCTTCGCAGTCAAGAGGTTGCCTATCCAAACGACGCCGCACTATTCCCGTCATACTTTGCATAAGCACCGTTCTCCCTGAAACCGGCCTTTGTGACCCGCTCCCCCGGCTCAACGGAACTCGGTAGCGGTGACTTTCAGTCGCCCTTGTTCCGGTCTCGGATGGCGACTAAAAGTCACTACTACCATTTGCGCCAAGCGAGACACAGATCAATGGACTTCATCCAGGCCGCAACAGAGATCGACTGCAAATCTCTCTCTGATCGGAGAATCCACGATCGGTATCCCTACCTTCCACCCAGAATCGCTCATTTTAGCAGTGAGTGCGTCACAATAGGCCACACCGTCTCGGCGGCTTTCACATTCAAGGATGCACCTGAAGCCAGATTCAATATCTGACGCACCAACCCATCTGACATTGTTCTTCAACGCCAACTATTGGGCGCCCCTCATCACCTTATCCTTAGAAAAGGCCGACTTGTTTGACCCTTTGGGCTTTGCAACGATTGGCCCTTTGCCACGAGCAATCAATGTGACCCTTCTCGATTCAGGATCAACGGTGTAGAAAACTTTCCATTTTTTTGGAAGCTCAGCACGTGCCTGCGCGCCGCCGGTTGCGCTGTATGACCTCGGCTGCGGGCAGGTTCGAATCAGTCTCGAAGGAAGCCGCAATGTCAGG
>JBLHHN010000409.1:0-5635 GCA_047616785.1 Verrucomicrobiales bacterium
ACTATCAGCATTACAACTAGGAGTCAGTTCTGCAGCAAGCACACAACCTCCACCCGCAGCCATGGCAATGTAGGCTTTCTTTCCCAAGTGCTTGGCATGTTTCTCGTCAGCTACAAAGTGCTTTGGTATGGTGCCGGGCTTCGAAGACCGAAGACAATGCGCCGACAACGCTACCTCTTCCCAGCATGCATTCAATGCGGTGATAGTAGTTCGCATCACGGCCAAGGATCTCGGCCAGGACCCAATAGGGCACACTGTACTTGCGTAACCATTATGGCTTCTCCAAATCTTCAGTCTTGCCGGTCATGTAGGCGAGCCCATCACCGGGGACGATCTGACAGTGAGCTACTTGTTCACCAAACCCTGCGGTGATGCGGCGGAGAGTAATCTGAAGCTTAAGAGACAAGCGTTTATCCTTGGACTGAAAACCGTCTTCGAATTCAGCTGGGAACGGCTCCGGATGCGAAGCATAAACGTCCTCGAGCATCGCACGAAATTTAGGGAAATCATCGACAACGGCCTGATAGTCTGAAAGGGAAACGGGAAGAATGATAGATCTCCTAAGAGCGACTGTCGCAGTGTAAGAGTGCGATTCCGCTGGCTTGTTATGGGGGTGGGGTGATTCATTGTTAGCTTGATCGCATGCTAACAATGGCATCGAGGAAAACTTATAAGTTCCATGCGCGCTATTAAATTAACGCCTCCTGTTAGCATTATGCCCGAATTCCGGCAGAGTCAGGAAATTTCTCCTATTAAACGGTATCCCTACGGTTCAGACCAGCAATCTCGAACTCAACTCGTGGAAACCAATCAACCAAGGAGATATCACTATGTTTAAAAACTTAGGCTGGATCGTCGAAGGAAAGATCAAAGAGGGTCAGCGTGACGCCTTTGAAGCGGTCATGAAAGACCTCGTCAAAGCCACGACGGAAGAGGAAGGCACGCTGAACTATCAGTATTACGTATCCAGTGCTGGCGATGTGATAGTCTATGAACGCTTCAAGGATGTTGATGCCGCAAATACACACATCGACACCTGGGAGAAATACGCCGAGCGCTGGGTCGCCGCAGCAGAGCCGACTCGCATGGTGCACCTGGGCGAGGTCCCAGCAGAGATACGCGCCCGTCACGCAGCCTTGGAACCGCTTTATTTGCGGCCCTTTGGTGGTTTCGCAAGATAATCACCTCAACGAAATCAAATCCAAGCACAACACCATGACTTACTACTCAGTTCTAGCAGTCACCCCAACCATGGAAGAGTGGATCCCCGATTACATTGGCCCGGCAAACATCCTTGAGGCCAAGCCTGGGGGAAAGTACATCGCGCGGACCGCCAGCCACGAACGCCTTGAGGCCGCGTTGCGCATCATCGAGAGGCCCTCCAGGGAAGCCGCCTTGGCTTTCATGAAGGACCCAGGCTACGTGCCGTCGCTGAAGGCCCGGACCGCCGGTTCCATCAGCCACCACTTCCTCATCGAGGGCAAGGATGAGCTTGCCTAACAGGCCTTCTGATTCCATGGATTGCCCTGCCAAGCGCAGGGCGATCCAGTAATTCCCGGGTCTCTGATAGAGTCGGAAACTTAGATATGCCAGACAAAGTCAATCAACTAACGTTTCCGCCCATCAGTCAGGGCTGCAACCTGGTGCCCGGTTCCGCCTGCCCCAGGACATCCTGGTAGGAGAGGGGCCGTTGAAACTGAATAGAAAAGAGGAGACTTCGAAACAAGAAACGGACTTCACGCTATTTGTTACTCTCATGGGCAGAATTTCAGAGGCCAAGCTCTGAAAGGGAAGGGTGATCGTCAGGGCGGCGGCCAAGAGGCCAGTGGTACTTGCGATCACTCTCCGCGATCGGCATGTCATTGATACTAGCAATGCGCCGCTGCATGTATCCCTCTGGGCTGAATTCCCAGTTCTCATTGCCGTAAGCTCGGTACCATTGGCCAGAGTCGTCATGCCATTCGTAAGCGAATCTCACGGCAATGCGATTGTCGTGGAAAGCCCACAGCTCTTTGATCAGCCGATACTCGAGTTCCTTGTTCCACTTGCGTGTGAGGAACTCCACGATTGCGTCACGACCCGTGAGGAATTCCGCTCGATTGCGCCAGACACTGTCAATCGTGTAAGCGAGGGCGACTTTCTGAGGATCCCTGTTGTTCCAGGCATCCTCAGCCATACGGACTTTCTGGGCGGCGGTCTCTGCATCGAAGGGCGGAAGAGGTGGTCGTGGCGCTTCAGTGGATGTCATGAGATAAGTTGATTGGGAATGGATTACAATGAGAGCTGTGGGCGTGATCCATGCCTGCAACTCTCCTAAAACGAGTAACCTTCCCGCTCAATCAACCTGATCTTACAGCCGTCCGACCGCATTGGCCCATCCGTCTCGATAAACAGGCTCAATCAGAGTATTGGCGAGTTCGTTGTTGGTGAAACGCATGGCATCCGCATCCCACTCTAACCGTTTGCCGGTGTGGCGGATGGCGATCATGGCCAGCAGGCCGATCTCGCTCAAGGCGCCACCGTACTCGAAGTTTGATCCGGCTTCCTTCCCTGAGCGGATCGCCTCGATCCAGTCCTTCTGGTGACTTCCGTTAGGCACGCGCTCGAGTTTCTGCTCTGGCTTCTTGAAGTCTTTCATGCGGGTTTCTGGAATGAGACGACAACCGCCTGCTCCATGAGAACCGTGCATGATGACACCTTCCGTGCCACGCACCACGGCGCCGGTACCAACAACTTTGCGCCCTTCGGCAAGTTCGGCAGGGCGGGGGATGCCCAACTCGCCATCGTGCCAGATGATCTTGACCGGCCCGTTCTTCTCCGTGGCGGCAAATTCATAGGTGATCTTCACGCCAGCGGGATAGAACTCCGAATGCACCATCGGATCATAGCCTTTGGTTTCGGCGGTGACAGCAGTGGGCATGCCGAGACCGAGGGCCCAGAAAGTAGGATCTAACACATGGCAAACCCAGTCGCCGATGCAACCGCTACCGAACGCTGAATAGCCGCGCCACTGAAAGGGAAGGTAGTTCGGATGATAGGGGCGCTCCGGAAGTGGGCCTAACCAAAGATCCCATGCCACGTTCTCGGGCACGTCGTGTTTCTTTTGAAACTCGACCGCTTTACGTATCTGACAGTAGACATCTTTGAAGGCATCACAGCCAGCGTGGACTTCGGTGACCTCGCCGATCATGCCATCCCAGACCATCTCACAGAACAGGCGAATGTGATCCGAGGAATGTCCCTGATTTCCCACTTGGGTGATGACTTTCTTTTCCAGCGCAGCCTTCCGCATGGCACGGACTTCCGCGATGGTATGGGCGAGAGGTTTCTCGCAATAGACATGCTTGCCATGATTGATCGCGGCGAGCACTGCGACGGCATGCGTGTGATCAGGCGTGGCTACGAGGACTGCGTCCATTTCGTCGCCTGCGGTCTCGAGCATTTCGCGGTAGTCGGTGAAAAGCTTCGCGCCGGGAAACTTCTTGATCGAGCCTCCCATGTGCTTGTGATCGATGTCGCAGAGGGCGACGATGTCCTCTTCTTTCATCCCATCGAGATCGGCCGCACCGCGTCCGCCGCAGCCAATCGCACCGATACGGATTCTGTTATTCGGAGTGGGCCTACCATCTTGTGCTCGGACGACATGGCTCGGCACGAATTGGAAACCAAAGGTCGCAGCTGCGGATTTGTTGAGAAAGGAACGTCGCTTCATGGACGAGATGTAAGAGAGTCTCGGCAATCAAGGCAAGCATACTCTTGGCGTGTTGGGTGAGAAATGGTATGCCATGTCTCATGAAAGCTCTTTGCTCACTGCTGCTCACCGCCACACTCACTCAGGCCGAGCCCATTCACGTGTTCTTTGGGACTGGTGGTGGGGAGTCGAAGGGGATCTATCACGCCACCTTTGATCCTGACAAAGGCAAGCTTTCGAAGCCTAGCCTCGCAGCGGAGATCAGCTCGCCCGGTTTCCTAGCGTTGCATCCAGATGGTACGCGACTCTACGCGGTGGGCAAGACGCCGAATGGACCGGGCGTGGCGGCTTACGCCATCCACGAGGGTGGTAAGTTGATCTTGCTCAACACTGCTCCGACAGGTGATGGCGGAGGCGCGCATGTGGCGGTGCATCCTTCAGGGAAATGTCTTCTCACCGCGCAGTATGGTGGTGGGTCGGTGGCGTTGTTCGGGCTCGAGTCAGATGGGAAATTGTCAGGGCCGGCGACGGTCACGAAACATGAGGGTGGCTCGCGTGTCGTCCCGGGCCGCCAAGAGAGTCCTCATCCGCATTATTGCGGCTTCTCGCCCGATGGCCAGTATGCCTTCGTGCCAGACCTCGGGATGGATGGCATTGTCATTTACAAGATCGACTCGGACAAGCCTGCCATCACCAAGCACGGATTTGCGGCATCGGTTGCGGGTGGTGGGCCACGGCACATGCGCTTCTCCGTGGATGGGAAATTCATCTACTTGCTGAATGAGATGGCGTTGTCCGTGACCACCTTCGCCTACGATGCCGCTGAGGGGTCGACGACGCTGTTGAGCACGACCCCTGCACTGACAGACGCGTTGATGGCTCAGCAGACGTTCAATTCGGCATCAGAGATTCTTGTGCACCCTAACGGAAACTTTGTTTACTCGGCGAACCGCGGGAATGATAGTGTCACCGCGTATCGTGCGAACCCTGAGACAGGAGAACTCGCCGTCGCGGAAGTCGAACCGATGCGCGGAGCTTGGCCACGGAATATCAATCTGGATCCCTCAGGCAAATGGTTGCTCGCAGCTGGGGCGCAGTCTAATACGGTGGCTGTCTTCGCCATTGATCCGGACACCGGAGCCCTGGTGTTTCAAAACAACTCGATCGTCAACGTGCCCGGTCCGATCTGCGTGCTCTTTGTGCCCTAATCCACCACTGAGGTGTCGCGGCACTCGCTGCACCATTCCTGGCCAGCATCGGTGATCCGAAATTCGCGATCGGCATGGGACACTTCCGTGGCTCCACATTGGTCGCATTTGTGAAAGGCTTCGTTCTCTGGAAGCTTGCTGCGTTCGAAACGGCTGCGACGCGTCGTGGCTTTGCTTTGCCGTTGTAGGCCTTTCATGAGTCTTGGCACGAAGACGAGGGCGAAGGGAATCAAACAGGCGAGTATTGGTAATCCTATCCCAATGAAAGTGGTCAGGTTATTGGCTGATCCGAACACCCTCAGAAGTACTCCAAACCCGGCGATCATGCCGATGTACTTCAGTTTGACCGGAATGATGAGGAAGAGCTGAATGATGATGTCAGGATAGAGACAGCCCGCCGCCATGACCAGAGAGGCGTAGATGGCCATGTTGGTTAAGATCGGGTATTTCACCGTGAAACTGAGCAGCACACAGACTGCAATGCCCATTAAGGCACTACCAAAGATATAAAGAGTGACGCCGAATGGTCCCCAGGCTTGTTCCAAGCAGTCTCCGATCATGAAGAGAAAGAAGATCTCAATGATGATGAGAAGGCTGTCTCCTGAATTGGGTAGAATCAGGAAGCTGGCTAACCGCCAAACCTCGCCCTGATAGATCTTTCCGAGATCGAAGAGCAGCACTTCGAGAAACGACGGGTTTCCCATCAGCAGCACCCAGGTCACGAGCTTGAAGATTG
>JBLHHN010000410.1:0-5603 GCA_047616785.1 Verrucomicrobiales bacterium
AGTAGCTGCTGTTTGAGTGATTGGATGTTCATGGATGGTTGGTTTTTCTTTGTTTTTGGTGCTCTCCCCGTAGGCGGGGCGCCAACCATCCACCATTCCTATTTTAACGATCTACTGGACGTCTCCGAGATTCTTCCGATCACCATTGTGAAAGTAGGTCTGGCGATTGAATTCTCCGAGATCAATGAGTGGATCGTTCAGAACAGGATGGTAGAAGGAATAATGAAACTTATGGGGCTGCGTGTTCATCACATGCAGCGTAGGGCTTTCGGTATCGATTCCCGTGATGAGAAATTTCAACTCAAGGATCTCGTTGGCAACAGGAACGTTATCGCGGTGTGATAGTCTCTCGAATTGTGTAAGTGAGGTGATGATCTTCACCCCGTGATTTGGGGTTATGTTGGCAGGGTCCAAAGGAAGTTGGGTCTCAGGGAGAATCCATTCCACCAAATCACCAGATCCCATCCGTATCATAATCGGCCGAGAGTGGTCGGGCAAATCCGTCGAATCATAAAGACGGTGAAGCGGATTAGGCGCCGTCTCGAACTGATTGCTCTGAGGGGCATTCACCCGACTGAGGAGCAGAGCCACTATGTGGAACGTGCATGCCAGTAGCAGTAGAGGAGCAATGCGATTCATGAGATGACGACCATGGCTTCTCACCATAGACCGGGATCTGGCAGACGGTCAAATCAGGGGCTGATCGGTGCCTTGGGCCGATTGAGCCAATAGAGTGAGCCAAGAATCAACGTTCCACCGATGATGATTCCCGGTCCAGGCGCTTCACCGGAGATGAAGAGGCTTGCTTGGACGGCTCCAGAGAGTGGAATGAGGAAACGATAGTTCGCAAGAACATTCACGGAGTGTGTATGGGCCAAGCGATTCCAGATACAGAATGAAACCGCCGAGACCAGGGCGAGCGCTAGAGTGATCCCGGCCAGACGTGGTGTCATCGAGGACGCGAATGTGTTAGCAGCCGAAGCGCCAGCGGCGAGAAGCAGAAGACCTCCCGCGAACAGAGAAATCCCCGTCGCGGTCTTGGCATCCAAGGCGGCGCCGAGTGGTTTCATGATCACCAAGCCCACGGCTCCGAAGAAAGATGCCAAGAGAAAGCAAAGAGCGCCTAGCCAGACTTGCCCACTGCCAGCTCCCGGTGCGTAGACTGCTAGGGTGATCCCTATTGATGACACGAAGAGCGTCCACCAATCGCAGGGTAGGGGAGTTGGCGTTTTCAACAAGAGAGGTGCAAGAAGCACCCACCAGAAACTGCCGCAGCCGACAAGAAGCGCTCCAAGCACACCACTGGAAACGGACATGCCCGCATAGAAGCAGAGATACTGAAGGCACGTCTGTGTGAGTGTCAGTGCGATGAGCAGACGCAAGTTCGCTGATCGGAGCCTTGACCACAGATCATCGCAGACCATCAAGATCCCTGCGCCAGCGATGGTGAAACGGATGCCCGCAAAGAAGAGACATAAGGCAAGGGTGCGCTCAGGCCAGTCCGCGTAGGCGACCTTGATCAGAGGGAAGGCGGTTCCCCAGAGGAGGGCGCAAACGATGACTTGGAGAAGAACGGAACGAGACGCCACGCTGTCCTAACGATTGACCAAGATGGGCTCAGGATCACCGCCGTGGTGTGGTCGAGTTCCTAGCAAATGGACATCTAGCACGGCTTTCACGCGAGCGAAGCACTCCCGGAACTCCGTCTTGAAAGATGTGCGGAAAGGCACACGTTTGGAAGCGACGCCTGTGACATCCATCCCATAGTGTCGACCGATGAAGATCGCCCGCGGCAGGTGGAAACCATCGGTAACCACAGTGAAAGTATCGAGTTGGAAGATCTCGTGTGCACGGACCATCGAGTCCAACGTGCGGAGCCCAGCAAAGTCTCTCCGGATGTCATTCCCTGGGATTCCCATGTCAACGAGTGCATCCCGCATGTCCTGAGGCTCGTTGTAATACTTGCTGCGATTGTCTCCGCTCACTAGCAAATACTGGGCTTTGTCTTTCCGATACAGCTCAGCTGCCATGCGAAGGCGATTCTCGAAATGTTGGTTCTTCCGCTTGGGAGCGACCTTCTTAGAAGTCCCAAGGACGAGAGCCACTTCATTCATCCTTGCGGAATCGGCATCCTTGGCGATGAACCTATGCGTAGAACCCACAACCCATAGATTACACAGCACTACGAATCCAAACAGCCCTATGGGAATCCACAACACAAAGACGAACAATATCCTGCGCCATCCACGGAGGTGGTTACCGAATAGAAATCGTAAGCCTTTCTTTGCGAGGTTCATCGAGCGTCGGACGAGGGAACTTCCGGATTCTTTCACGGAATTCTATACACTATGAGCACGACTCTGCGCGTCTTCAACTACACAAGACGATATCCTTGGCTTTCTTTGGCCCAACTCACCTGCGCGGTCCTCAGTACGGGCCTCGTAATCGTCTTTCCACAGATCACACGGATCATGATTGATGATGTCATCGTGGCCAAGCAACACGACCTCCTCTGGCCTCTCGCAGGCATTGCATTGTTAGCTTTTCTGGGTCGTGATGGCTTCAATTCGGCACGCATCTTTATCAACAACACCTTTGAGCAGAAAGTCATCTTTGACTTGCGCAGTGAACTCTACTCCAAGATCCAACGGCTCCGTTTGCGATGGTTTGATGATCACCCTACCGGAGATGTCATGACGCGGGTGGCCGAAGATGTCACGGCAATGGAGCGCGTGCTCATTGATGGGATCGAGCAAGGTATTGTGGCTGTCTTGCAGATTGGCCTCATTGCTAGCGTGATGTTCTACACCGATGCGAAGTTGGCCGCGATTGCACTTTTGCCCATCCCGTTCTTGATCCTTGGAGCTTCCCTCTACACACGTACGGCGCACAAGCGCTATCAGGGTGTGAGGAAAGCGACGAGTGCAATGAACTCCCTCTTACATGACAACATTGCAGGCATCCGTCAAATCAAGGCCTACACCATGGAAGGGGCGGAACATCAGCGCTTCAATGCTGCTAGTGATAGACTCCGACAAGCATCGCTTGTCGTGATGCGTGCCTGGGCGATCTACAATCCTGGCATGACTTTCCTCGGATCCATTGGGCTCGTGTTGGTGTTAGGTTTCGGTGGTCAGGCAGCGATCGAAGGCCGATTGGCTCCTGGTGATCTGGCGGCTTTCGTGCTCATGCTCCAGCTTTTCTATGATCCGGTGAACCGGCTTCACTCTCTGAACCAGCTCATTCAAGCTGGGCGCGCTGCAGGTGAGCGTGTGTTCGAGATCATGGACACGGAAGACGAGCCTGGGGTGGGTGAGGGGGAGATTTTAGCCGATGTGCGAGGCGCGATCGATTACAAGAGAGTCAGCTTCTCCTACACGGAGAAGATGCCGACCCTCAATGAGGTCACCCTCAGGGCCGCTCCAGGCGAAACGATCGCCTTGGTCGGGCAGACGGGAGCCGGGAAATCGACCATCATCAATCTGCTCACCCGTTTCTACGAATACGATAGCGGTGAGATCCTCGTCGATGGTCACCCCGTGCATGGGATCAACAAAGAATCTCTTCGCGGGCAGATCGGGTATGTCACTCAGGAAAGTTTCCTCTTCAATGATTCTGTGAAGGAGAATCTAAGGATCGCCAAGCGCGATGCCACAGATGAGGAGATGTGGGAAGCCCTGAGAATCGCCAATGCCACGAGCTTCGTTGAACGACTGTCAGATAAGTTAGATACCGTCGTGGGTGAGCGCGGGGTGAAACTGAGCGTCGGAGAGAAACAGCGCATCTCGATTGCACGTGCGCTCTTGAAGAATCCACCCATCCTTCTGCTAGACGAAGCGACAGCGAGTGTGGACACAGAAACCGAGCGCATCATTCAGCAAGCCCTCGAACGTCTGATGACGAGTCGCACGAGCATCGTCATCGCGCACCGGCTGTCCACCGTGCGTCGTGCGGATCGCATCTACGTCTTGGAGCTTGGGCGTGTCATCGAGCAAGGGACACACGAGGAGTTGTTGGCCTTGAGGGGAAATTATGCGAAACTGTGTGAGACCTCGTTTCTCGATGAGAAGAAGCCTAACAAATTAGGCGAACGATTTGGCCCTGTTTGATGACAGTTTGTTCATTCGGAAAAACTAACATACCATTTAAGTGTTGCGATTTACTCTTGACTCGTCTCGATCACGCCAATCTCTGCGGCAGATCCCCATTTCTTGCCGTTCACTTCTGTGAGATTGCGAATGAGAACGTAACGTAACGGCCAGGGGTTGGTTGTTCGCAATTGGCTTTCTGTGAGGTTTTTAATTTCTTGAAGGTCGTCTTGGCTGCCGGAGTGTCGGGAAAGGCGTCGGCTTTGTTGCTGACATAGAATTTCGTGTCAGCAAAGGCGCCGTTCCAGCACCTGTCTTGGCGGGCAAGATAGCGAAATCCTGACAGAGTGCGTGAATTGCCTAGATCGATGACCAATTCGTGAGGGTGTTCAGCGACCTTATCGGAGAACTGCGAATGCCAGACGTTGTTGGATTTGCCGTCGATGGCATAGGCGGCTTTGCGGTCATTTCCGCGATTCTCGCTGCTGAATCGGATCAGCTTCATCTCGGAGGCGGGCACGAGATTCTTCTCTGAGATCTTGTTGGTCTTGCCGGCCTTCTTACGCCTGGTCTCCGGCGGGCGTGACGTGCCCGACTTGGCTTGGCGATCACGCTCATGGCGTGTGCGGGCTTTGTTGCTGGAGGCGCCTATCTGGACGGGCGTGTGTGAGGCTTTGGCGAATGCTTGCATTTCTGTGAGGATGTCGGCATGTTTCGCGCTGGTAGAAACTGGCCATGCGGATTCCCTCGAGGCGGACTCTGCGATGGTCGTCGGTGCAGAGTGCTTCGAGCTTCTTCAGCAGTTCGGCTACGCGATCGCGCCAGTAGCAAAGGAAGCGCCCGGCCGCGGCTCGGGCTTCGTGCGTCGGCGAAGCCAACATTTCTTCGAGGAGTGGTTCGTTGACGACATTGTGCCACTGATGCACCCAAAGAAGTTCCATTTTCTCGTGCTCGATTTTGGCATCGCTGTCGTCCTTGGCTTTGAGGGCTTTCCATTGGCGATCCACCGCAGCGATGACGTTCTTCGTGGGGTGGGTATCGAGTTCGATTTTCGAGAGGAGGCGGGTGCCATTGACGGGGCTGGCGAGATTTTCCAACAAGGCGTCGATCGGCTGCCCGTCGATCGCTGGTGGCTTAGCCAGGTCGCGACCAGTGTAGGTGATTCGATAGATCCGTCCGTGCTGGTGATAGCGATGGGGATCGCGAATGTGATGCTGCAGGTGGCCGATGATGGTCTGGCTCCAATCGCAAAAATAGAGCCCACCGTCGGGGCCGTTCGACATGCAGATCGGTCGGAAGTGTTGGTTGTCCTTTGGATCGGTGAATACGAGGTGCTCAAGCGTCTCGCCTTTGGGGCCGGATCCTTCGTGGGTCACGCCCACTCGGAAGATCCCTGTTCCGAGGCGCTAACAACCGTGGAGTCAAAACCAATTGGTGCTGTGTGAGTTTCGTTCTGTGCCGTGGTGAGTTTCACTTTCTGCCGTGGGGATTCTTCGGATGAGTTTTCTTAGGCAT
>JBLHHN010000411.1:0-5585 GCA_047616785.1 Verrucomicrobiales bacterium
TTTACGAAAGAAGAAGTCATGTTCAAAGCCAAGCCTGCCTCTGTTGCGGTCAAGGTGCGTCCTTTGAAGAGACTCAAGGACATGGTGCTCTAAACATCACCTAACTCTTTTGAGGGGCTTACCAGCCTCGCTTTTGAAAAGTTATCAAACCCGTATGGCCATTCGGCCGTGCGGGTTTGCTTTTTTCCAGAAGGTCGCTAGAGATCGAACGCATCATGGTGAGTGACCCTAACGAGAGTTCGGAGCAGATGCGTTATCAAATCCTCGGGGAGGATAACGCAAGCATAGAGGAGAAGTTGGCTAAGTACGCGGGGCGAGCCTCGTGGGATGACCTCAAGGAGCACCTCATCAGCGGTGCTCTGATCTATGTGGACTCGGCACTCGATCTTCCCGAAGTTGGCCGCGCCTTTGCTGAAGATGATCAGAAACTTGTGTCTGCGTGGCTAGCGTCTGGCGATCTTGTGAAGCCCTCGGCCCCGCACGGCGCTTACTGGGAATCGATCAACGCCAAATTCCAATGCCAAGTGGTGTCGCCGTTCGTCTTGATCCAGTCGGTAGACGAGGACGACGTGGATTAAACTGACGTCACGATGACGTGCTCAAAGGTCCGGGTGCTCGTCTCAAACAAGCCGTAGCTCACGGTGCTGAAGCGGCCCATGATCTCTCCTGGGTTTGCCCAGAGTGTGTCGCCAATCTGTTCTTGGTAACGCTGATGATCGTGTCCCGTGAAGACTGCGTCATAGGCACCACTCTCTGCCAAACGTTTTCCCAACTCGGGATAGTGTTGGAGCGCGATCTTCACGCCATCGATTTCAATCTCTGCGAGAGGATGATGGAACGCGACGTGCGGGAATTTCTTCGCCACTTGCATGAGTAGAAACACATCGCCGTCGTTGTTTCCGAAGACAGCATCGATTGGGCCGGTGAAACCTTTCGCTAAGGCAGCGAGGCTGAAGGGCGCGCAGAAGTCGCCGAGGAAACAGAGCCTCTCCGCACCCGATGTCTTCACGGACGCGAGGACGCACTCCAAGTGATCCAGCCGATCATGGCTATCGCTGAGGATAGCGACTTTCATCCGCCTAGGCTAACCGAATGGATTACAGTGCCGAGGGAACGTTGCCCTTGAAATCATCCGCGATGCGCTCGGTGATGATGTCTTTGTAAGTCATGCCGCCGGGAATCATCGGCAACACGTGCTCGGTGTAAGGCACCATGATGTCCAAGACATACGCTTCGTCCGACGCTAGCATCCGTTCGATCGCTGGGCGAACCTCGGCGCGGTCGGTGATCCGCTCGCACGTCACTCCAAAGGAAGCGCACATCGTCACGTAGTCGGGGTAAATGTTATCGTCCGGCGCATGCGGGTCGCCAAGATAGGTGTGACCACGGTTGCTCTCGTATTTCAGGTCTTCCCACTGCACCACCATGCCGAGATGCTGGTTGTTCAGAATGATCGCTTTGGCCGCAATCTTCTCCACCTTCGCAGTAGCGAGTTCCTGCACGTTCATGAGAAATGAGCCGTCACCATCGATGTCGACCACTTGCATATCAGGGAAAGCGAGCTTGGCCCCAATCGCTGCTGGATAACCGTAACCCATCGACCCCAAACCTGCGGAGGTGATGAAACGACGTGGATGATCGTAGTTGTAGTACTGCCCAGCCCACATTTGATGCTGGCCCACACCTGTCGTGACGATGAGGTCGCCTTTCGTTAGGTCGTAAAGTTGC
Source organism: Verrucomicrobiales bacterium (assembly GCA_047616785.1). Lineage (GTDB taxonomy): Bacteria > Verrucomicrobiota > Verrucomicrobiia > Verrucomicrobiales > DEV007 > JAACDM01. Next base: position 1,729 of record JBLHHN010000411.1, read on the forward strand.
TCAATGGCATACTGAGGCGGAATGAGATTGGGATCCGGATCTTGGTAGTGGAGGGGATTGTCTTTCTTCCACTCGGCGATCTGCGTGTACCAATCGGGAAACTGATCGTGACCTGCGACACGTGGCTTGTCGCCTGCTTGGTCTAACAACTCGTTTAAGCGCGCCAAAGCTTCCTTGACGTTGGCCAAGATGGGCAACTTGACGACCTTGTTCTTGTTGATCTCAGAGTTGTCGATGTCGATATGGACAATGGTACCGTGCTTGGCGAACTCGGCGACTTTGCCAGTCACGCGGTCATCGAAACGCACGCCCAAGGCTAACAAGAGATCCGCCTCGTTCACCGCGTTGTTCGCATACACGGTGCCGTGCATGCCTAACCATTTCAGAGAAAGGTCATGACTCTCTGGGAATGAACCCACGCCCATGATCGTGCTTGCCACAGGAATACCGGTGCGCTCCACAAACTCTTTCAGCTCAGCCGCTGCGTCACCTGTGATGATGCCGCCGCCGCAATAGATCATCGGGCGCTTCGCTTCCTTGATCAGACCGATGACTTCGTTCAGAGCCACCTCATCGAGCGGACGGTTCGGGTTGTAGCCGCGCAAATTGATTTCTTTAGGATAAACGGGCTGCGCTCTCGCTTCCTGCACGTCTTTCGGCATGTCGATCACGACGGGACCAGGGCGACCTGTGTTGGCGATGTAAAAGGCTTCTTTAACAATGCGAGGAATCTCATTGATGTCTGTCACCAAGTAGCTGTGCTTCACCACAGGCAATGTCATGCCGAAGAAATCCGTTTCTTGGAAAGCGCCGCGACCGATCATGGCCTGGGGCACCTGACCGGTGATTGTCACCAATGGCGTGCTGTCCAAATACGCGTCAGCAATCGCCGTCACTAGATTCGTCGCACCAGGACCAGAAGTTGCCATGCAAACACCGACTTTGCCGGTGGCGCGGGCATACCCTTCGGCGGCAAAGGAACCGCCTTGCTCATGGCGCGGCAGCACCGTGCGAATCTGCTTGGACTTCGTCAGCGCCTGGTGAATCGGCATGCTGGCCCCGCCTGGGTAGGCAAAGATGAGTTCGACGCCCTCGCGCTCCATGCAGCTGACCAGGATTTCAGCCCCAGTCATGGCTTCGCCTCGCTCGAGAGGCGTCTTTGCGGTGGATTTCGTCTTGGTCGTTTTAGTGCTCATGATGGTTCTAGCCGTATAGGAAATGGAATTGTAGCACCGATAGCTCTATATCGAAACGCGGAAAGCGCAAGCTTTGGGCCTTGAAAGTAAGCTGCCACTTCCCTGCAATGCACAGATGAGATCCGTTCTTATCTTCTTTCTCACCGCGTGGCTCATGAACGGCGTCGTCTTGGCAGAGAAACAGCGTGTCTTTGTCCTGACAGACATTTCAAATGAGCCCGACGATGAAGAGTCGATGGTGAGATTCCTCGTCTATGCCAATGAATATGATATCGAAGGGCTCGTCGCGACAACCTCGACGCATCTGCGAGATCGAGCGCGTGAGGATCTCATTCGCCGACAAGTAGACGCTTACGGACAAGTCCGACCGAATCTGGAGAAGCATGCTTCTGGGTTCCCTACCAAAGAACAGCTCCTAGCGGTGACCGCGACGGGTCAGCCTGTCTATGGCATCGAAGCCGTGGGCGAAGGCAAAGCTTCGGCAGGATCGAAGCTCCTCTTGGCCGCCGCGGACCGTGACGACGCGCGCCCGGTTTGGATCAGTGTGTGGGGTGGTGTGAATACCCTGGCACAAGCGTTGTGGGACGCGCGGAAAGATCGGTCTCCTGATGCATTGGCCAAACTGATCGGCAAGCTGCGCGTCTATACCATTTCAGATCAAGACGATGCCGGGCGTTGGCTTCGCCTGCATTACCCAGAGCTCTACTACGTGGTCTCGCCGAGCAGTACAGATTGGCGCGAATATTATGAAGCCACCTGGACAGGCATTTCAGGGGATCGGCACTATAAGAATGGCCCTATGGTGGACTTTGAGTTGGTGGACAATCCTTGGCTTGAGGAGAACGTGATGAAGAACCATGGCCCGCTGGGTGCACTCTATCCAAGGGTCGAATACATCATGGAAGGTGACACGCCATCATTCCTTGGTCTCATTGAGAATGGCCTTGGTTGGGCTGTCAGTCCGTCCTATGGAGGTTGGGGCGGTCGCTACGTCCTCTATCAATCTTATGGAGAAACGCATCGTATCTGGACGAACAATCAGTTTAGTCGTGACACCGTCATGGTTGACAATGTGCCCCACACCTCGAATCCCGCGACCATTTCTCGTTGGCGGCGTCATTTCCAACATGACTTCGCCGCGCGCATGGACTGGTGCGTGGCCGATGATTTTAAGAAAGCGAATCACAATCCTGTGGCAGTGCTCAATGGAGATACAACGAAGAACGTCCTACAGCTCAAAGCGAAGGCGGGCGATGCCCTGACATTCACCGCAAGGGGGAGCAGTGACCCCGATGGGGATGACTTTGCGTCTTCTTGGACGATCTATCAAGAAGCTGGGACCTTCAAAGGCGACCTATCATTGATTCCGGTCCTTGGAAGAGAAGCCCAACTGACTATCATGGGGATGGCAAAGGATTCGCCCAAGAATTCGACGATCCATCTTGTTCTCACAGTTCAGGACCATGGCACTCCGAGCCTCGTCGCCTACCGCCGCGCGGTGATCACTGTCTCAGATTGAGAGAGGGTGGTTGCCACGGCTCGATAAACTGTTTATAGTGAGGGGCATGAAAGCACGTCCTTTGACGAGCGAGCTGGAACAATGTCTCCAGACCCTGCTGGCCATGATCGCAGAGATCGAGACCGTCTTGTCGACATACTTGGAGCAGCATCAGACAGGCCCCCAACACGCCGATGCGTTGGAGATTCAGCTCTTCTGCCAAACCTTGCGGAAGCGGTTGGAAACGTGGTTGAACGATACCTCCGACGATGTCTGTGAGGCGCGATTGGCAGAGCTGCTTGGATCGGCCACCCAGTTGGATCGCTTGAGCCGAAATCCTGGCGATTCTCGGCTTGATCAGGCGCTGTTGCGTTTGGCCGAAGGCCTTCGTATCGCGAGTCCAGCGCTCTTGCGTTGGTGCCACGGAGGGCGGGTTGGAAACGCTTATGTCTACATGAAAGAGTGTGAGAAACGTTTTCACGAAGGCCTCACCAGTCTGCTGAAGAATCTTCAGGCCGCATGAGTCAGCCGCCGATTCTCTATGGTCTAGAAACGGAATACGGGATCAGTCGTGAAGTGCCTGGGCCTAACTACGATGTCGTGGCCGAGTCCATCGCCTTGGTCCGCGCGGCGACTCAACGTGGTGTGCGCATGCGCTGGGATTACTCCTGTGAGGATCCGCATGTCGATGCGCGTGGCTTTCGCGTGGAAGAACTCCGTCAGGATTTCGATGAAGCCAACTACTTCGCTCAAGACGCGGTGCGCCCTCTCAGTTTCTCAGAGATCAAGAGTGATCTCGCTCTGAAGAATGGCGCACGTTTCTACAATGACCACGCGCACCCAGAGTACTGCACGCCTGAGTGTGCCACGATTGCGGAGTTGCTTCGGCAAGATCAGTTAGGCGATCGCCTCGTCATGGACTGCGCGGAGGCGCTCTCGGAGAAGACGCAGGATGGCAAGGAAGGGCGGGTGCGACTTTACAAGAACAACACGGATTTCCTCGGCCATAGCTACGGATGTCACGAGAACTATCTGCTGCAGCGCAGCGTGCCTTGGCGCACGATCAGCCGGGGAATGCTGGCTTTTCTCGTCACCAGGCAGGTCTTCTGCGGTGCAGGCAAGTTTGGCTGGGAAGAGGAGGATCGCTATGGTGGGCCCGGCTT